>DATHSY010000120.1:0-23986 GCA_035463715.1 Actinomycetota bacterium | reverse complement strand
CGACGCCCGGCACGCGGCGATCATGTGCGCGTCGCACAACGGTGAGACGGTCCACGTGCGTGCGATGCGCCGGGTCCTCGCGCTCGGGCCGCTCGACGCATCCGCGTTGCGGAACCCGCCCGGCTGGCCGCTCGACGCGGCGACCATGGCGAGGGTGCGCGAGCCGACGCGCGAACGCCACAACTGCTCGGGCAAGCACGCCGGGATGGCGGTCGCGAGCCTGCGCGCCGGCTGGAACGTCGACACGTACCTCCGTGCGCGGCACCCGCTCCAGCAACGCGTCCTGCGCGCCGTCGTCGCGGGCACGGGATGCGAGACGCCGTTCGTCGGCGTCGATGGGTGCGGCGTCCCCGTCCATGGCGTGCCGCTCGCCGCGATGGCGACCCTGTACGCCAGGCTGTCCCGCCCGGAGCGGTTCGGCGACCTCGCCTCGTTCGTCCGCTCCGCGACCTCGGCGATGCGCGAGGAGCCGTACCTGGTCGCCGGCCGTAGGCGGCTTGACACCGAGCTGATGCAGGCGGGCGATGGGATCGTCTCGAAGGTGGGCGCCGAGGCGCTCGCGTGTGCGGCGATGCTCGACTCGGGTCTCGGCGTCGCCGTCAAGGTCGAGGACGGTGGGGAGCGCGCGGCCGGGCCGGTGATGCTGACGGTGCTCGGCCGGCTCGGCGCGATCCCGTCCCAGGCGCTCCGTCGGCTCGACCGGTACGTGTCTCCATGGGTCACGGGAGGTGGGAACCGGGTTGGACGGCTCGAGGTCGAGCTCGACCTGAGCCGGGACTGAACCGGCCGATCGCGACCACCATCGCGAGAGGCCTGCCGTACCATCGTGCGTATGCCGAGCCATGCCGGGACGACCACGCCCCGCGTCGCCGTCGTGAGCCTGCACACCTCCCCCCTGGACCAGCCCGGGATCGGCGATTCGGGTGGGATGAACGTATACATCCGGTCGGCCGCGGAGAAGCTCGGGGCGCGCGGCCTGCAGGTTGACGTGTTCACGCGCTGCCGAGGGCGTGAGGTCCGCGAGGTCGAGCAGCTCGACCAGGGCTCGAGGATCGTCCAGGTCAAGGCCGGTCCGTGCGGACCGGTCCCCAAGGAGGAGCTCCCGCGATACCTGCCCGAGTTCCTCGGCGGGGTCCTGCACCGGGCGAACGTCGAGGGCGTCCGATACGACGTCGTCCACACCCACTACTGGCTATCCGGCTGGGTCGGTCGCAGCACGAAGGAGATCTGGCGCGTCCCGCTCGTCGCCTCGTTCCACACGCTTGGCAAGGTCAAGAACTACTCGCTCGCCCGCTCGGAGGAGGTCGAGCCCCGCGAACGCGTCAGCGGTGAGGAGGCCGTCGTCGCCGAGGCCGACCGCATCATGGCGGCGACGCCGGCCGAGGCCGCGCAGCTCGTGGGCCTCTACCGCGCCGACCCGGACCGCATCCGGCTCGTGCCTCCGGGTGTCGACCATGACGTCTTCTTCCCGCGCGACCGCGACGAGGCGCGCCGGCGCCTGCATCTGACGGGGGTCCGCCTGGTGCTGTTCGTCGGGCGGCTCCAGGCGCACAAGGGGCCGGACATCACGATCCGCGCGCTCGCGGAGGCGGTCGCCCGTGATCCCGAGCGGACCGCCGACATCGTGCTGGCGATCGTCGGCGGCCCGAGCGGCAGCGGTCACGGTGAGGAGGTTTCCCGGCTGATGGCGCTCGCGTCGGCGCTCGGTGTGGGGGATAGGGTCGTGTTCTTCCCGCCGCAGCCGCAGCGGCGGCTGCCCGACTTCTACGCGGCCGCCGAGTGCCTGCTCGTCCCGTCGCGTTCGGAGTCGTTCGGCCTGGTCGCGCTCGAGGCGCAGGCGTGCGGCACGCCCGTGATCGCGGCGGCCGTCGGCGGTCTTCGTTACTCGGTCGACGACGGCGTCACCGGGCATCTCGTCGAAGGGCACGACCCGGCCGATCACGCCGAGCGGTTGCTCGCGTTCCTCGCAGATACCGCAACCGCGACGCGGATGGGGCGCGCCGCCGTCGCTCATTCGATCCGCTTCTCGTGGGATGCGACGGCCGAGGGGATCGCGGACGTGTACGCGGAGCTGCTCGCGCGATCCCCGCGCTGACCTGCGCCGTTGCGTGTTGGACCCATCCAGGACACGTTCTTGTCACTCTTCTTCCCGACCCCCCTACCTGCGGATATGACCTCTGACCTGCGCGTTCGTCGGGTTGACCGCTTTGGGTCGCGCCAGTACATTTCGCATCGCTCCGAGCAGTCGGAGCGGCTGAGTCAGGGAACCGAAGCGGGGACCCCTGGGAAAGCCGTAAGGCGAACTGGGCGCACTTGGTCGTACGGTCGGGAAGGCCAACTGGCTGTGCGGGCGGGGAGGCTCGGGACGCCCCAAAGCCCAACGAAAGGGTTTACCGCCAGGAAACCAAGACAGCTGCGGAGGTTGCTCGGAGCACTTGAGCCCGAGGGGCTGACGGTGGCTGGAGGCTTCGGCTTCCGGCGAGCCGGAGGTCCCTCGGGTTCTTTTTCCGCGTTCCTCCATTCGGCTACCGTTACCCATCGATGGGAACGGACCAGGCCCGCGACGCCGCCGGCAAACGCGAGCTGATCCTGGATGTCGCGATGCGCCACTTCGCCGAGCACGGCTACCGCGGGGCACATATCGAGGACATCGCCGGAGAGGTCGGTGTCGCGAAGGGAACCGTGTTCCTTCATTTCGGCAGCAAGGAGGGACTGTTCCTCGCGGCGTACGAGCGAGCGGTCGGCATGCTCCCTGCGTGGCTCGACGCCCCGAAGGAGGTCGTCGGGCAGGGGTTCTGGGCGGTGCTCGTCTACTGGCTCGAGCGCACCGAGGCGTTCCTGACCGAGGAGTGGGTGCCGAACCGCGTCGCGATGATCGGCCGATACGACACTGGCATCGCGCTTCGGCGACCGATCAACCGGTTCATGCGGAGCGAGGATCCATACGGCACGCTCGAGTTCGTCGAGTTCGGCGTCGAGCGCGGCGAGGTCCGCGCGGACGTCGACGTCGAGATGATCTCGTCGATGCTCGACTGGGTCGCCGAACGGTTCCAGGACGCCCTCGGCAGCGAGGAGCTCGATCCCGGGCTCGTTCACCGCCGGCCGTACGTGCCCGAGCGCAGGGAGGCCCGGATCAGGGAGTTCCTCGAGATCCTCCGTCACGGGGTGGCTCGGCCGGCGAACCCATGAACGGGCCGATCCTGCGAGCCCCCGTCCTGAAGCTCACGCACGCGTCGTGGTTCCGCCGATTGGTGACGCAGACGCCGATCGGGCGTGCGGTCGCTTCGCGCTTCATCGCGGGGGACCGACTCGACGACGCCATCGCGGCATGTCGGGCGCTCGGCGCCCATGGCCTCGGAGCGGTCCTCGATCACCTCGGGGAGAATGTCCAGGCGCCCGAGCACGCCTCGCAGGCGACGAGCGATTACGTCCGTGCCCTCGAGCGGCTCGCCGCCGAGCCTGGGCTCGATGCGTACATCTCCGTGAAGCTCACGCAGCTCGGGCTCGACTTCTCGAACCAGCTCTGCATCTCCAACCTGGAACGGGTGCTCAGCGCCGCGGGCGACCGGCCCGTGATGATCGACATGGAGAGCTCCGTGTACGTGGATCGGACGCTCGCCGTGTTCCACGAACTCACCGCGCGGCACGAGCGGATCGGCGTGTGCCTGCAGGCGTGCCTGCGGCGGACGCCGTCGGACATCGACGCGCTGCCCGCGGCATCGATCATCCGTCTGGTCAAGGGCGCGTACCTCGAGCCGCCTGAGGTCGCGCTCGCCGACCGGAAGGACGTCGACCGCGCGTTCGCGAGACAGTTCTCGACGTTGATCGCACGCGGTCACACGGTGCACGTCGCCACGCATGATCCGCGGTTGCTGGACGGGGCCAGACGGTACGTCGAGCGCGCGGGCGGCGACTCGGGCTCACGCGTCGAGTACCAGATGCTGTACGGCGTGCGCCAGGACCTCCAGTCGCGGTTGGCCGCGGATGGCCTCCCGGTCCGCGTGTACGTGCCGTACGGCACCGAGTCGTACGCATATCTGACGAGGCGGTTGGCCGAGCGACCTGCGAACATGTGGTTCTTCCTGTCGAACCTTGCGAGGGTGCCCAGATGACGAACGGCCAGACGAAGGACGAGGCGGACGGGCGGAGCGTCGCGTTCCTCGGCGGCGGCAAGATGGGCGAGGCCCTCGTTTCGGGTCTGATCCGCTCGGGCGGACGGACCGTCGAGGAGATCACGGTCACGTGCCGGCGGGAGGAACGTGCCCGCGAGCTCGCGGACCGGTACGGCGTGACGACGACATTGTCGAACCCCGAGGCGGTGCGGTCCGCGGACACGCTCGTGATGATGGTGAAGCCGCAGGACATGGAGGCGCTGCTCGAGCAGATCGCGGGCAGCGTCCACGCCGACCAGCTCGTCGTCAGCTTCGCGGCTGGGATCCGGACGTCGTTCGTCGAGAAGCACCTGCCGGATCGGGTCCCGGTCGTCCGCGTGATGTCCAACGTCGCGGTGCTGGTCGACGAGGCGATGTCCGTGGTCGCGGCCGGCTCGCACGCCGACGACAAGCATCTTTCGACCGCCGAGGAGCTCCTCGGCTACGTCGGCAAGGTGCTCCGCCTGCCGGAGGGGCACCTCGACGCGATCACCGCGACGAGCGGCTCCGGACCGGCGTACTTCTTCCTGCTCGCCGAGGCGATGATCGAGGCCTGTATCCTGCTCGGGCTCTCGCGGGACGTCGCGACCGAGTTGATCATCCAGACCATGCTCGGCTCGGCAAAGATGCTCCGCGACACGGGGAAGCATCCGGTCGAGCTACGCGAGATGGTCACGTCGCCGGGCGGTACGACGATCGCCGCGATCCGGATCCTCGAGGAGACCGGCGTGCGTGCGGCGTTCCTGAACGCGATCGACGCGGCCCGGAAACGGAGCGCCGAGCTCGCGCAGGGCGGCGACGAGGACGAGGGCCGAGGAGGCAGCTGATGGGACGAGGGGACCGAGCGAAGGTGCGCTGGGCGCATGACCGCGAGAAGCGGAAGAAGGCCGCCGAGAAGCGCAAGGCGCTCGAACGCGGAGCCGCTCGGAAAGCCGGCCGCACCCGAAGCGCGTGACGTTCGCCGACCTCGTCGTTCGCGGCGGGGTCGCGGTCACCCTGGACAACCGGACCCCTTCGGCCCAGGGCGTGGCCGTCCGCGGCGACCGGATCGTCGCCGTCGGGGACGAGCGTGAGATCTCGGGTCTCGCCGGCCCGGGAACCGTGACGCTGGACGCGTCCGGGGGGATCGTGCTCCCCGGTTTCGTCGACGCCCACAATCACCTTCGGCTCGGGACGCCGGATGGCCTCGATCTGTCCTCGGCGACCTCGATCGCGGAGATCCATTCGCTGCTGCGCGACCACGTGCGCGAGGACCCGACCCTCGAGTGGATCGAGGCGGGGCGGTGGGTCTACGGGGCGATCGACGCCGGCCGGCTCCCGACCGCGGACGACCTGCCCGACCACGTCACCGGCGGCCGTCCCGCGTTCCTCACGTCGTACGACGCCCATACGGTGTGGATGAACCGCCGGGCGCTCGAGCGCTTCGGGATCGAGCGCGGGGTCCGGCGGGTGCCCTTCGGCATGGTGGAGATGGACGATCGCGGCGAGCCCACAGGGTTCGTGACCGGCTTCGCCGTGATGGGGCTGTCGCGCGACGGGCTCGCGGCGCTCGAGCGGGTGCTCCCGGGGCTCTCGCGGGACGCGCAGTACCGGCGCCTCGTCCGGTCGCTGGATCTGGCCGCATCGGTCGGGATCACCACCGCCGTCGAGCCGCAGAACTCGGTCGACGACCTCGGGCTGTTCGTGCGCGCCCGCAAAGAAGGGACGTTGCGGTCGCGCCTCGTCGCGGCGCTCTTCCACCACGTGGACGCCCCGCCCGACCAGCTCACCGCGTTCGAAGAGGCTCGGCGCGCGTTCGACGACGATCGCTTCCGTGTCGACGCGGTCAAGCTCTACATCGACGACGTGATCGAGCCACGGACGGCGGCGATGCTGGAGGAGTATGACGGCCATCCCGGTGAGCGCGGCTCGATGTTCTGGGAGCCCGAGGCGTTCGCCGGGCTCGTCGCCGAGCTCGACCGCCGCGGCTTCCGGACGTTCACGCACGCGACCGGCGACCGCGGGATCCGCACGGCGCTCGATGCGATCGAGCACGCTCGGGCCGTGAACGGCGCACGCGACGCGAGGCACCAGATCGTTCATTGCGAGCTCGTGCACCCGGACGACCAGCCACGCTTCGCAGACCTCGGCGTCGTCGCCTGCATGCAGCCCAGGCACGCCTCGGCGGACCTGGTCGCGGGCGACTGGCTCGACAACGTCGGGCCCGAGCGCTGGCAGTACGGCTTCCCATGGCGCTCGCTGGATGCCGCCGGCGCGACTCTGGCGTTCTCGAGCGACTACGACGTGGCCGAGATGGATCCGCTGATCGGGATCTACTCCGCGCTCACGCGCGCCAGGCTCGACGGGACGGATGCCTGGCAGACGGACGAGTGCGTGAGCCTCGAGACCGCGCTGCGCGCCTACACGATGGGCGGCGCCTACGCGATCGGGGCGGAGCGCGACCGAGGTTCGATCGCGGTTGGCAAGTACGCCGACCTCGTGGTGCTCGATCGGAACCCGTTCGAGCTGGAGCCCTCGGCGCTGCTGCAGACGCAGGTGCTCGCGACCGTCGTCGCTGGGGAGGTCGTCTACCGCGGCTGAGCCCGGGCGATGCGGTTCCGCAGGACGCCGATACCTTCAGCCTCGAGCTCGATCGTCGCACCCGGCCAGGTCCGCTGCTCGAGGCCTGGGATGTCGAACGGGCTCGAAGCGAACACCTCGCCCGGCTCGAGAAGCTCTACGCGGGAGGTCCGCGTCACCGCCTCGACCAGGTCGGCGGCGATGCCATTCAGGTTGCCCTTGACCCATTCCTCGCCGTCGACGCGAACCGTGATGAACGCGGTCTGCGGGTCGATCTCGTCCGGGGTCACGATGCAGGGACCCAAGGATAGCGGGACGGCTTCGGGATATGGGGTCGGGTCGCCGTTCGCGTCGCGGGCTGCCCAGTCGCTCACCAGGGTGTATCCGAAGATCGCGCTCCGGACCGCGGCTCGGTCGACCTTGTCCACCGGGCGCCGGAGGATCGCGGCCATCTTCGGCTTGTAGTCGAGCCAGCCCGCGCCCTGCGGCCAGGCGATCGTCTCGTCCGGGCCGACCACGCGACGGGCGGCCTCGCGTGCATCCCGGCTGCGGAACGAACGAGGAAGGAGCGGCGCGAGCAGGCGCGCGTCGTCGGCGGCGCACGCCAGCGCGTCGTCGCGTTCGAGGGCTGCCCTGGCCGCGTCGAGCACGGTGCCTCCGTTGCTCGCCACGAGCGCCTCCATCGTGCCGGGGAAGGCCGGGTGCCCGACGGCGTCCGGCAGGTCCACGACCTTCCCCTCGAGGAGCGCTCCCAGTCGCCGGTGCCCCCGCCGGTCGAAGGTCACGAGCCTCAAGGGAGCCCGATGCTACGCCCGCGCCCGGGCGTTTTCGACATCCGACGCCGAACTCCCCCCGATGTTCCTGGCCGATGTTCCCGGCCGATGTTCCCGGGTCGGTCCGCCGGGGGTGCCCAGGGCCGTCCGGACTTGGGGCGTCTCCAGGCCGACGGATACGATGGAGGACGCTGCATTGACGTCTCGAAGCGAGGAGGCGGATCCGATGGCAGAGCAAGGCTTCCGCATCACGTACGCAACGCTCTCGGCCGACAACGAGGAGATCCACAGGCTGTACGACCAGGGCATCGATACGGCGAGGTCCTGGCTGGGGCAGAAGCACCCGCTGTACGTGAACGGCGAGGCGCGGGAGGGCAGCGGCCACAAGGAGGCCCGCTCACCGATCGACGGGACCGTGATCGGCGAGTTCGCGCTAGCGACGCGCGAGGACGTCCGCGACGCGGTCAGGGCCGCGAAGGACTTCTTCCCGACCTGGGCGGCGACCCCCTGGCGGGAGCGGGTCGCGATCATCCGCAAGGCCGCCGACATCATGAGCGAGCAGCGGAACGAGCTCTCCGCCCTGATGGCGATGGAGGTCGGCAAGAACCGCCTCGAGGCACTCGGTGACGTCGAGGAGTCCGCCGACCTGCTGCGCTGGAACGCCAACGAGATGGAGAAGAACGACGGCTTCCGCAAGCCGATGCAGACGATGGGCGCCTCGGGCGAGTACTACGACGTCCTTCGGCCGTTCGGCGTGTGGGCCGTGATCAGCCCGTTCAACTTCCCGATGGCGCTCGCGGCCGGCCCCTCGAGCGGCGCGCTCGTCGCCGGTAACACCGTCGTGTTCAAGCCGGCGCACATGGGCGTCTACACCGGGCTGAAGCTGTACGAGATCTACATGGCGGCCGGTGTGCCGAAGGGCGCCTTCCACTTCCTGAGCGGACCCGGCTCGGTCGTCGGCGACGAGATCGTGAACCACCCGGACGTGGCCGGCATCACGTTCACCGGCTCGTACGAGGTCGGCATGGGGATCTACAAGGGCTTCGCGAAGGACTTCCCCAAGCCCGTGATCTGCGAGATGGGCGGCAAGAACCCCGCGATCGTCACCTCGAACGCCGACCTCGACAAGGCGACCGACGGTGTGATGCGGTCGGCGTTCGGGTTCGGCGGGCAGAAGTGCTCCGCGTGCTCCCGGGTCTACGTCCACCGAAGCGTGTACGACGACTTCATCCGGCAGCTCAAGGAGAAGACCGAGAGACTCAAGGTGGGCAATCCCTTGGAGAAGGACGTCTACCTCGGGCCGGTGATCGACGAGAACGCCGTCGCCACGTACGAACGCGCGTCGGAGGAGGCCAACAAGAACGGCAGCATCGTGACGGGGGGCGAGCGGCTCACCGAGGGCGAGCTGGCCAAGGGAACGTTCGTGCAGCCGACGATCGCCGAGCTCCCCGCGGACAGCTGGATCTGGAAGGAGGAGCTGTTCGTGCCGTTCGTTGCGGTCACCGCGTACGACGACCTCGACGAGGCGATCAGGCTCGCGAACGACACCGAGTACGGCCTCACGGCCGGCCTGTACAGCGAGGACCGCGCCGAGATCGACAGGTGGCTCGACTCGATCGAGGCGGGCGTCGTCTACGTGAACCGGCGGGCCGGTGCCACGACCGGCGCCTGGCCGGGCGTGCAGCCGTTCGGCGGGTGGAAGGGATCGGGCACGACCGGCAAGGCGGGCGGGGGTCCCTACTACGTGCAGCAGTACCTTCGCGAGCAGTCGCGAACGGTGGTGGAGGAGTGAGCACGGCCGAGCTCACCGACCTCGCACAGGCGCAGGCGCCGCGGCTCGTCACCGAGGTCCCCGGACCCGAAGCGCTCGCGCGGATCGAGCGCGACCGCAAGGTGACGAGCCCCTCCCTGCCCAGGGCGTACTCGTTCGTCCCCAAGCGCGGCGGGGGCTCGGTCGTCGAGGACGTGGACGGCAACCTGTTCCTCGACCTGAACGCGGGCATCGCCGTGACCTCGACCGGCCATAGCCATCCGAAGGTCGTCGAGGCGATCCAGCGGCAGGCCGCCGAGCTGATCCACTACTCGGCGAGCGACTTCTACCTGCCGATCTACTCCGACGTCTGCGAGGAGCTCGACCGGATCGCGCCGATGTCGAAGCCCGCGCGGTCGTTCCTGACGAACTCGGGGACCGAGGCGGTCGAGGCGGCGATCAAGCTGTCGCGGTACGCGACCGGCCGGCAGTACGTAATCGCGATGTACGGCTCGTTCCACGGGCGGTCGTACGGGAGCGTCTCGCTGACCGCGAGCAAGGCGAAGTACCGCGCCAACTTCGGTCCGATGCTCCCCAGCGTGCTCCACTCGTTCTTCGGGGACTTCGACCACATCCAGGACGTGCTCTTCAAGCACATGGTGTCGCCGCGCGAGGTCGCGGCGATCGTCGTCGAGCCGATCCTCGGCGAGGGTGGGTACGTCCTGCCGCCGCAGGGGTGGTTCGCGTACCTCCGCGAGCTCTGCGACGAGCACGGGATCCTGCTCGTCGCGGACGAGGTGCAGTCCGGCATGGGCCGGACGGGCAGGATGTGGGCGATCGAGAACTTCGGCGTCGAGCCCGACATCGTGCTCGCCGGCAAGGGGATCGCGAGCGGGATGCCGCTCGGCGCCATGATCGCCCGCGGCGACCTGATGAACTGGGAGCTCGGGGCGCACGGTTCGACGTTCGGCGGCAACCCGCTGTCGTGCGCGGCCGCGCTGGCCACGATCGAGCTGATCGAGGATGGGCTGATGGCGAACGCTCTCGAGGTCGGTGGCGTGCTGACGGACGGTCTGCGGGACGTGAAGACGCGGCACGAGATGATCCGCGATGTCCGCGGCCTGGGCCTGATGATCGGGATCGGGTTCCCCGACCACGACCACATGGTCGCGGTCGAGGAGGAGGCGTTCCGCCGGGGCCTGCTGATGCTCGGCGCCGGCGACGACGTGATCCGCGTGTCGCCGCCGCTCGTGTTCCGACTGGACCAGGCCCGGACGGCGCTATCGATGTTCGAGGAGGCCGTTTCGGAGGTCGAGTCCGGCCAGTAGACCGGGCAGCGGACCGGCAGTGAGGGGTCTGATGAGTGAGTCGAAGGTCGCGTCGATGCGCGACGCCGTCGCAGACCTGGTCCGCGATGGCGACACGGTCGCGATCGAGGGATTCACGCACCTGATCTGCTTCGCGGCGGGGCACGAGATCATCCGACAGCGCAGGCGGGACCTGACGCTCGCCCGGATGACGCCCGACGTGATCTACGACCAGATGATCGGCGCCGGCGTAGCGAGGAAACTGATCTTCAGCTGGCTCGGCAACCCGGGCGTCGGGTCGCTCCACGCGATCCGCCGCAGGATCGAGCAGGCGGACCCCGAGCCGCTGGAGATCGAGGAGTACTCGCACTTCGGGATGGTCTGCCGGTACGTCGCAGGCGCGTCGAACCTGCCGTTCTTCCCGATCCGCAGCTACTACGAAAGCGACATCCCGAAGGTCAACCCGAACATCCGGACGCTGACGTCGCCGTACGACGATGCGACCGAGATCTACGTCGTCCCGCCGCTCAAGCCGGACATCACGATCGTCCATGCGCAGCGCGCGACGAAGGACGGCGACACGCAGATGTGGGGGCTCCTCGGATGTCAGAAGGAGGCGGCGTTCGCCGCGGACCGCGTGATCGTCGTGTGCGAGGAGCTGGTGGATGAGGCGGTCGTCCGCCGCGACCCGAACCGGACGGTGATCCCCGGTGTCGTCGTCGACGCGGTCGTCGAGCAGCCGTTCGCGTGCCATCCGAGCTACACGCAGGGCTACTACGATCGGGACAACGCCTTCTATCTGCAGTGGGAGGCGATCTCGAAGCATCCCGAGGCACTCGAGGGCTGGTTGAAGGAGTGGGTCTACGGGCTGGATGGGCACGCCGAGTACGTCGAGAAGGTGGGCGCCGCGACGTGGGGGGCGCTGAAGCCGGGCGACGCGTTCTCGGGCGAGGTCAACTACGGGGAGTACGCGTGATGGCCACGACCGAGAGGGACCTCGGGTACACGAAGAACGAGATCATGATCGCGGCGAGCTCGCGCCAGCTCGCCGCCGAGCGGATCTGCTTCGTGGGAATCGGGCTGCCGAACATCGTGTGCAATCTCGCGCAGCGCACCGTCTCGCCCTCGCTCCAGCTCGTGTACGAGGCCGGGGTCTTCGGCGCGCGGCCGGCGCGGCTCCCGCTGTCGATCGGCGACCCGACGCTCGTGAGCGGTTCGACCGCCGTCACGTCGATGTTCGAGCTGTTCGCGTTCTACCTCCAGGCCGGGTTGATCGACGTCGCGTTCCTCGGCGGCGCGCAGATCGACCGGTTCGGCAACCTCAACACGACCGTGATCGGCTCGTACGACCGGCCGAAGGTACGCCTGCCGGGCTCCGGCGGCGCGTGCGAGATAGCGATCAATGCACGCAAGGTCATGGTGATCATGCGGCAGGCGCAGCGATCGTTCGTTCCGGAGCTCCACTTCCGAACCTCGCCCGGGCACAGTGGTGACCCGGCGCACGATCGGGCGCGCGGGTGGTTCGGCACCGGACCGACCTCGGTGGTCACGGACCTGGGTACCTGGACGTTCGACGAAGAGACGGGCGAGATGACGCTGTGGACGCTGCATCCGGGCGTGAGCATCGAGCAGGTCCGCGAGAACACGGGCTGGGAGCCGCGGATCGCCGACGACCTCGGCGAGACGCCGCCGCCGACCACCGACGAGCTCCGGCTGATCCGCGAGGAGCTCGACCCCGAAGGCGTCCACGCGAAGTAGGGATGCGATGCCCGACCGCCATGTCGTCGCGATGGGCGGTGGTGGGTTCTCTGACGGCGATCCACTGATCGACGTCTACATACGCGAGCTCACCGGGAAGGCGCGCCCACGTGTCTGCTTCGTTCCCACCGCGAGCGGTGATGCTGCGGCGTACGTCGAGCGCTTCTACGCGGCGTTCACGCGCGGTCCATGGGAGCCGTCGCACCTGGCGCTGTTCGAGGTGCCGTACCCGCCGATCGCCGAGCACCTGCTCGCGCAGGATGCGATCTACGTCGGGGGCGGCAGCACCGCGAACATGCTGGCCGTCTGGCGGATCCACGGCGTCGACGAGGTCCTGCGCCGCGCGTGGGAGCGCGGGACGGTCCTGTGCGGGGTGTCGGCCGGGGGCCTGTGCTGGTTCGAGGCCGGCGTGACCGATTCGCTCGGTCCCGACCTCGCCCCGATCCACGAGCTGCTCGGCCTGCTCTCCGGGAGCCTGTGTCCGCACTACGACGGTGAACCGGGGCGGCGCCCGGCGTTCCACCGGTTCGTCCGCGACGGCAGGCTGCCGCCGGGGATCGCGCTCGACGACGGCGTGGCCGCGCACTTCGTCGGCACCGAGCTCGTGGAGCTCGTGGCGAACCGGCACGGGATCGCGGGGCACCGCGTCGAGCTGCGGGACGGGGAGATCGTCGAGACGCGGATCGAGCCGAGGGTGCTCGGAGCCGGGACGTAGACTCGAACGGATCCAGGCCGATCGAAGGGCCGATCGAAGGGCCGATCGAAGGGATCGGACGCATGAGTCACGTGTTCCATCGGGTGCTGACCAGGACGCTGCCGACCGCGGTTCGTGCAGACGGCGTCTGGATCGAGGACGCCGACGGGCGCAGATACCTCGACGGCGCCGGCGGCGCCATCGTCGTGAACGTTGGTCACGGCGATCGCACCATCCTAGAGGCGATGCGGGACCAGGCGTCGCGCGTGCAGTACGTGCACGGGACGGTGTTCACGACCGACGCGCTCGAGTCTTACGCCGACGAGCTCGCGCCTTTGCTCCCGATGGACGATCCGCGCATCTATCCGGTCAGCGGCGGTAGCGAGGCCGTCGAGACAGCGCTGAAGCTCGCGCGCACCTATCACCTCGCGCGGGGCGAGGATCGCAGCGTCGTGATCGGCCGGGATTCCTCGTACCACGGCAACACGTTCGGGGCGCTCGACGTGGGCGGGAAGCGGACGCTCAAGGCCCCGTACGAGCCGTGGCTCGGGCGCTTCGCGCACGTGCCGGCCGCGTACGAGTACCGCTGCGGGAACCCGTCGCATCCCGACGCGTGCGGCGCCTGGCACGCCGAGCGACTCGAGGCCGAGATCGAACGGATCGGACCGCAGCGCGTCGCGGCATTCATCGCCGAGCCCGTCGGCGGCGCGACGCTCGCGGCCGCCGTCCCGAGCGGCGACTACTGGTCCGCGGTCGTCGACGTGTGTCGTCGTCACGGTGTCCTGGTGATCGCCGATGAGGTCATGACCGGCTTCGGCCGGACCGGTCGGTGGTTCGGGTGCGACCACTGGGGCGTCCGGCCGGACATCCTCACCGCGGGCAAGGGGTCGACCAGCGGCTACTGGCCGTTCGGGTTCGCAGCGTGCACCGGCGAGGTGTTCGAGACCGTCGAGCCGAGGGGGTTCGTGCACGGGTTCACGTGGTCGCACAACGGCGTCGGTGCGGCGGTCGCTCACGCCGTCCTGCGGCGCCTCCGCGACGACGCGCTCGTCGAGGCGAGTCGCCTGCAGGGGGAGCGGCTCATCAAGGAGCTCGCGTCGGCCCTCGGGGACAGCGGCGTCGTCGGCGACCTGCGAGGCATCGGGCTGATGATCGGGATCGAACCGGTCGCCGACCGCGACACGAAGCGGCCGTTCGCGCGCTCCGATCAGGTCACGGAACGGATCGTCACGGCGGCGCGCGAAAGGGGTCTCCTGCTCTACTCGAGCACCGGGCACGTCGACGGCACCGACGGCGACCTGGTGATGCTCGGCCCGCCGTACACGATCTCGGACGAGGAGATCGGTCTGGCGGTCGACCGCGCCCGGGCGGCGCTCGCGACGATCGGATGAGCGGGCGAGCCGGGCTCGTCCTGTGCCCCGAGGCCCGGATCTACGACCACGGCCCGGCGCACCCGCTGCGGCCGCAACGCGTCCTGCTCACCTGGGACCTGATCTCGAAGACGGGCCTGCTCGACCGGCCGAACGTCGAGACGCTCGGGTGCCGTCTCGCGACCGATCAGGAGATCGGGCTCGTCCACACCGCCGAGTTCATCGACGCGACGCGCCGCGCAGGCGGGGGCGAACCCGGCGACTGGCGGCGGTTCGGGTACGGGCCGGGCGACAACCCGATCTTCCCCGACATGCACGTGGCCGGTGCGTTGGTCGTCGGCGCGTCGCTCGTCGCGGCGAAGGCCGTACTGGATGGGGCGGTGGCGCACGCGTTCAACGCCGCGGGGGGCCTCCACCACGCGATGCCTTCGCGCGCGTCCGGGTTCTGCGTGTACGACGATCCGGCGGTCGCGATCGCATGGCTGCTCCGGCACGGCGTCGAGCGGGTCGCGTACGTCGACGTCGACGTTCACCACGGTGACGGACCGCAGGCGGTGTTCTACGACGATCCGCGAGTCTTGACGATCTCGATCCACGAGTCGGGGGAGTACCTGTTCCCGGGCACCGGGTTCGTCGACGAGCGCGGCGCTGCCGAGGCCGAGGGGACGAAGGTCAACGTCCCGTTGCCGCCGGGGACCGGCGACACCGCCTGGCTCGAGGCGTTCACGGAGGTGGTCCCGGCGCTGCTGAGGTCGTGGAAGCCCGACGTCCTGGTGACGCAGCTCGGGTGCGACACGCATCACACCGACCCGCTCGCGCACCTGCGGCTGACGACGCGCGTGTACCGCGAGGCCGCGGAGCGCCTGCACGAGCTGGCCCACGAGACGGCGGGCGGCCGGTGGGTCGCGACGGGCGGCGGCGGGTACCAGTGGGCGCGCGTCGTGCCGCGTGCGTGGACGCTGTACTTCGCGGAGATGTGCGAGACGCAGCTGCCCGATCACCTGCCGGAGTCATGGATCCAGGACGTCGAGTTCGCGCTCCGCGCGGCGGTGCCGACGACCTTCTCGGAGGAGCCACTGCACGAACCGGACGTCGATACCGAGGCTCGTGCGTTGATC
Source organism: Actinomycetota bacterium (assembly GCA_035463715.1). Lineage (GTDB taxonomy): Bacteria > Actinomycetota > UBA4738 > UBA4738 > HRBIN12 > DATHSY01. Next base: position 8,506 of record DATHSY010000120.1, on the reverse strand, counting down.
GGTGAGGTCCGCCGTTCTGCGTTCCCCCGACTCGGCGTGGAGGCGTGATGGGGCGGCGCGTCAAGCTCGTGTGCACGCTCGGGCCCGCGACCGCGGGCCGTGACAGCGTGCGGTCGCTCGCGGAGGCAGGGACCGACGTCTTCCGCGTCAACATGTCGCACGGTGACCCCGACGCACACGCGGCATCGGTCCGGGACGCGCGGGCTGCGGCGGAGGCGCTCGGGCGCGAGCTGGCCGTCATGGCGGACCTTCCGGGGCCGAAGATCCGGCTCGGCGAGCTCCCGGCCGATGGCGTGTCGCTCGAGCCCGGTGCGAGGTTCGACCTGCGGGCGGACGACGTGCCGGGAGACGCGAGCGGGGCGTCGACGACGTACGCCGGCCTCGCGGGCGACCTCGAGGTCGGCGACCGGGTACTGCTCGCCGACGGAGCGGCCGAGCTGCTGGTCCGGTCGGTCCGCGACGCAACGGTGACGTGCGAGGTCGTGCGCGGCGGTCATGTGCGCTCGGGAGCCGGCGTCAACGTCCCGGCCGAGCGTCTGGGCGTTCCGGCGATCACCGACCGCGATCGTCGGGCGCTCGCGAGCGCGCTCGAGCTCGAGGTGGATCTGATCGCACAGTCGTTCGTGCGAGCGGCGAGCGACGTGGCCGACCTGCGCACGCTGATGGGCGATCGCGCCCTTCCGGTCGTCGCGAAGATCGAGACACGCCCCGCCGTCGAGGCGATCGATGAGGTGCTCCGAGGGGCCGACGCCATCATGGTCGCGCGCGGCGACCTCGGCGTGGAGCTGCCGATGGAGGAGATCCCGATCCTCCAGAAGGAGATGCTGGTCGCGGCGCGCGCCGCCAGCAAGCCCGCCATCGTCGCGACCCAGATGCTCGAGTCGATGGTCCATGCCCCCCGCCCGACCCGCGCCGAGGCGAGCGACGTCGCGAACGCGGTGCTCGACGGCGCCGACGCGATCATGCTGTCGGGGGAGACCGCGATCGGCGAGTTCCCGATCGAGGCCGCCAGGGCCGCGGTCACGATCGCGGAGGTGGCCGAGCGGCGCGGCGCACGGTTCCTGGCGCCCGAGCCGGCCTGTGCCCACACCGACGAGGCGGCGGCCGTCGCGCACGCCGCCGCCGGCATCGCAGGTTCGGACGGGGCGGTCGAGGCGATCGCGTGCTACACGGGGACCGGCCGTACGGCCCGGTTGCTGTCGGCGGAGCGCCCGGGGGTGCCGATCTACGCGTTCGCGCCCGAGCCGATCGTCGAACGCAGGCTCGCGCCGCTCTGGGGCGTCGTCCCGTTGCTGGCGCGTCGTCCCTCCGACACCGACGAGATGATCGCCCTGATGGACGTGGGCCTGCGCGAACACCGACTCGTCCCGGACGGGGCAACCGTCGTCCTCGCCGCCTCGTCCCCTGCCGGCATCGGCCACACGAACATGCTCAAGGTGCACCGCGTCGGCGGCGCGGTGCGTTAGGCGGCATCGGCCGCGGCGTCGCCGAGCGCGTCCGCGAACCGCTCGGCGACCACGCGGTAGCCCTCGGAGCTCGGGTGGAAGCCGTCGGCGCTGACCCAGTCGGGGTGTGAGGCCGGCGCGCTGCCGAGCGCGTGGAGGTCGACGACGATCGCGCCGGCCGCCTCCGCCGCGCGCTCGATCGCTTCGTTGTACGCGTCGACCGCGAACCGGACGAGCTCGGGCGGCGGCACGAAGCCCGGGAACCGGCACGTTACGTCGACCGCCCCGGGCTCCAGGCACGACCGATACGCCGGGAGGTCCTCCAACACCGGCGTGTTCGCGACGAGGATCTGCTGGGCGCCGGCCTCGCGGAGCGAGGTCAGCAAGCGCAGGAGGCGCTCCTCGTACACGTCGGGCATCACGCCGTGCGTCAGGTCGTTCACGTTGAGCCAGATGGTCACGATCGTCGGCCGGAGCCGCTCGGCCTTCGGGAGCTGGGAGCGGAGCGCCTCTTGCGTTGTCGCACCCGAGATCCCCAGGTTGTGGTACTCGGCGTTCTGCGGCAACGCGATGCGACTGAACACCGACGGCCACGCGTCGGCGCGCGGGTCCTCGGCGCCGACGCCGACGGTGTCGCTCGCGCCGATCGCGACGTACACGATCCGCTCGCGCACGGCGTCGTCGCGCGTGGCCGTCGTGCAGCCGGCGAGCAGCGGGAACACCAGGGTGGCGAGCAGGGCGCAGCGGCCTCGCATCGGTCCAGTGTCTCAGACCCCTCGGCCTAGACGTTCTGCCGGCCGTCTCCACCGGCGGGGGTCGAGCGGAGCCTGCGAGTGACGCCGCGCACGCCCCACCGGTACAGCGGCGGCGTCAGGATCCTGAACGTCTGGAGCAGCGGCACCCCGCGAGGGACGTTGACCTCGGGTGCGCGGCCGCACTTCACGGTGTCGACGATCGCCCGCGCGACGGTGTCCGGCTTGACCTGGAGCGTCTTCGGCGTGTTGGTCATCGGGAACCCCTCGGTCTTGGCGAAGATGGGGTTCACCGAGGTGACGAGGATCCCGAGCGGCTGCAGCTCGTAGTACAGGGCCTCCGAGAACGCGCGGACGGCGTGCTTCGAGGCGCTGTAGACGGAGGTCCCCGGCGCGGCGAAGTACGCAGCGAGCGAGGCGACGTTCACGATGTGGCCGCGGCCGTGCTCGAGCATCATGTCGAGGAACAGCCGGGTGGTGAGCATGACGCCGAGCGCGTTCACGTTCATGACCTGCCGGATCTGCTCGACGGACAGGTCCGCGAGGCGACCACCCCCCGGCACGCCCGCGTTGTTCACGAGCACGTCGCACCGACCGAACTCCCCGCGGACCGCGTCTCGCAGCGAGCCGATGTCGTCGACGTCGGTCACGTCGCAACGCACGGCCATGGCCCGCATGTCGTCGGTCTGCAGCTCCGAGGCGATCTCCTCGAGCCGGTCGAGCCGGCGAGCCGCGAGCACCACGTTCGCGCCTTCGCTCGCGAACCGCCTGGCCGTGAGCTCGCCGAACCCTGAGGACGCTCCGGTGACGACGACCACCGAACCGCGCAGGTCCACGCTCAGAGCTCCCGCGCGCTCGTCACGGTCTGGCCTCCGTCAACGACGAGGACGCTCCCGGTGACGAACGAGGCAGCCGGCGAGCAGAGGTACAGGGCGGCGCTCGCGATCTCCTCCGGCCGGCCCCACCTCCCCATCGGTACCTGCGAGAGGATCGCGCGCTCGGCCTTCGGGTCGTCGCGCTCGGCCTGGTTCATCGGCGTGTCGATCCATCCGGGCGCGATCGCGTTCACGCGGACGCCGCTGCTCGCCCACTCGAGGGAGGCGCTCTTCGTGAGGCTCACGACCGCCGCCTTCGCGGCGTTGTAGTACGCGAGCTGGGGTTCCACCATGAACGCGTCGATCGACGCGATGCTGCAGATCGCGCCCGACCCCTTCTCCAGCAACACCGGCGCGGCCGCACGCATCCCATACACGACCGAGCGGAAGTTCACGTCGAAGTACCTGTCGAACCCGTCGGGTCGGGTCTCGAGGAACGTGGCGAGGAACGGCGCCGCGCCGGCGTTGTTCACCAGCACGTCGAGCGTGCCGAGCTCGCCGACGGTGCGGTCGACGAGCCGCCTCACGTCGTCCTCGTCCGACACATCGGTCGGCGCGACGAAGGCGCGGCCGCCGTCCGCGCGGATCTCGGCGGCGCACGACTCGAGCTCGTCGACGGTGCGCGCCGCGACGGCCACCGAGGCGCCTGCGGCGGCGAACCGCTTCGCGATCGCCCGGCCGATACCGCGCCCGGCGCCCGTGACGATCGCGACCTGTCCCTCCAGCGAGAACTCGTTCACACGGGCCCCCGATACGATGGATGTCGATGGACGTTATCGGATCCCACGCTGCGCAGCTGCCCGCTCTCGACGATCGGTGGGAGCCCGGGCGGTACCCTCGGCACGAGCTGGTGGACGGGTTGCTCGTCGCGTCGATCGCCGGGCCGCAGGTCAGCCACGCGCTCGACAACGTGGTGCGGAACATCCGGCTCCTCACCGAGGGTGACGCCGACAAGCAGTTCGGGCTGAGCGGGGTCGACATCGCTTACTCGCCGCGCGAGGTCCTCGAGCTGGTGGGCGCGGAGGCCGGGTTCGAACCGGACCACGACGCGATGTTCGGACCGGTGCCGGTCGACCCGGGCAACGTCCTGGACCGATGCGAGGCGGTCGGCGACCGGCTCGCGCTCGCGTGCCGACGGGGCGAGCGGGTGATCCTCGCGACCGGCCACCCGGTCGGGCTCGCGCATCTCTACGGCGAGGTGGGCCGGCAGCTCCGGATGCGTGGCGTCGAGCTGATCAAGCCGTACGAGGGCATCCGGTGGAGGCAGGGGGACCGCCACCACGTCTGGCAGGTCCGCTATCTGAACGGCGTCGCGATGCTCACCGACAAGACCTCGGCGCGTCACACGCACAGCGGCGACCCGATGCGACGGATGCTCGCGGAGGCGACGCCCGACCTGGTCTTCGCCGATCACGGCTTCGCCGGCGCGTCGATCGAGGCCGGGATCGACACCGTCTCGATCGCCGATGTCAACGACCCGGCGCTGGTCGTGGCCAAGGCGCAGGGCCGGACCCAGGTCGTGATCGTGATGGACGACAACGTCCAGCCCGACACGTACTGGCCGTGCTTCCAGTCGATCGCGTCCCGTCTGCCGTAGGGCGCTCGGCCACGCGACCGAGGGTAGGATGTCGCCTCATGGGCAAACGACCCATCCCAGAGGCTCGGTTCGAACGCGTGATCTGCGGCGACCCGGTCGTCGCGAACGAGACCCTGTCCGCTCGTCGGCCCCGGGCGCGGGAGGGCCCGCGCAGCGGCTGACCGATCCCCACACGTCGAGACCGGCCTCCGGCCAGGGGTGACCCCAGCAGGAGGCGGAAGTGAACGAGCACGAGGCGCTCGTCGCCGAGGCGACCGTGCACAAGCGGACGGTCGTCCTGGTCGGCGGGCTCGATTCCGGCAAGAGCACGCTCGCGGTCGCGCTGCTGGAGAGCGCGGTCCGCGCGGGGCGCACCGCCGCGTACCTCGACGCAGACGTCGGGCAGAAGACGGTCGGCCCGCCGGCCACCGTCACCGTGAAGGTGGTACGGACCGAGGCTGACCTGAGCCCCGAGGTCCTGTCGGTGCCCGATGCCCTTTCGTTCGTCGGGTCGACGTCGCCGGAGGGTCACCTGCTTCAGGTCGTCACGGGGACGGCTCGGCTGCACGCCCAGGCGCGCGAGCTCGGCGCCGACCTCGTCGTCGTCGACACGAGCGGGCTCGTCTCCGGCGTCTACGGACAGATCCTGAAGTACCACAAGGTCGAGATGCTCCAGCCCGACCTCGTCGTCGGACTGCAGCGCGGCGAGGAGCTGCAGCCGTTGCTCGGCGTGATCCAGCGGTTCTTCCAGACCGAGGTCGTCCCGCTCGGGATCCACTCCAGCGTCGTCCCGACGACCGTGGAGCAGCGCGCCGACAACCGCGAGCGGGCGATGCGAGCGTACTTCGCGGGCGAGCTGCACCGGTGGCGCGTGAAGCCCACCGTCTTCATGCCCGCGCTGCCCCCGCTGTTCGATCTGGCGCAGCTCGACCGGCTGCTCGTCGGGCTGTCCGACGGTGCGGGCGGATACCTGGGGGTCGGGTACCTGGAGCACGCGCCCGACGAGGGCGTCCTGCGTCTGATATCGCCGGTGGCAGAGGGCCCCAAGGCGCTTAGACTTGGTTCCGTTCGTCTGGAGGACGGAGCCCGCGCCAAGCGCGTCGACCTCTGGAACCTGTTCGGATCTGGATGATGTGGATGAGAGGAACCGCGTGCCGTCGCTGATCAAGAAGCGCCGCAAGAAGATGCGGAAGAAGAAGCACAAGAAGCTCCTGAAGCGGACCCGCTGGCAACGCCGTCAGCAGGGTCGGTAGGCCAAGGACCCGGCGATGCGCGGCGCGCGGCCCCGGACCGCCCGCCAGAAGCTGCTGCTGCTTCCCGTGATCGCGACCACTGTGCTCGCGGCTGGGTGCGGCGGCCGCGACACGCCCTCCGCCCCATCCGAGGACTCGCGCGCGGTTTCGTTCGCGGCCCCGGGCGGCGTCCGGCTCGCGGGTCGGCTGTTCGGTGAGGGCCGCGTCGGCGTCGTGCTGTCGCACATGTACCCCGCCGACCAACGTTCGTGGTGGCGCTTCGCCGAGCGGCTCGCCGAGGACGGGTACACGGCGCTGACGTTCGACTTCCGCGGGTACTGTCCCGGCGGCGTGGCGGGGTGCTCCGAGGGCGAGAAGGAGATCGGGCGGATCTGGCAGGACGTCGTCGCCGCGATCGAATTCCTGCGTTCGCACGGAGCGACGACGGTCGTGCTGATGGGCGCGAGCATGGGCGCGACGGCCTCCCTCATCGCCGCGGCGCAGCAGGGGGTCGGCGTCTCGGCGATCGTGTCGTTGTCCGCGCCGGTGTCGTTCGAGGGGCTCACCGCAACGGCCGAGGTCCTGGCGCGCGTGACCGCGGCGAAGTTCTTCGTCGCGGGCGTCGGCGATCCGAACGGCGCGGCGGATGCGGCCGAGGCGCTGTACGCGCAGTCGCCGCAGCCCAAGCGCGTCGAGATCCTCCCGGCCGACGACCACGGCACCGACCTGCTCGAGGGCAGCCAGTCGGGCATCCTGCAGACCAAGATCCTCGACTACCTCCAGGTGTACGCGCCGGCGTGACGCGCCCGATCGTGTTCCTCACCGACTACGGGCTCGTGGACGAGTTCGTCGGCGTGTGCCACGGCGTGATCGCGCGGATCGCTCCCGAGGCGCGCGTGATCGACCTGACGCACCAAACGCCCCGCCAGGACATCGACCAGGGCGCGCTCGCGCTGGCCCGTTCCGTCCGCTTCATGCCCGACGACGCGGTGTACCTGGCGGTCGTCGACCCCGGCGTCGGGACGGAACGCCGTCCGATCGCCGTCGAAGCGTCGATGGGCGCGCTCCTCGTCGGGCCCGACAACGGCCTATTGTCGCTGGCGTGGGTGGAGCTCGGGGGCGCCTCCCGCGCCGTGAGGATCATCTCGGACGAGGTCAAGCTGCACCCGGTGTCGCGGACGTTCCACGGGCGGGACATCTTCGCGCCGGCCGCGGCGCACCTGGCCGCGGGTGGGTCCCTCGAACGGCTCGGCTCGGCGCTCGAGGTCGACGACCTCGCGACGATCGAGATGTCCGGACCGATGATCGCGCCCGGCGTCGTTGGCGCTCGCGTCGTCGGTGTCGACGGGTTCGGGAACGTCCAGCTGAACGCCCGTCCGGAGGACCTCGAGGCTGCGGAGCTCCGCTGGCCCGTCGCAGTCGGGCGTCACCAGCTCCCGCGCGTGCGGGCCTTCGCGGAGGTGCCCGAAGGCCATCCGGCCGCGATCGTCGACTCGCACGGCATGGTCGCGATCGTCGTCAACCACGGCAGCGCGGCGCGTCTGCTCGATCTGCGCCCGGGCGACACCGTCACGATCACGGGTCAGCGGGCCTGAGGTGACGGGAGCGACGGAGGCGCCCTATGGCGTGACGACCGTGGGCAACGGCGTCCCCGACACGGGCCCTGGGTACGACTGCCGGTCGCGGGTCGCCAGCACCATCTGGAAGATCGCCGCCACGCCGAGCACCAACAACAGCACGACGATCGCCACCAGGGTCCCCTTGCGCACACGCCGAGACTAACCGCGCGTAACTCGTACCGGTCGCTGAGGCCTACGCGGGGAGCGGGAGGCGTTCCGCGCAGAAGGAGCGGTTGCGTCGCAAGACGTCGGCGAGCCGCCCGTCGTCGGAGAGGTACGGGCGCAGGTCCAGCTCGAGCGACACGGTGCCCCCGAACCCGGCGTCGATCAGCGCCTCCAGGAAGGCATCCAGGTCCAGCACGCCTTGGTCGACCGGCAGGTGCGAGTCCCAACCCTTGCCGGCGTTGTTCGAGAGGTGGACGTGCGCGAGGCGACCGCCGAGCCGCCGCGCGGTCTCCACCGGATCGAAGGCCGTCACCGCCGCGTGGCTCGTGTCCAGGACGACGTGATCGAACCGCTCGAGGTCCTCCATCGCCTGGTGGGCGTGGAACCGCACGCCGCGCTCCCTGACGCGGAGGGGGAACATGTTCTCGACGGCCACCCGCACCCCCGTGTCCGACGACAGGTTGGGAAGCCGCTCCTCGATCCACCGTCGGTAGCCTGCCTGCCAGCGGTACGGCGGATGGACGACGACGAGCGGAACCTCGATGTGCTCGGCGAGCTCGATCGCCCTGTACACCTTGCCGACGGGGTCCGTGCCCCACACCTTCCGCGTCATCAGCAGGAACGGTGCATGGATCGCGCGCACGGTGACCTCGTGGCGCCCGGCGAGCTCACGGATCCGGCGCCCGTCCTGTGTCGCCGGGTCGCGGGTCACCATCACCTCGACGTCGCGGAACCCGGCGTCCGCGATCGACTCGAACGCGTCGGCGAGCGGTCGCGAGAAGAACGGGGCGGTCGAACACGCGAGGTGCGGGCCCCGCCGCGGGCGCGAAGGATCCACGCGC
>DATHSY010000119.1:0-10899 GCA_035463715.1 Actinomycetota bacterium | reverse complement strand
GCTGTCGGCGCGCCACATCCTCCGTGCGTGCGACGAGAGCCTCCGCCGGCTCCAGACCGACCGGATCGACCTGTACCAGATGCACCACGTCGACCGGGAGTCGCCGTGGGACGAGATCTGGCAGGCGATGCAGACGCTCGTCGCCCAGGGGAAGGTCGTCTACGTCGGCTCGAGCAACTTCGCCGGATGGCACATCGCGAGGGCGAACGAAGCGGCGCGCTCACGTGACTTCCTCGGACTCGTGTCCGAGCAGTGCCTGTACAACCTGCACGAGCGGATGAGCGAGCTCGAGGTCCTGCCTGCGTGCCAGACGTACGGGTTGGGCGTGATCCCGTGGAGCCCGCTGGCAGGGGGACTGCTCGGCGGCGTGTTGCAGAAGCTCGACGAGGGCAGCCGGCGCTCCGACGCGGACACGCGCAAGGAGATCGAGGCGAACCGCGACAAGCTCGAGTCGTACGAGAAGCTGTGTGCCGAGCTCGGCGAGCAGCCCGCCGACGTCGCGCTCGCGTGGCTCCTGGCGAACCCCGTCGTGACCGGGCCGATCGTTGGCCCACGGACGATCGAGCAGCTCGACAGCTCGCTCCGGGCACTCGAGCTGAAGCTCGACGACGACACGATGAAGAGGCTCGATGAGCTCTTCCCCGGCCCGGGAGGTCCGGCACCCGAGGCGTACGCCTGGTAGCTCGCGGGGGGACGACGCCTGCGGTGTAGTGTCGCGGCGTGGCCGCCGGAGACCAGCCCGACGAGATTGCGCCGCTCACCGGGGAGGAGCAGAAGGTCCTGCTCGAGGTCGTGAAGGTCCTCCGCCGGATCCAGTTCGGGACGATCCTGCTTGTGGTGCAGGACAGCAAGGTCGTGCAGATCGAGCTGGCCGAGAAGTTCCGGCTCCGCTGAGCACGGCCTTCAGAAGGTCTCCCACGGGGCACGTTGACGCTGCGGCGGAACGGGTACTAGCGTCCCGGCGACGCGGGCGACCGCGTCCAGGCTGACCAGACGACTGGAGGCCGCGACACATCGTGTCGCGGCCTTTCTTCGTGCCCGGAGGTGATGGGAGTGAGGACGGCGATCTTCGGAGTCGTGCTCGCGGCGCTGCTCGTGACCGCGTGCTCCAGCACGGCGGAACGGACGAAGGGAAGCGAAGAGGTGCTCCGGCTCGGGGTCTTCCCGAACCTGACGCACGCCCCGGCGTATGTGGCCCTCGAGGAAGGGATCTTCGAACGGGTGCTCGCGCCGACGAAGGTCGAGGTCAAGTACTTCAACTCCGGGAGCGACGCGGGCACGGCGCTCTCCTCGGGCTCGATCGACGCCTCGTACATCGGTCCGGGGCCCGCGATCGGTCTGTTCGTGCAGGATCCCGAGAGCATCCGCGTCGTCTCGGGCGTGACCTCCGGCGGCGCATCGCTCGTCGTCGCGAGGGGCTCGGGGATCTCGTCGGCGGAGGACCTCCGTGGCAAGAAGATCGCCGTTCCCGGCATCGGCAACACGCAGGACGTCGCCCTCCGAACGTGGCTCCACGACGAGGGACTCAAGACGAACGATGAGGGCGGCGACGTCTTCGTGGGCGCGATCGACAACACCGCGCTCGTGCAGACCTTCGAAGCCGGCGAGTTCGACGCGGCGTGGGAGCCGGAGCCGTGGCCGAGCCTGCTCATCGCCCAAGAGCTCGCGGAGCCGTTCCTGGACGAGGCAGGGTTGTGGCCGGAAGGTGAGTTCGTGACGACCCACTTGGTCGTGACCACCGGGTACCTCGACGCGCACCCGAAGATCGTCCAGAGGCTCGTGCAGGCGAACGCCGAAGCGATCGAGGTCATCGCTGCAGACCCGGTCGGCGCGAAGGCCGCCGCTCAGGCGGGGTTGGTCAAGGCGGGGGCCCCGTCGCTCGACCAGGCAGTAGTCGATGAGGCGTGGAACAACCTGACGTTCACGTGGGATCCGATCGCGTCCAGCCTCCAGAAGGATGCGGAGGACGCCTACGCACTCGGCTATCTGGAGAGCGAGCCCGAGCAGCTCGTCAGGATCTACGCGCTCGACGACCTGGAGGCGGTCCTGGCAGAACTGCCCGAGATCCCGGCTGGTCTCCCCCGCGAGATCCCGGTGCTGGTGGCGTCGAAATGAGCATCCCGAGGACGCTGGTGGCGCTGCCCGACGCCCGGGGGGTGACGGCGAAGCTCTCGGCGCACGGCGTGTCGAAGCGTTTCCGAAGCTCGCGCGGTGGAGGAGTGTCGGCTCTCACCGATGTCGACCTCGACATCACGTCCGGCGAGTTCGTATGCCTGATCGGACCCTCCGGGTGCGGAAAGACGACCCTACTAAACCTGTTCGCCGGGTTGGAGAAGCCCGACATGGGTGAGCTCCGCCTCGACGGGCGACCCATCGCCGGACCGGGGCCCGATCGCGCGGTGCTGTTCCAAGACCCGGCGCTGTTCCCGTGGATGAGCGTCAGAGCGAACGTCGAGTTCGCGCTCGAGATGATCGGCGTATCGAAAGACGAACGTCCCGATCGGGCGATGCAGTGGCTGCGGAAGGTCCATCTCGCGCATTTCGCGGATGCCCAGCCGCACGAGCTGTCCGGCGGGATGCGGCAACGCGCAGCGCTCGCGCGGGCGTTGTCGTGTCAGCCGGAGGTTCTGCTTGCGGATGAGCCGTTCGCGGCTCTTGACGCCCAGACTCGCGAGATCCTCCAGCGCGAGCTGCAAGAGGTCTGGTCCGAGACGAGGAACACGTTCGTCTTCGTGACGCACAACGTCCGTGAGGCAGTGTTCCTCGCCGACCGGGTGGTGCTCATGTCTGCGCCGCCCGGCTCGCTCGTCGCCGAACACGTCATCACGGCTCCCCGGCCCCGTGACATCGAGGACGTCCTGCTGTCGAAGGTCGTCGTGGACATCCACGGTCATCTATCGAAGGAGGTGGAGAAGGTTGTCGCGGCTGAGATCGATCGTTAGGCAGCTTGGCCCGCGGATCGCCGCGGTGGTCGGGCTACTGCTGATCTGGCAGTTGGCCGCCTGGTCGGGCCTGTTCAGCCCGTCCGTCCTGCCCCCACCGTCCGACGTCGTGGGATCGTTCCTGCACAACTTCTCGCAGCCGCAACCGCCGCGCGAGTCGATCCTGGTCGGTACCCAGGCCAGCCTGATCCGCCTGGTAGTTGGCCTGGCCGTGGGCGTCGCGGCCGGCACCTCGATCGGGCTCACGATGGCGGCGTCCGGCCTGATCCAGCGGAGCGTCGGCAGTCTGATGGCGGGCCTCCAGGCACTGCCGTCGATCTCGTGGCTCCCGCTCGCGATGCTCTGGTTCGGGCTCACCGAGCGTGCCGTGCTCTTCGTGGTGATCATCGGAAGCATCCCTGCCGTCGCGATCGCTACCGCGGCCGCCGTGCGTCTGGTGCCGCCGTTGCTCACGCGCGCGGGTCGAACGCTCGGGGCGCGGGGGTGGACGCTGTACCGCCGGATCGTCCTACCAGCCGGCGTTCCGGGGTACGTCGCCGGTCTGCAGCAGGCGTGGGCGCTCGGCTGGCGAGCCCTGATGGCGGGCGAGCTCATCCTGATGGCGACCGGCGGCAAGGGCCTTGGTCACCTCCTCGAGGCGAACCGGCAGCTCCAGAACACACCCGCGATCTTCGCGGTGATGATAATGATCATGTTCGTCGGGATGGCGGTCGAGGCGACGTTCGGGGTCGTCGACCGGCGCGTGCGAGGGCGGCGCGGCCTGTTGGCGAACCCGTGAGGAGCGGTCCGCCGCAAGCGGGGTAGGCTTCGGCCGGGGGTAGCCGATGCAACGCAACCGGTCCATGCTGTTGGCGCTGCTGCTGATCGCGATCGGCGTGGTGCTGCTGCTCCGCAACACCGACGTGATCCCGGACGACGTCGCGATCTGGCCGCTGATCGTGATCGGGATCGGCGTCTGGCTGCTGGTCCAGCGACTAGTTCCGGGGGACGGTTGGGGCCACGACGGGTATGTCTGGCCGCTGATCCTGATCGCCGTCGGCGTGGTCTTCCTGCTGCGCGACCTCGACGTGATCGACAGCGACGTGACGCTGTGGCCGGTGATCCTGATCGCGATCGGGCTCGGGATCGTTCTGTCCGCGGTCACGGACCGCGGAGGGTCCAGGGGCGGTGTCGTGACGCCGCGTTCGGTCCCCCTGGATGGGGCGTCGACTGCGAGCGTCCGCGTCAAGCACGGCGCGGGCCGCCTGGCGATCCGTTCGACACCCGCGCCGGAGTCCCTGGTCGACGGAACCTTCACCGGCAACGTCCAGCTCCGCGTCGACCGGCGCGGCGATCACGCCGACGTCGTGGTCGAGGGCCGCTGGACCGGCCCGTGGGACTGGGATCGCCGCGGCTTCGACTGGGCGATCGGGCTGACCCGCGCGATCCCGGTGCGGCTGACGGTCGACGCCGGGGCGAACCAAGCCGACATCGACCTCTCCGACCTCACGATCCCCGAGCTCGTGATGAACACCGGCGCGAGCGACACGTCGATCGTCATGCCATCGAGGGGTACCACCGACGCATCCGTCAGGTGCGGCGCCGCGAAGGTCCGCATCCGCATCCCGGCCGCCACCGCCGCGCGGATCTCGGTCCGCGCAGGCCTGATGGGCGTCGACGTCGACCAGACGCGCTTCCCGAAGAGCGACGTGGGATACCGCTCTCCGGGCTTCGACACGGCCTCTGACCGTGTCGACCTGCGGGTCGAGGGCGGGGCGGCCGGGCTCGAGATCCGCTGAGGCACGAAGCTACGGCGTAACGCCCGCGCGGCGGAGCGCCTCGGCCCGCGCCTGCGCCGTCAGCTCTCGCAGCGCACCTGAGAACGGCGGCTGCGGCGGCTCCGGGTCGTCGAGGCGCGTCGCGGCCGCAGGCAGGCGGACGAGATCCGCCTCGAACAGGCGCTTGGCCACATCCAGTCCACGCCTGGGCCCGGAGCGCCGGCCGTCCCGCATCACCGGGACGAGGATCGGCTCGGCGCCGATCGGCGGGGGCTCCTCGCGGAGCCCGATCACGTCGCCCGCGGCACCGCGGAAGACCTGCTTGCGGCCCGGTTCGGTGGCCTTCTCCTCGGAGAGCTTCACGACCGGGCGGCGGTCGAACTCGACCAGCTTGTAGACAGAGTTCAGGTACGGGGCGTCGGCGGACACGCCCATCCGCGTCCCGATCCCGAACGCGTCGATCGGCGCCCCGGCCGCGACGAGCCGGTCCACCTCGACCTCGTCGAGGCCGCCGCTCGCGAAGATGCGCACGTGCGCGAGCCCGGCCTCGTCCAGGATCGCTCGGGCACGGCGCGAGAGCTCGAGCAGGTCGCCGGAGTCGAGCCGGATCCCGAGGCTGTCCTCGAGCCCGAGCTCGCGGATCACCTCGACGGCCGTGCGGACGCCGTTCAGCGTGTCGTAGGTGTCGACGAGGAACGTCGTCCGGTGCGGGAAGTCCTGCGCGAACGCGCGGAACGCATCCGCCTCGCTCGGGAACGACTCGATGTATGAGTGCGCCATCGTCCCGGCAGTCCTCAAGCCGTACCGACGCGCCGCCTCGACGTTGCTGGTCGCAGCGAACCCGACCATGGCCGTGGTGCGCGCCACCGCCATGGCCGCGTCGGCTCCCTGCGTCCGCCTGAACGCGAAGTCGACGAGCTCGCGGTCGCGGGCCGCCAGCCGGCACCGGGCCGCCTTCGATGCGATCGTGGTCTGGAACGTGGCGATGTTCAACAGGTAGGTCTCGACGAGCTGCGCGACCGCGATCGGCGCGGTGATCTCCATCAGCGGCTCATCGGCGAACACGATCCGGCCCTCGGGCACCGCCCAGACCTCGCCGGTGAAACGGACGTCGCGGAACAGCTCGGTCGTATCGGCGTCGAACCCGAGGCCGTCCCGCAGGAACGCCAGGTCTTCCTCCTCGAACCGGAACCGCTCGAGGAAATCGAGGCAGGACTCGAGGCCCGCGGCGACGAGGAACCCGCGGCGCTCCGGGAGGTCCCGGACGAAGAGGCTGAAGGTCGCTTCCTGATCCATGCCGCGACGCATGTAGCTCGCGGCCATGTTCAGTTCGTACAGATCGGTGTGCAGCGCAAGACCCATCGGCGGCACAGCCTACGCGACGCTCACGCGCCGGACCGACGGTCCCGCAGGCCGGGTGCCTTTCGCCGGTAAGGCGACCCGCGGAAGTCGTCGAGCCTATCCGTGGAGGTGTCGCCGCGGTGAAGCACATCCACCGGTCCGCGTTCGCGCGGCTCCTCGAGGCGCTCACCGCGGACGGCTACCGGCTGATCGGACCGACCGTGCGTGACGGCGCGATCGTGCTCGACCGGATCGACGGCCTGGACGACCTGCCGGCGGGCGTCGCCGAGGAGCAGCGACCCGGCGGCTACGAGCTGTCACGCCGCGACGACGACCGCCTGTTCGCGTGGGCGCACGGACCCGACTCCGCGAAGCGGTTCCTGTTCCCACCGCGAGAGGTACTGGCGCGGGTGCGCCGGACAGAGAACGGCCTCGTGACCGAGCCGGCCGCGGACGAGGACGAGCCACCGCTCGCGTTCGTCGGGCTCCGCTCATGCGACCTGCACGCGGTCCAGGTGCTGGATCGCGTGTTCCTCGATCTCGACCCGGGGTACCGCCGTCGCCGCGAGGCGGCGGTCTTCATCGGCGTCAACTGCTCGACGCCCGGGTCGACGTGCTTCTGCGCGTCGATGGGAACGGGTCCGCGCTGCACGATCGGCTTCGACCTGGCCGTCACCGAACTCGACGGCGGGTTCGTCGTCGAGGTGGCGAGCCCGCGCGGGGGGGAGGTCCTCGACCGGGTCGACAGCCGCGACGCGACGGGCGAGGAGGTCGCGTTCGTCGAGCGGACCGCACGGGACGCCGAGCGGCGGATGGGGCGCCACCTCGAGACCGCCGACCTGCCGGGCCTGCTCTACCGCAACCGCGAGCACCCGCGGTGGGACGACGTCGCCGCGCGCTGCCTGGCGTGCACGAACTGCACGTCGGTGTGCCCGACGTGCTTCTGCCACGACGTGACCGATCAGGTGACGCTGTCCGGCGACGGGGCCACGCGGACGCGCGAGTGGGCGAGCTGCTTCGGCGAGGAGTTCAGCCACATCGTCGGGACCGAGATCCGCAAGGGCCGCGCGCCGCGGTACCGGCAGTGGCTGACGCACAAGTTCGCGGCGTGGATCGACCAGTTCGGCACGTCTGGATGCGTCGGCTGCGGCCGCTGCATCACATGGTGCCCGGTCGGGATCGACGTCACGGAGGAGATCGACGCGATCCGCAAGCGCGAGGCGGTGCCCGCATGAGCGCGATGGCGGTCCGCGAACGTCCCGGCCCGGTCGTCGTCGAGGGCGGTGCGATGATGTCCGCGACGATCCGGCGGATCGTGCAGGAGACGCCCGACACCTTCACGTACTGGATGACGCTGGCCGACCCGTTCGAACGGCGCTCGTTCTCCTTCACGGCCGGCCAGATCAACATGGTCTACCTGTACGGGGTCGGCGAGGTGCCGATCTCGATCGCGAGCGACCCCGAGCGGCCGCTCCGGATCGCGCACACGATCCGCTCCACCGGCCGCGTGACCGACGCGTTCCGCGGGCTGAAGCCCGGCGACGCCGTCGCGGTGCGCGGGCCCTTCGGGCGGCCGTGGCCGCTCAAGACCGCACGCGGCAACGACCTGGCGATCGTCGCCGGGGGCTTGGGACTCGCCCCGCTCCGGTCGGCTATCTACCAGGCGATCCGGCACCGCGGGCAGTTCCGCCGGGTCGTGATCATGGTCGGCGCGCGCGGACCCGAGCACATGCTCTATCGGCGCGAGCTCGATACGTGGAAGGAGTGGCTGCGCTTCCGGCAGATCGAGACGCATCTCACGGTCGACATCGCCGACGACACCTGGCCGTACGAGGAGGGCGTCGTGACGACGCTGTTCCCGAAGGCGTCGCTCGAGCCGTCGCGGACGACCACCTTCGTGTGCGGGCCCGAGATCATGATGCACTTCGCGCTCCGCGACCTGATGGCGCAGGGGCACGCGTCGGAGCGCGTCTGGGTCTCGCTCGAGCGGAACATGCAGTGCGGCGCCAGGCTCTGCGGGCACTGCCAGCTCGGGGCGAAGTTCGTCTGCGCGGACGGACCGGTGTTCCGCTACGACGAGGTCGGTCCGCTGATGGAGGTCTCCGAGCTGTGACGGCGAACGGCAAGCCGCGGGTGGCCGTGTTCAAGATGGCGTCCTGCGACGGCTGCCAGCTCCAGCTGCTCGACGCCGAGGAGGCGCTGCTCGAGCTGGCCGGCGCCATCGACATCGTGAACTTCGCCGAGGCGTCCTCGCACGTCGAGCCGGGTCCGTACGACGTCACCCTGATCGAGGGGTCGATCTCGACGCCCGAGCAGGTCGAGCAGGTCAGGGAGATCCGCGAGCAGTCCATGTTCCTGATCACGATCGGCGCGTGCGCGACGTCAGGCGGCGTCCAGGCGCTCCGCAACGTCGCCGACACCGACGCGTTCGTGCGGACCGTGTACCCGACGCCTGCCTTCGTGAAGACGCTCGAGCGCTCGACACCGGTCGCGGACATCGTCCGGGTCGACCTCCAGCTCACGGGGTGTCCGGTCGACCGAGGGCAGCTGCTCGGCGTGATCGCGTCGCTGCTCCGCGGCGCGCTCCCGCGCCTGTCGACCTCCACCGTCTGCGCCGAATGCAAGCGGCGCGGGTTCGTGTGCGTGCTCGTCGCGAAGGGCGAGCCGTGCCTGGGCCCGGTGACGATCACGGGCTGCGGCGCGCTCTGCCCTGGGTATGGCCGCGGGTGCTTCGGCTGCTTCGGCCCGTCGCAGCCGCCGAACACCGAGGCGCTCGCTGCCAGGTTCCTCGAGCTCGGGCTGTCGAGGCGCGAGGCGGCCGAGCGGTTCCGCTTCATCACCGGGTGGGCGCCCGCGTTCAAGGCGGCGGCGGACGCGCTCGAGGGTGAGCCGCGGGAGGAGGCGGTGACGTGACGCACCGGTCCGTCGAGGTGCCGGTCGTCGCGCGCGTCGAGGGCGAGGGCGCCCTGCACGTCCGGGTCGACGACGGCGAGATCACGGACCTGCGCCTTGAGATCTACGAGCCGCCCCGGTTCTTCGAGGCGTTCCTCGAGGGACGTCACTTCAGCGAGGTGCCAGACATCGTCCCGCGGATCTGCGGGATCTGCCCGGTCGCGTACCAGATGAGCGCGATCTACGGGCTCGAGCGCCTGTTCGGCGTGCAGGTCCCGGCTGGGACGCGGGAGCTGCGACGTCTGTTGTACCTGGGCGAGTGGATCGAGAGCCACGTGCTGCACGTGTTCCTGCTCGCCGCGCCCGACTTCCTGGGCTACGACAGCGCGATCGAGATGGCGGCGTCCGAACCCGCGATGGTCAAGCGCGCGCTCGGACTGAAGCGGATCGGCAACGACCTGATGGCGCTGATCGGCGGTCGCGAGATCCACCCCGTCTCGCCGCGCGTCGGCGGCTTCTCCAAGGCGCCGCGGCCCGCCGATCTCCAGGCGTTCGTTCCGAGGCTCGAGGCCGCGCTCGACGAGATGGGCGGGATCGCCGACTTCGTCGCTGGCCTGCCGAAGCCGTCGTTCCCGCGGCCGGCCGAGATGGTCGCGATGGTCCACCCCGACGAGTACGCGATCAACGAGGGCACGCTGCTCTCGACGACGGGCCGAGCGTTCGACGCCGAGACGTTCGAGCGGGTGAGCCGCGAGGAGCACGTCGAGCACTCGAACGCGCTCCACTCGGTGATGGCCGACACCGGCACCCCGTACTTCGTCGGACCGCTCGCGCGGATCAACCTGAACGCCGGCCGGCTGACGGCCACGGCGCGCGAGTGCGCCGAGCGTGCGGGACTGTCCCTGCCCGAGACCGACCCGTTCTTCTCGATGGCGGCGCGCGTTGCGGAGACGGCGCTCGCGATCGAGGAGTCGATCGCGCTGATCCGCTCGTACCGCTCGCCCGACCCGCCGATGGTGGACCCTCGGCCCCGCGCGGGACGTGCGACCTGGACCACCGAGGCGCCGCGCGGCACGCTCTACCACCGCTACGACGTGGACGACGAGGGTCGGATCGTGATGGCCAAGATCGTCCCGCCGACGTCGCAGAACCTGCGGCACATGGAGGCGGACCTCCGCGCGTTCGTCCCGTCGGTGCTCGACCGGCCGGACGGGGAGCTGACCCGGCTTTGCGAGATGGTCGTGCGCAACTACGATCCGTGCATCTCGTGCGCGACCCACTTCCTGACGCTGAACATCGAGCGCCGCTGAGCCGGCGCGTCCGCGTCATCGCGTGCGGGAACGCCGCGGCCGGCGACGATGCCGCGGGACTCCTCGGCGTGCGGCTCGCCGCCCCCCGGCTCGCCGCTCTTCCGGGACTCGACGTGGTCGAGGCCGGCGCCCCGATCAACGCGGCCCACCTGTTCGCCGACGTCGACGCGGCGATCGTGGTCGACGCGGTCCGGACCTCGGACGGTCGCCGGGCGCCCGGAGAGCTCGTTCGGGTCGAGGTCTCCACAGACGGACGGCTGGGGGACGTCGGCTCGTCGCTGTCCTCGCACGGGTTCGGGATCGGCCAGGCGATCGGCCTTGCCGCGGCCCTCGACGATCTGCCGAGCGTCGTCGTGCTCGGGATCGAGGCCGGGGACACGACCGGGGGCGCCCCGCCGTCGCCGCCCGTCCGGGCGTCGCTCGACGCCTTAGCCGACCTCATCGTGACCGAGGCGGAACGCCTCTCGGCACCGTAAGGCGTCCACCCGAGCCATCCCGGCCGCGGTCCCGGGCCCGGTGGGACACCGTACCGATGGCGTCCCGAGCGTTCGCGCCGACCCTATAGGCAGGGAACGTTCGGGAGGTAGGGATGCCACCGGACACACAGATACCGAGAAGGACCTTCCTCAAGGCCGCCGCCGTGACGGCCGGCGCCGT
>DATHSY010000118.1:0-8082 GCA_035463715.1 Actinomycetota bacterium | reverse complement strand
TCGGGCCCTCGAAGATCCTGAGCGTCTCGCGGTACGGCGAGGCGGGCCCGGGTGAGCCCGGGTCGGCGATGACCGTCGAGTTCATGCTCGAGGGTCAGGTGTTCACCGGCCTCAACGCCGGCCCGGAGTTCCGGTTCACGGAAGCGATCTCGTTCGTCGTCACCTGCGAGGATCAGGAGGAGGTCGACTACTTCTGGGAGCGGCTCACCGCAGATGGCGGCGAGGAGTCGCAGTGCGGCTGGCTGAAGGATCGCTTCGGCCTCTCGTGGCAGATCGTCCCGAGGCAGTTCAACGAGCTCGCGAGTGACCCTGACCCGGCGAAGTCGCAGGCCGTCGTGAAGACGATGCTCGGGATGACCAAGCTCGACATCGCCGAGCTGCAGCGCGCCTACGACAACGCCTGACGGAGGAAGGAGACGGGCGATGCGCAAGCTGGTGGTGATCGAGTTCCTGTCGCTCGACGGTGTGTATCAGGCGCCGGGCGACCCCGACGAAGACCTTGAGGGCGGCTTCGAGCACGGCGGATGGCAGCGCGAGTACTTCGACGACGTCATGAGCAAGGCCGCCTTCGCCGGGATGGCCGAGACCGACGCGCAGCTGTTCGGCCGCAAGACGTACGAGATCATGGCGTCGTATTGGCCGAACGCTCCGGCGGACGACCCGTTCGCGCAGCACCTGAACAACGTCCAGAAGTACGTCGCCTCGCGGACGCTCGACAGGGCCGACTGGCAGCACACGACCGTGCTCGACGGCGATGTCCCCGAGCAGGTCGGCAAGCTGAAGGAGCAGCCGGGCAGGAACATCGCCGTTCTGGGCAGCGGCGATCTGGTGCGGACCTTGATGAAGCACGACCTGGTGGACGAGTACTCGCTGTCGATCTTCCCCGTCGTGCTCGGGAGCGGGAAGCGGCTGTTCCGGGACGACGATCAGGTCCGTGAGCTCGAGCTGGTCGACTCGACCGTCACGACCACGGGCGGGCTGCTCCTCACGTATCGGCCCCGGTGACCGCCCCGGCGGGACCGCGACCGTAGACGGACGTCAACGTCTCGCCGAGTCGCGCGAGCGCATCGCGCGCCTCCGGCGGGTCGACGACCTCGATGTGGTCTCCGAACGCGGCCAGCTCCCCCGCGAGCGCATCGGCGGACCAGCTCCGGACCTCGAGACGAACGCGGCCGTCCGCCTGTTCGCCGTGGACCGTCACGCGCTTGCCGAGCATCCCTCGCGCCCGCCCCGCACCGTCGCGGTCGGCGAGAGCGATCGCTCGGAACGTGGCGCGCCGCTCGTCCAGCGTGTCGACGATCGACCGCCACGTCTGGGCGAGGTCGAAGCCCTCGGGCCGCTGGACGGGATCGTTCATCACCTCGACGGACCTGATCCGGCCGACGCGGAACGTCCGTAACCCCGCGTCGGTCCCCGCCACCAGGTACCAGACCGACGCCTTGGCCACGAGCCCCAGCGGGTGCACGGTCCGCTCGGACACGGGCCGGTCTCGACCCGCGTATACGATCCGCACCTGGAGGGCGTCGACGACCGCCCGCTGAAGGACCTCGAGGTGCTCGGGTGGGGGCGGCGGCGTTCGATCCCAGCTCGCAGGGTCGAACACCACGGCCGACGCGGCGGCCTCGGCCGTCGCGCGGAACGGCTCGGGGAGCGCCCGCGTCAGCTTGCGCAAGGCAGCCTTCACCTCTGGCGTGACGGAGGCGGACGGGCCCGCCACGAGGAACAGCGTTCGCGCCTCAGCGGCGGTCAGCCCCGTCAGGTCGGTCCGCGCCCCACCGAGCAATGACCACCCGCCACCTTTGCCAGCCTGCGAGTAGACCGGGATCCCCGCCAAGGCGAGCGCCTCGAGATCGCGACGCGCCGTGCGTTCGGAGATCTCGAGCTCGTCGGCAACCTCGGCCGCGGTCACGCGCCCACGAGCCTGGAGGATCAAGAGCTCGGCCACCAGACGATCCGCACGCATGGTTCGAGATTCCTACATGAACTGGCCACTGGTTGGCCACTTCTACCCGGCATGATGCCGCGGATCCGGTGGTTCGCATAGGGGTGCGATGAGTTGGCGATGACGGATCCGTCGTACGGATGTCGGTTCGGAAGGGGGACGAGGGGCATGTCTGCGATCGAGGCCGAGGGGCTCGTCAAGACGTTCGACAAGGGAAAGGTCCGGGCGCTCGACGGGGTCGACATGGTGGCCCGCGAGGGGACGATCTTCGGGCTGCTCGGTCCGAACGGCGCCGGGAAGACGACCGCGATCAGGGTGCTGTCCACGCTGCTCATGCCCGACGCAGGGCGGGCTTCGGTCGGCGGCTATGACGTCGTCCGCCAGCCCGAGCAGGTTCGGCGGATCATCGGCCTGACTGGCCAGTACGCCGCGGTCGACGAGCTGCTCTCGG
Source organism: Actinomycetota bacterium (assembly GCA_035463715.1). Lineage (GTDB taxonomy): Bacteria > Actinomycetota > UBA4738 > UBA4738 > HRBIN12 > DATHSY01. The sequence continues at coordinate 5,689 of DATHSY010000118.1, read as the reverse complement.
GACAGGACAACCTGTTCATGATCGGGCGGCTGCTCGGGATCGACGCGTCCGAGGCACGCTCCCGCGCGAGGGAGCTCCTCGGGGCATTCGAGCTCGCCGACGCAGCCACGAAGTTCGTCAAGACGTACTCGGGGGGCATGCGGCGTCGCCTCGACCTGGCGGCGAGCCTGGTGGGACGCCCGCGGTTCCTGTACCTCGACGAGCCCACGACCGGCCTCGACCCTCGGAGCCGTCTCGAGCTCTGGGGCATGATCCGCTCGCTCGTCGCGGAGGGCACGACCGTGCTGCTGACGACGCAGTACCTCGAGGAGGCGGACAAGCTCGCGGACGAGATCGTCGTGATCGACCACGGTCGCGTGATCGCCGCCGGAACGCCTGCACAGCTGAAGACCCGCGTCGGCGGGCACGTCCTGCAGGCGCAGCCGGCCGACCCCGCCGACCTGCCGGCGACCGAGAAGGTCCTGGCCGGCCTCGCCCGTGACGGGGACGAGCCCTACACCGACGGCCAGCTCGTCTCGGTGCGGATCGACGACCGGGCAGCGCTCGGACAGGCCGTCCGGCGCCTGGACGAAGAGGGGATCGCGATCGACGACCTGTCGCTCCGCCGCCCGAGCCTCGACGAGGTCTTCCTCACGATCACCGGGCACCTGGCGGAGGGCGAGCAGGATATCCAGGACGAGCAGGAGAGGAGCCGTCGATGAGCGCCGCCACGCTGTCGCCCGCCGGCGGGACCAACGTGATCACCAACACGTTGACGATCGCCCGGCGGAACCTGCTGCACATCAAGGCCACGCCCGAGCAGTTGGTCGAGATGTCGATCCAGCCACTGATGTTCCTGGTGCTCTTCGTGTACGTCTTCGGCGGCGCGATCTTCGACTCGAGCCGGGAGTACCTGCAGTTCGCGCTGCCGGGGATCCTGGTGCAGAGCGTGGCGTTCCTGCCGTTCACGACGGCGATCGCGCTCAACGTCGACTTCCAGCGCGGCGTGATCGACCGGTTCCGGTCGCTGCCGATCGCCCGGTCGGCGGTGATCGGCGGACGGATCCTGGCCGATGGGGCGCGGATCGCATGGAGCATCGCGATCATCACGGGATTCGCCGCGCTCCTGGGGTTCCGGTTCCGGGGCGGCGTCGACGGCGGCATCGCCGCGTTCGTGCTCGTGACGGCGTTCGGCCTCACGATGTGCTGGCCGATGGCGTTCATCGGGATCACGGCCCGCACGACCGAATCGGTCAACACGTGGGGATTCATGATCATCCTGCCGCTCACGTTCGCGAGCTCCGCGTTCGTGCCGACCGAGTCGATGCCGGGCTGGCTCGAGGCGTTCGCGAACGTGAACCCGGTCACTGCGGTGATCGACTCGGCACGTGAGCTCATGCTCGGCACAGACGTGCCTGGCAACCCGATCGTGAAGGCCGTGCTGTGGATGATCGCGATCCAGGCCGTGTTCGCGCCTCTTGCGATCGCGCGCTACCGTCGAAGGGTGTGACCGAAGGGAGGGTTCGGCATGGACAAGGTGGTGCACTTCGAGATCCCGGTCGACGACCTGGATCGTGCCAAGGGGTTCTACTCGGCCGTGTTCGGGTGGGGCCTGCAGACGATGGGCGAGGAGATGGAGAACTACACCATCGCGGTGACCACGCCGATCGACGAGAAGACGCAGACGCCGACCGAGCCCGGTGGGATCAACGGCGCCCTCATGCGGCGCAAGGATCACACGCCGGTGCCCGTCCTGACGATCGGCGTCGACTCGATCGACACGTCGGCCAAGCAGATCGAGGCCGAGGGCGGGACCGTCGTCACCCCTCGCACCGAGATCCCCGACATGGGGGCGTTCGGCTACTTCAAGGACACCGAGGGCAACGTCGTCGGGCTGTGGGAGAACCTCTGAGGCTCGGAAGGAGCTAGCGATGAACCTGGCAGGCATCCTCATCGGTTCGGAAGACCCGGACCGGCTGGTCGAGTACTACTCGAAGCTGTTCGGCGCACCGGGCTTCGCGGACGGCGGCTACACCGGCTGGCAGATCGGGACCGGCTGGCTCACCATCGGCCCGCACGATCAGGTGAAGGGCAAGAACGCGCATCCCGGACGGGTCATCTGGAACATCGAGACACCCGACGTGCGTGGCGAAACCGAACGCCTCAAGGGCGCCGGCGCGACCGTGGTACATGAGCCCTACACCCCCGGTGACGGCGAGGAGAGTTCCGACATGCTGATCGTCACGTTCGCCGACCCGGACGACAACTACTTCCAGCTGATGACCCCGATGCCGGCCGAGATGCCGACGAGCTGACCCTCACGAACCCGACCGGCATGTCGTCGTCGTAGACGGCCCAGCAGATCGTGCGGTAGCCCGAACCGCGGGTTGCCGCTTGGTGCTCCCGCATCGAGACTTGCGCCGTGACGACGCTGGACGTCCGGTACGCCAAGAGCGGCGACACGAGCATCGCGTACGCCGTCCACGGGGACGGCCCGTTCGACGTCGTGTTCGTCAGCGGGTGGGTGCTGTCCAACCTGGGAACGGCGTGGGAGGGGACGCCGGCCAGGTTCTTCGACGGGATGGCGTCGTTCTGCCGGCTGATCCTCTTCGACAAGCGAGGGACCGGGCTCTCGGATCGCGCGGCGGGGATCCCAGACCTCGAGACGCGGATGGACGACATCCGGGTGGTCATGGACGCCGTCGGTTCGCGCCGCGCGGCGGTCATGGGGTTCTCGGAGGGCGGTCCGATGTCGATGCTGTTCGCCGCGACCTACCCGGAACGAGCGGCCGCGCTCGTCCTGTTCGGCACGCTCGCGACGTGGTCACGCGCGGACGACTATCCCTGGGCTGCGCCGCGGGAGGATGTGGTCGCCAAGATCGCGCGAGAGGACGCGGAGCGCAGTTCCCAGGGATGGCTCGACATGAAGCTGCGTCAGTTCGCCCCGTCGACGATCGAGGACGAGACGACGCGCGCGTGGTGGCGCCGGTGGGTGCAGTCGAGCGCCAGCCCCGGAGCGATCCGCGATCTAGCCCTGATGAACAGCGCGATCGACGTGCGTCATCTGCTGCCTGCCATCCGCGTGCCGGCGCTGGTGCTCCACCGCGTCCACGACGAGGACGTCGTGCTCGACGAGGGCAGGTATCTGGCTGACCGGATCCATGGGGCGCAGCTCGTCGAGCTTCCCGGCGACGATCACGGCTGGTGGGTGAACCCAGCGCAGATCGTCGAACACGTCGAGCCCTTCCTGCGCGGGATCTGGGATCGCGGTGAGTGGGACGCCGTCGAATCGGAACGGGTCCTCGCGACGGCGCTGTTTACCGACATCGTCGGCTCGACCGCGAAACTCGCCGAGGTTGGAGACCGGCGCTGGCGCGAGCTGATCGAGCAGCATCATGCGCTCGTTCGGCGGCAGCTGATCCGCTTCGCCGGCCGAGAGGTGGACACGGCCGGCGACGGGTTCTTCGCGACGTTCGACGGGCCCGCGAGGGCGATCCGGTGCGCCCGGGCGATCACCGATGGGGTACGCGAGATAGGCCTCGACGTGCGCGCCGGGCTGCACACGGGCGAATGCGAGGTGATCGAGGGGAAGATCGGTGGTCTCGCCGTCCACATCGGGGCTCGGGTCGCGGCGCAGGCCGGGCCGGGCGAGGTCCTCGTCTCGAGCACCGTCAAGGACCTGGTCGCTGGATCCGGCATCGCGTTCGGCGAGCGCGGCCTGTTCGAGCTGAGCGGGGTGCCGGGAGAGTGGCGACTGTTCGCCGTTGAGTCCGAGGGCTGACGCATGCGGCTTCCCGTCATGCCACCCGTCTCGCCGATGCTCGCGAAGCTGATCGACCGGGTACCCGACGGCGACTTCATCTACGAGCCGAAGTGGGACGGGTTCCGTTCGATCGTGTTCCGTGACGGTGACGAGATCGAGATCGGCAGCCGGAACGAACGGCCGATGACCCGGTACTTCCCCGAGGTCGTCGAGGCGGTCGAGGACAACCTGCCGGAGCGGTGCGTCGTCGACGGCGAGATCGTCGTGCCGGACGCCGACGGTAAGCGGCTGGACTTCGAGCTGCTCCAGATGCGGATCCATCCGGCGGCGAGCCGGGTGAAGCTGCTGGCCCAGCAGACCCCCGCCCACTTCGTCGCGTTCGACCTGCTCGCGCTCGACGACCGGGACCTGATGGGTGAGCCGTTCGAGGAACGCCGTCACGCGCTCGAGGAGGCGCTGGCGGACGCGGCCTCGCCGATCCACGTCACGCCGGCGACCCGGGATCGCGAGCTCGCGGTGCAGTGGTTCGAGGAGTTCGAGGGCGCGGGCCTGGACGGCGTGGTCGCGAAGCCGCTCGACGTGACCTACCAGCCGGACAAGCGGGTGATGTTCAAGGTCAAGCACGTCCGCACCGCCGACTGCGTCGTCGCCGGCTACCGCGTGCACAAGACCGACAAGCAAGCGATCGGCTCGCTCCTGCTCGGGCTCTACGACGCCAAAGGTGACCTCGCGAGCGTCGGCGTCGTCGGCGCCTTCCCGATGGCCCAGCGACGCAGGCTCTTCCAGGAGCTCCAGCCGCTGGTCACGACGTTCGAGCAACACCCGTGGAACTGGGCGCGGGAGGAGATGGGGACGCGGACGCCGCGCCACTCGGAGTTCAGCCGGTGGTCGGCGGGGAAGGACCTCATGTTCGTCCCGCTGCGGCCGGAGCGCGTGGTAGAGGTCCGCTACGACCACATGGAGGGTGACCGGTTCCGCCACACGACGCAGTTCGTGCGCTGGAGGCCGGATCGCGATCCGCGATCGTGCACGTACGAGCAGCTCCAGGAACCGATCTCGTACGACCTCGCCGGGATCTTCGGCTCATGACATCGGCACCAGCGCTCTGATCCGCCGCTGAGCTCGCGGCTCCGCTACTGCGTTGCTATGACCAACCTGGAGCGAAGCACCCGGATCGCATCGAGGTCGCCCGACCGCTCGATCCGTTCGTCCGGGGCTCGACCCCACAACCAGAGAAGGACAGACGAGGGGTCACCCTCGATCCTCGCGTCTGAACGATCGCCGCTGCGCGAGACGGTGACCGACGCCGGTTCCAGCGCGATCAGCCAGGTCCCGCCGGCCGTGGCGACCGCGACCCGCTGTCCGGTGGACTCGGCGTGCGGTTCCTCCGACCAGTCGCCCGCGAGCATGAGGTCCAAGATCTCGTCGATACCGTCGACGGCCAGGTCGGGTTCCACCGTCGGGGCCGCCATCCCGGTGGCCAGCTCCGCGTCGACCCGGTGCACCGCCGTCTCGTGCGCCATCCGTCGAGCCCAGAACCCGACCGTCTGGTCCGGCGGCCACCACGTCGCGGAGGGCGTCGAGGGCCGGCTGCGCTCGAACATCTCCTGGAGGCGCCCGTGGGCGTCATCCAACCACTCGATCGGGTCGCGGTCGGACGGCCACGCCGGCGGCCACGGGTCCGGAGCTCGGTTGAGTCTCGTGCACTCGATCTTGTGCTCGTAGACCTCGGCGAGGTGCCGGACCAGGTCGCGGACCGTCCAGCCCGGGCAGCTCGGCACGTCGTTCGACAGCGACAGGTTGCCTTGCGCCGCAGCGGCGACCCGGCTCTCGTCCTGCCGGACGTGCTCGATGAACGCCGCGTACTCCACGCTTCGACCCTAACAGCGCCGCGAACGTGGTTGCCGTACGCGCGGTTCTGTCGCACGATGGTCGCACGGGAGAGAG
>DATHSY010000117.1:0-12851 GCA_035463715.1 Actinomycetota bacterium | reverse complement strand
CGCTTCGTGAGCGGTCTCGGCATGAAGCTGTCCTGCGCGTGGAAGTTCGCAAGGCGGGGGAAGTCCGCGAACGACGTATTCGCAGCGAGGATCAGGATCAGCATCGTCCCGGCCTGCACGCCGAAATACAGGACCATCCCGAGCCCTCCGCGTCCGAACACTGCGCGCGCGACCTGCGAATTGAGCGTCTCGGACTCCGTGGGCAGGGCGTGCAGCTTCACGGCGAGGAACGACAGTCCGAGGAACATCAGCCCGAGCAGCGACCCCATCCACATCAGCGTGGTTCGAGCGTTCCGCCATTCAGGCGGGCGGAACGCCGGGACGCCGTTCGAGATGGCTTCGACCCCCGTCACGGCGGCGCCTCCCGACGCGAACGCGTGCAGCACCAGGAACGCGCCGACAGCGCCACCGATCCCGACCACATCCTCGGGGAGTGGCAGAGGGTGGAGGTCGCCCATGAGTTCGCGAACCACCCCGGTCCCGATCAGGATGAACATCATCACGACGAAGTAGTAGGTCGGGACCATGAACATCCGGCCGGACTCGCGCACGCCGCGGAGGTTCCCCCACGCGATGAACCAGATGAAGAAGACGGAGAGCCAGACGCGGTAGGGGAACAGCACCGTGATCGCCGACGTCATCGCGGCGACACCGGCAGCGATCGAGACCGATACGGTCAGGACGTAGTCCGTGAGCAGGGCCACGCCGGCGAGCTGCGCCGGGAGCAACCCGAAATTGTCCTTGGTGACGATGTACGCACCGCCAGCCGTCGGGTATGCCTTGATCGTCTGCCGGTACGAGAAGAGCAGGATCGCGAGCACCACGAGGATCGCGAACGTGATCGGCAGGACCAGCGCGAACGCAGCGGCGCCGACCGCCGGCACGGCGACCTTCACGATCTCCTCGGTCGCGTACGCCGACGACGACAGGTTGTCCGACGCGAACACGGCAAGCGCGGTGGGCTTGCCGAGTCGCTCGTGCTTGAGCTGCGAGGTCGCAAGCGCGGGCCCGAGGATGGCGCGCTTCACGAGATAGCTGTCAGTCCTCGGCCGCCGACCCGAGCCGTCCGGCCCAAGCCCGGCCTTGCGCCGGATCTTCTGCCGCGTCGGTGCCTCGGGGCGTGTCCTCTGGTCATGCGCCATCGCCGGGCCTCCTATGGACAGCGTCGGTTCGAGCGCGTAAACGACGTGTGAAGAACGGCGTCTGACGCGTGAAGACTGCGTAGCGAAAGCCGTAGCGTGGAGCAGGGATGACTGGTCGTCCGGCGTGGCCGTCGCCGAAGCGCTCACCTGCCGCTCGTGTGGCGGTCGCGATCGTGGCACCCGCCGTCGCGACCGGGCTCGGCGTACTGCTCCAGCCCGAACGTGAGCTCGGCGCGACGTCGATCTATCTGTTGGCCGTCGTGGTGGCTTCGGCGATCGGCGGCCGGGCAGCGGGGCTCGCCGCCTCGATCCTCGGGTTCCTCAGCCTGAACTTCTTCTTCACGGAGCCGTTACACACGTTCGAGGTCGCCGACCGCGAGGACGTGACGGCACTCGTGGTGTTCCTGATCGTCGCCCTGATCGTGGGGTCGCTCGTCGCTCGGATCGTTGACGAGCGTGAGCGAGCCGCCCGCCGCGAGCAGGAAGCGTCCCTGCAGAGCTACCTGGCAACCAAGCTGCTCGCCAGCGAGCCGCTCGAGCGGGTGCTCGGCGACTTCGCGGCCGCCCTGCTCGACCCGCTACGCCTCGAGCGCTGCGAGATCCGCGCGTCGATCGGGGAGCGCGCGGTCGAGGTGTCGCGCGAACGACCGCGGCCCGCGGACGGCAGCGTCGTCGAGGTGCCGCTCGAGGTCGGCGGCGAGCGGGTGGGGTCGATCCTGGTGACGCGCCGGTCCGAGTTCGGCAAGATCGTCGGCGAGGACAGGCGCCTGCTCGACGCCGCCGCGGGACAACTGACCGGCGCGCTGACCCGGATCCGGCTGGACGACCAGGTGTCTGCCTCGCGCGTCGACATCCAGACGAACGAGGCGCGAGCCGCGCTCTTCTCCTCCGTGACCCACGACCTCCGCACGCCGCTCGCGTCGATCAAGGCCGGGGTCACTACGCTTTTGGATCCCGCCGTCGCCGTCCCCCCTGTTGAACGAGACGACCTCCTGCGCACGATCCTCGAGGAGACGGACCGGCTGAACCGGCTCGTGGGCAACCTCCTCGACCTCGCGCGCGTCCGCGCCGGCGCGATAGCGCCCGCGAAGCAGCCGGTCGCCCTCGACGAGGTCGTCGACTCCGTGCTGCATCGCCTGGCGCCTGCGCTCGAGCACGTCCGCGTGCGGACGATGTTCCGCGACGTCCAGGACGTGCCTGCGGATCCGATCCAGATCGATCAGGTCGTGACGAACCTGCTGGAAAACGCCGTGCGCTTCTCGCCTCGCGGCGGCGAGATCGTCGTCGGCGTCGCGCCGTGGCGCGGCGCGGTCCAGGTTCGCGTAACAGACCAGGGGCCCGGGATCGCGGAGGCGGATCGCGAGCGCGTCTTCGAGACCTTCTACCGCGGAGACGAGCGCGGTGGGAGCGGCCTAGGGTTGTCGATCTCCCGGGCGATCGTCGGCGCGCACGGCGGGCGGATCTGGGTCGAGGGCGCGCCGACCGGAGGCGCTTCGGTGGTGTTCGAGCTGCCGGCTCACGATGCCACGGCGGTCGACGCGGAGGCGGACCGGTGACGATGATCCTGGTCGTGGACGACGAGCCGCAGATCCGTCGGGCGCTGCGGACCAGCCTGTCCGCGCACGGCTACGAGGTCCGCACCGTGGCGAACGGTGAGGAGGCGGTCGTCGCGGCGGCCGGCGAGGCGCCGGACCTCCTCCTGCTGGACCTGGGCTTGCCGGACCTCGACGGGACCGAGGTGATCGGCAGGATCCGCGCGTTCTCGGACGTCCCGGTGATCGTCGTGTCCGTCCGCGACCGCCAGGCCGACAAGGTCGCCGCCCTCGACGCGGGGGCCGATGACTACGTCACCAAGCCGTTCGGGATGGAGGAGCTGCTGGCCCGGCTGCGGGCGGCCCTGCGGCGTGGAGCGGCGCACGAGCCGGCGCCGCCGGTCCTCCGCTTCGGCGGGCTCGTCGTCGACCTCGGGCGTACGCTCGTCCACCTCGATGGCGAGCTCGTCCACCTCACGAAGACGGAGTGGGCCCTGCTCGAGTCGCTCGTCACCAACCCCGGCAAGCTGCTCACGCACCAGTGGCTGCTGCGCCGCGTCTGGGGTCCGGGGTACGGCCGGGAGAGCCAGTACCTGCGCGTCTACGTGCGAGCGCTGCGCCGGAAGCTCGGCGACGCCGCGACCGCTCCGAGCCTGATCCTGACCGAGCCCGGCGTCGGGTACCGCTGGATCGCCGAGGCTTCGGGCGAGGCGCCGGAAGACCTCACGCCTGGATAGCATCCCGCCGATGGCCGGGGTCCACACGCGCGTCGGGGGTACGAGCCTCCTCAAGCGCGTCGTCGTCGGCAGGGCGTTCACGAGCCACCGGCTCGAGTACACCCTGCTGCCCAAGGTCCTGGCGCTGCCTGTCTTCGCGTCGGACGCGCTCTCCTCGGTCGCGTACGCGACCGGCGAGATCATGGTCGTGCTCTTGTCGGCGAGCATCGCGTCCAAGTATCTCGTCATGCCGATCACCGTCGCCGTCGCCGTCGTGATGACGATCGTCGTGAGCTCGTACCGCCAGACGGTGCGCGCCTATCCGTCCGGGGGTGGTGCGTACATCGTCAGCAAGGACAACCTCGGGACCTTCCCCGGGCTCGTTGCCGCCGCCGCGCTCCTCGTCGACTACCTGATGACGGTCGTCGTGTCGATCGTCGCCGGGGTGTTCGCGATCGGGTCGGCGTTCGCGTGGGCGATCGACCACCGCGTCGTGCTCTCGATCGTGTTCGTGTGGTTCGTCACGATCGCGAACCTCCGCGGTGCGCGGGAGTCCGGCACCCTGTTCGCCGTCCCGACCTACGGGTTCGTGCTCTCGATCCTGACGATGGTCGGGGTCGGCCTGGTCCAGTGCCTCGGCGGATGTCCGGCGACCGAGCCGGTGGAACCGATCCACTCGATCGCCACGACCGCCGGCCCGGTCGGCCTGTTCGTGATCCTCCGGGCGTTCGCGTCGGGGTCTACCGCACTTACGGGCGTCGAGGCGATCTCGAACGGCGTGCCGGCGTTCCGGCGGCCGCAGGCGAAGAACGCGGCCGAGACGCTCGCGATCATGGCGACCATCGCGATCACGATGTTCATCGGGATCTCGTGGCTCGCGGTTCACGTCCCGGGGACGACGGCGAGCGACGAGCGCTCGGTTCCGGCGCAGATCGCCTTCGCCGTGTTCGATGGCGGGGCCGGGTTCTACGTCGTGCAGGGCTTCACAGCGGCGATCCTGATCCTCGCTGCCAACACCGCCTATCAGGACTTCCCGCGGCTGTCGGCGATCCTGGCCAGGGACCGGTTCATGCCGCGACAGTTCATCAACCGAGGCGACCGGCTGGTGTTCTCGAACGGCGTCCTCGTGCTCGGCGCGCTGTCGAGTGTGATGATCTACGCGTTCGACGCCGACCTCACCGCTCTGCTGCACCTGTACGTGATCGGAGTGTTCACCTCGTTCACCCTGTCGCAGAGCGGCATGGTGGTCCACTGGCTGCGCGAGCGGCATCGTGGACCCGATGCCGCGAAGGGTTGGCAGCGCTCGATCGCGATCAACGCCGTCGGCGCGAGCGCGACGGGTGTCGTGCTGGTGATCGTCACCGTGACGAAGTTCGCCGTCGGCGGGTGGATCTCGATCACGGCGATGGCGGTCCTGGTGCCGGTGTTCCTAGGCATCCACCGGCATTACAACGCCGTGATGACGGACCTCCGCCGGGGGACGGTCAGCCCCGGCGACGTCGGCGTGAGCCACGTCGTCCTGGTCATCCGAGACCTGGACGCGGCCGCGGCCGAGGCGGTCGGCATCGTGCGCTCGATCAGGCCGGCGGGGAGCTTCCACGTGGTGCATCCGGTCGGCGAGGGGGAGACGATCGCGCCGGGGTTCCAGGAGCGGTGGCGGGCGCTGTCGATGGGTGCGCGCGACCTCGAACCCCTCCCGCTCCGCGGGCGGCATCTGCTCGAGGGCGTCCGCACGTACGTCCGCGCGATCGAGCGGGCCCCCAACGACTTCGTCAACGTCGTGATCCCCGAGATCGTGCAGCCCGGGCTCACGCTGTACCTCCTCAGGCGATTCGGGCTGATCCGCCTGAAGGCCGGCCTGCTCCGCGAGCCGAACATCGTCGTCACGGATGTGCCGGTCCTCGAGGAGGAGGGCCACACGGTCGGCGTGGACGCCCTCCCGTTGATCCCCAGCAGGACGGTCGCGCTCGTGTTCGTTTCGAGCGTGACCGACGCGACCATCCGGGCGACGAACTACGCCGAGGCGCTCGAGGCGACCGAGACCAGGGCGATCTACTTCGACCTCGATCCCGAGGAGGCGAACCGGATGCAGGACCAATGGGGCGAGCGGGGGATGCGCATCCCGCTCGACATCGTCGAGGCGCCGTTCCGCGACCTCACAGGGCCGATCCTGGACGAGGTGCGGCGCTACACCGCGCGGGAGGATACGCTCGTCGTCGTGGTGCTTCCCGAGTTCATCGTGCGCAGGTGGCGGCACCTGCTGCTCCACAACCAGAACGCGTTGTTCGTCAAGCGCCTGCTCCTGTTCGAGCCGCGGGTCGCGCTCTCGAGCGTCCCGTTCGTGCTCGGCAGCGTGCGGGGTGACGGGAAGCCGGTGCCGGCAGTCTGATGGACCGCGAGCGGGCGATCGCGTTCTGCCGGGAGAAGGCGGAGAAGGAGACGACGGTCCGCCACCTGATCTCGGTCGAGGGCGTGATGCGCTCGCTCGCTCGACGGTTCGGGCAGGACGAGGACCTGTGGGCGCTGACCGGCCTGTTCCACGACCTCGACCAGGATCAGACGCACGTGGACACGGAACGTCACGCCAGGCTCGCTGCAGAGTGGCTGCGCGAGGCGGGCGTCGACGAGCGGATCGTGAACGGCGTGCTCGCGCACGCCTACGAGGAGTACCGCACCGACCTGATGTCGAAGGCCGTGGTGCACGCCGACGCGGTGGCCGGTCTGCTCGTGGCCGCGGCGCTGGTCCGGCCCGAGCGCGCCGCCGGCATGAAGGTGTCCTCGGTCAAGAAGAAGCTCAAGGAGAAGGCGTTCGCGCCGGGCGTGAACCGTGAGGAGGTCACCGGCGTCGAGGCGTCGATCGGGCTCCCGCTCGACGGGTTCCTCGAGGTGTCGATCCAAGGGCTGCAGGGCGTGGCGGACGAGATCGGACTGGGAGGCGGCGATGGATGAGAAGGTGACGATCCGCCCGGCCGGCGTCGACGACGTCGGGTTCCTGCACCGGATGCTCTACGAGGCCGCCGCGTGGAACCCGGACTGGCCGCGCGAGCAGGTGATCGACACGCTGGCCGACCCGATCCTGGAGCGATACCACCTCGGATGGGGGCGCCCGGGAGACGCCGGGGTGATCGCAGAGCTCGAGGGCGAGCCGATCGGGGCGGCCTGGTACCGGCTGTTCACCGCGGCCGACCCGGGGTTCGGGTTCGTCGACGAGCGCTCGCCCGAGCTCGGCATCGCCGTCGGTCCGCTGCACCGACGGACGGGCGTGGGGACGGCGCTGCTCGAGGCCCTGATCGAGCGCGCCCGGACAGAGGGCTACCCGGCGCTCTCGCTATCGGTCGCGCCGTCGAACCGCTCGCGGATGATGTACGAGCGCGCCGGGTTCGAGAAGGTCGGCGAGAACCACGGCGCGTGGACGATGCGGCTCGACCTCACCGCAGCGCGCCCGTCGACGCAGGATTAGCATCCGGACGTGCCGTACCGGTTCCGGACGATCGTCGAGCCGTTCCGGATCCACTCCGTCGAGCCGCTCCGCATGACGACCGAGGCCGAGCGCGCCGGCGCGATCCGTGAGGCCGGCTACAACCTGTTCAACCTCCATGCCGACGATGTCCTGATTGACCTGCTCACCGATTCGGGCACCGGCGCCATGTCGAAGGAGCAGTGGGCGGCCGTGCAACGCGGCGACGAGAGCTACGCGGGATCCCCGTCCTGGTACCGGTTCCTCGACGCCGTCCGCGAGCTGTTCCCGTTCCGGCACGTGATCCCGACCCACCAGGGCCGCGCGGCGGAGAAGATCCTGTTCGGCGTGATCGGCGGGCCGGGGAAGGTCGTCCCCAACAACACGCACTTCGACACGACGCGCGCGAACGTCGAGTACACGGGCGCCGAGGCGCTCGACATGGTGATCGCCGAGGGGCGCGACCCGGTCGCCGAGCACCCCTTCAAGGGGAACATGGACGTCCGGGCGCTCGAGGCGCTGCTCTCCGAGCGGGCGTCGGACGTGCCGGTCGTCTTCGTCACGATCACGAACAACTCCGGCGGCGGTCAGCCGGTCTCGATGGAGAACCTGAGGGACGTGCGCGCCGTGTGCGACCGGTTCGGCATCCGACTGTTCCTCGACGCCTGCCGCTTCGCGGAGAACGCGTGGTTCGTCAAGACGCGCGAGTCGGGCTATGCGGACACCGCGGTGCCCGACATCGTTCGCGAGATGGCGTCGCTCGCGGACGGCATGACGATGAGCGCGAAGAAGGATCCGCTCGCCAATATCGGCGGCTGGCTCGCGATGGACGACGACGGCCTCGCGGAGCGTTGCAGGAACCTCGAGATCCTGACCGAGGGGTTCCCGACGTACGGCGGCCTGGCCGGCCGCGACCTCGACGCGATCGCGCAGGGATTGCGCGAAGGGGTCGCCGAGGACTACCTGCGCTACCGCATCCGCTCGACCGCGTACCTCGGCGAGGGGATCGATCGGTGCGGCGTGCCGGTCGTCAAGCCCTTCGGCGGGCACGCGGTGTACATCGACGCGCGCGCGATGCTTCCGCATATCCCGCCGCTCGCCTACCCGGGACAGGCGCTCGCCGTCGCGCTCTACCAGGCGGGTGGGATCCGCAGTGTGGAGATCGGCACGGTCATGTTCGGCCGGCGCCCCGACGGCACCGAGGAGCCGGCGGCGATGGACCTCGTCCGCCTTGCGATCCCGCGCCGGACGTACACGCAGAGCCACGTCGACTACGTGATCGAGGTCGTCGCGGCCGTCGCAGAGCGGCGGCACGGCCTCACCGGGTACCGCATCGTCGAGGAGCCGCCGCAGCTCCGGCACTTCACGGCTCGGTTCGAGCCGCTCGGCTAGCGACCCGGGGTCGCGGTCGTCTCCCGCTCGGCGCCCTCGCGTTCGTCCGCCGTCTCCTCCCGCACCTGCCGGATCCGGTGGCGGATCCACCAGATCCCGGCCGCCGCGACCGCCACCGCGATCGCCCACGCGAACGGTCGCATCACGCGCTCGACCTGCTCCCACCGCGTGCCGAGCAGGTAGCCGAGCCACGTGAGGCCGAACGTCCACGGCAGGCACCCGAGCAGCGTGTAGATCGAGAAGCGCCAGAACCCCATGCGCGCCACGCCTGCGGGCAGGCTGATGAACGTCCTGATCACCGGCAGCAGGCGACCGACGAACACCGCCGCCTCGCCGTGGCGCTCGAACCACTCGTGCGCCCGGTCGATCTCGTGTGGCCGGATCAGGATGTACCGGCCCCAGCGGACGGCGAGCGGCCGGCCGCCGACGTACCCGACCCAGTAGGCGAGCCAGGAGCCGATCAGGTTCGCGAATGCCCCGACCAGCGCCACGGTCACGAAGTCCAGGTGCTGCCCCGGGGCCAGGAAGGAGGCCGAGACCAGGGCGCCGCCGAACAGCATCGTGACCTCGCTCGGGATCGGCACGCAGGCCGATTCGAGCAGCATGAGCACGAAGATCGCCACGTATCCGTACCGGGCGATCTCCTCGGTCACGAACTCCGTGAACAGTCCGAGCAACGCGCAGCTCCTGGCCGTCGGTGGCCGCCGAAGGGGATGCCGGGAGGGTAGCACCGCGTTCCTTCCCGGCCGGAAGGAGGTCGATGCGAGACCCCGGCCCCCGATCGGGGGATGATCCGGGGTCGACGGGAGGGGCTGGTACCCTGCGCGCGGAGGCCCTCTGCGCCCGCAGGCCTCGCTCCCTTCCTGGATGACGATGGACAACGGTTCCGACATGGCGAAAACCCTGGTGGTCGTCGAGTCGCCGGCCAAGGCGAAGACGATCGAGAGGTACCTGGGCCCGGACTACCGGGTCCTGGCCTCGTACGGCCACATCCGGGACCTTCCCAAGAGCGACCTCGGCGTCGACGTGACCTCGGACTTCGCGGTCACCTACGAGGTGCCCGAGGACTCGAAGAGGCACGTCAGCGCCCTGAAGAAGGCGCTCAAGGGGTCGGACGACCTGGTGCTCGCCACGGACTACGACCGCGAGGGGGAGGCCATCGCGTACCACGTGGCCGAGCTGTTAGGCGTCGAGCCCGCGCAAGCCAAGCGGGTGACGTTCACCGAGATCACGCGGGATGCGATCCTCGAGGCCTTCCGGCAACCGCGTGACATCGACCTGAAGCTGTTCGACGCGCAGGAGGCCCGCCGCGTGCTGGACCGGCTCGTCGGCTACAAGATCTCGCCGATCCTGTGGCGCCGGGTCCGCCCGGGCCTGTCCGCAGGCCGGGTCCAGTCCGTGGCCGTCCGCCTGATCGTCGAGCGGGAGCGCGAGATCCGCGACTTCCAGCCGGTCGAGTACTGGAGCATCGACGTCCGCCTGACCCCCGAAGGTCCCGAGCAGCCGTTCATCGCGCGTCTGGCCGAGGTCCCGGAGGGCAAGCTCGCGGCGTCGCCCGATAAGAAGGGTGTGGTCCTTCCTTCGCAGGACCTGGCCGCGATCCACGCGGAGCGCCTGCGGGCGGCTGGCTACCAGGTCACCGGGGTCGAGCGCAAGGAACGCAAGCGTTCGCCGTCTCCACCGTTCACCACGTCGACCCTTCAACAGGAGGCCGCGCGCAAGCTCGGGTTCGGCGCCCGCAAGACGATGACGATCGCGCAGCGGCTGTACGAGGGCATCGACCTACCCGGCGAAGGCACCGTCGGCCTCATCACCTACATGCGGACCGACTCGGTCAACCTGGCGGAGACGGCGCTCCGCGAGATCGAGCAGGTGATCCGGACGGAGTTCGGCGAGGCGTACGCGCTGGGGCAGCCGCGGCGGTTCAAGGCGCGGTCGCGCAACGCGCAGGAGGCCCACGAGGCGATCCGTCCGACGTCCGCGCTCCGGACCCCGGCCAGGGTCGCAGCGGCGCTCGACCGCGATCGGCTCCGGTTGTACACGTTGATCTGGCAGCGCACGCTCGCGAGCCAGATGTCGGAGGCGCGCTTCGAGCAGATCGGTGTCGACGTCGAGGCGCGGTCCGATGGGGCGGCGTATCGCCTGCGCGCGACCGGCCAGACCCTGCTGTTCGACGGGTTCATCCGCGTCTACACGGAGGGCCGGGACGACACGACGGACGAGGACGCCGAGGCGATGCTGCCCGAGCTGCGCGAGGACCAACCGCTGCGGATGCTCGAGGTCCTGCCGGAGCAGCACTTCACGCAGCCGCCGCCGCGGTACACCGAGGCATCCCTCGTGAAGACCCTCGAGGAGCGCGGCATCGGGCGCCCTTCCACGTACGCGTCGATCATCTCCACGATCCAGGACCGCGGCTACGTGCGCCTGCAGGACAAGCGATTCGTGCCCGAGGACGTGGGCGAGGTCGTGACCGACGGGCTCGTGCAGCACTTCGCCGACATCGTGGACGTGAACTTCACGGCCGAGATGGAGGAGGAGCTCGACGAGATCGCGGAGGGGCAGATCCGCCGGGTCCAGGTGCTCCGCAACTTCTACGAGCCGTTCGAGCAGGCGCTCGAACGCGCCGAGGAGAAGTTCGAGCGCTACGTCGAGGACCTCGACGAGGCGTGCCCGCGATGCATCGAGGAGGGACGCACGCCGCCGGGGGGTCTGCAGAAGCGGCTCGGGCGCTACGGGTTCTTCATCGGATGCAGCCGGTTCGCCGACGAGGACGGCGGCTGCAAGTACATCCGCAACCTGAACGGCGACGAGCGACCCGAGCCGGAGCTGCTCGACGAGACCTGCCCCACCTGCGGGCGCCCGCTCGTACGCAAGCACGGCCGTTTCGGGCCGTTCATCGGATGCTCGGGGTACCCCGAGTGCACCTATATCAAGAAGGAGCCACCGAAGTCGCTCGGCATCACGTGCCCGCAGTGCACGCAGGGCGACATCGTCGAGCGGCGGACGCGGTTCGGGCTGATGTACGGGTGCGACCGTTATCCCGACTGCGACTTCGCCGTGAACCACCCGCCGATCAAGGACCACCCGTGCCCCGAGTGCGGGTCGCTGCTCGTCGACCGCCCGAAGAGCATCCGCTGCTGGAACTGCGGCGCCGAGCTCGACAAGGACTTCAACGTCACCAAGCACGGCGACCCCGAGGCCGAGGCGGAGGCGCGGGCCGCGAAGGCCGCTGCCCGCGCGGCGCGCGCCAAGTCGAAGAAGACCACCGCGAACAAGACCGCCGCGAAGAGGAGGTCGACGACCAACAAGAAGAGCGCGGCCAAGAAGAGCACGGCCAAGAAGAGCGCGGCCAAGAAGAGCACGGCCAAGAAGAGCACGGCCAAGAAGTCCGCCGAGAAGACGACCACCGCCACGAAGACGATCGACACCGCGGCGGAGGCCTAGCGCGTGTCCGCGTACGCCGACGAGATCGCGCGGCTGCGCGGCACTCGGTCGGCGACGTTCAGGGACCTCCTCACGCATCGGCCGTTCGCTCGGCTGCTCGCGGCTCAGACCGTCTCCTCGCTCGGGGACTGGGTGGGGTTCGTGGCGGTGGCTGCGCTGGTCGAACGGCTCGGCGGGACCGTGGGCGCGTTCGCGGTGGCGGGCGTGATGATGGCGCGGATGCTGCCGGCGATCCTGTTCGGTCCCGTCGCCGGCGTGTTGGCCGACCGCCTGGATCGCAAACGACTGATGATCGTCGCGGACGTCTCGCGTGCGGGTCTGTACGCGTCGATGCCGTTCCTGGGGCGTCTGTGGGCGATCTACCTCGTGTCGTTCGTGATCGAGTCGCTGTCGCTGATGTGGACGCCGGCCCGGGACGCCTCGCTGCCGAACCTCGTCCCGCCCCGACAGCTCGCGAACGCGAACTCGCTCGGCCTGGTGACGGCCTACGGCACGCTGCCGGTCGGCGCGTTGATCTTCACGTTCCTCGCCAACGTGTCGAACCTGTTCCCCTACCTGAAGGGCAACCCCGAGTTCCTAGCCCTGTGGTTGGACGGCGGCACGTTCCTGTTCTCGGCGCTCATGGTCAGTCAGATCCCGATCCGGACGCCGACGGCCGAGCGTCACGGCGAGCGACTCGATGTCTCGCGCGTGTGGCGCGACATCGTCGAGGGCGCGCGGTTCCTCCGCGCGAGCCCGATCGCGTCGGCCATGACGGTCGGGATCGTCGCCGCGTTCACCGCCGTGGGCGCCGTGCTCGCGATCGGGCCTGTCTTCGCGCGGCAGACGCTCGGCGCGGGCGCCGCCGGTTGGGGCGCGCTCGTGACCTCGTTCGGGATCGGGATGGTGCTGGGGCTGGTCGGGGTGAACAAGCTCGTGCAGTCGCTCGAGCGCGACCACGTGTTCGTGGGATCGATGATCGGCGCCGCCGGCACGCTCTTCGTGCTCGCGGCGATGCCAACCCTGTCGCTCGTCTCGGTGCTCACCGTTGTGCTCGGCTTCTTCTGCGGCGCGACCTGGGTGAGCGGCTACGTGCTGCTCCAGGAGAACGTCGCCGACGAGTTCCGCGGCCGGACGTTCGGATCGCTCACGGTGGTGGCCCGCCTGGGGCTGTTCCTGTCGCTCACGG
>DATHSY010000116.1:0-8515 GCA_035463715.1 Actinomycetota bacterium | reverse complement strand
CGGCTGAGTCGGCCTCAGAGGGACGGGCCGAACGGCCCGGGAGGTCGCACGGGCGCGGCCATAGCGTCGGTCCGTGGGGTACTCCGTCGGCCTCCCTCGCATGCACAAGGAGCGCGGGGAACGTCGGGACTTCCTCCCGGCGTTCGTGGCGGTGCTCGAACGCGCCGGCGCGTCCGCGATCGTCGCCGAGGAGGGCTACGGCACCGGACTCGGCCTCCAGCCGCGCGACTTCCTCGACCGCGCGCCGTGCGTGCGCTTCGCGAGCTACGAGGAGTGCCTGGCGCAGGACGTCGTCGTCGTGATCAGGTGCCCGAACGAGGTAGGCCTAGCTTCGCTGCGACGGGGCGCCGTCCTCCTGTCGATGTTGCACTTCGGCACGCGGCCGCGTCGGGTCGAGCTCCTGCTCGAGCGGGGCATCGTCGCGGTCGCGATGGACGGTATCGTCGACGACACCGGGCTGCGGCTCGTCGAGGACCTCGAGGGCGTCGCGTGGAACGGCACGCGCGAGGCCTTCCGGACGATCCGCCGCACGCATCCGCGGTTCGACCACCCCGAGCGGCGACCGCTCCACGTGACCTGTCTGGGCTCTGGGCGGGTCGGGGGTTGGGCGGTCCACGCGTCGACGCGGTACGGCGAACCCGGTCTTCGCGAGGAGCTCGCGGTTCGGCGTGTCCCAGGCGTGGAGGTCACCGTCGTGGACTTCGACCTCACGTGGCACGAGGACTACATGCGCGAACGGCTCGGCGCCACCGATCTGTTGATCGATGCGACGCACCGCCGGGACCCGACGCGGCCGGTCGTGCCGAACGCCTGGTTGGCAGAGCTGCCCGACGACGCCGTGATCCTCGACCTCGCCGCGGATCCGTACGACTTCGCCCTCGAGCCACCATACGTGAAGGGGATCGAGGGAACGCCGCCCGGCGACCTCGACCGGTGGGCGTTCGAACCGGACGATCCCGTGTACGACGCGATCGACGAGCGCGTGGACACGCGCAACCGGCGATTCGCGCTGTCGTGTTACTCGTGGCCGGGGCTCGAGCCGGCGCGCTGCATGCGTCGGTACGGCGAACAGCTCGAGCCGATCGTGGACCTGATCCTGAGGATGCCGGCCGAGCGCTGGGACGCGACGGGGGGTTCACACGTCGAACGCGCCGTCGCGAGAGCGGAGGTGACGAGATGGATGGCCGGATGAGCTTCGGGTTCCCCCGGATGCACCGAGAGGTGGGCGAACGGCGTGACTTCCTCCCGACGTTCGTCGCGTCACTCACCAGGCTCGGATGCGACGTCGTGGTCGAACGGGGCATCGGGTCGGCGATGGGGTTCTCGGACCTGGACTACGTCGCGGCCGGCGCGCGCGTCGCGAGCGAGGACGAGGCGTTCCGGCAAGACGTCGTCGTGATCCTGCGCGCGCCGTCGCAGCTGGATCGCGTTCGTCCCGGCGCGACGCTCGTCTCGATGCTGCATCTGGCGACGCGACCCGAACGCGTGCGCGAGTTGTGCGACCGCGGGATCGACGCGATCAGCCTCGACACGATCGAGGACGACGACGGCACACGGCTCGTCGTGAACGGCCGCGCCGTCGCGTGGAACGGTGTCGAGGCGGCCTTCGATGCCCTCGCCGTGACGTGGCCGGCGCTCGAACGACCCGGCCGGCGGCCGGTCCGAGTCTTGGTGATGGGCGCGGGCGACATCGGCAAGCACGCGGTTGAGGCGGCGACGAAATACGGCAGTCTGGCTCGTGCCGCCCGCCTCGCCGCTCGCGGCGTCGACGGCGTCGAGGTCCTGACGATCGGCCGGAACCTGACGTCGTGCGAGCGGTACCTGTGGGCGAGGATGGAGGACGTCGACGTCCTCGTCGATGCGACGCAGCGGGACGATCCGTCGCGTCCGCTGATCCACAACGACCTGATCGCCAGGCTCCCGTCTCACGCCGTGATCTGCGACCTGGTCGTGGACCCCTACCTCCTGGACGACGTGCCGCCGACCGTCCGCGGCATCGAGGGGATCCCGCAGGGCAACCTGGACCGGTACGTGCTTGCCGTCGACGACCCGGCGTGGGACGACGTCCCGGACGGGATCCCGACGCGGAGCCGAAGGACCGTGGTGTCGTGCTACTCGTGGCCCGGCCTCCACCCGCGGGCGTGCATGGAGCTGTACGGTCGCCAGCTCGGCCCGCTGCTCGAGACGCTGGCCCGGCGCGGAGGGATCGGTCGCGTCCGGCCGGACGGCTCGTTCGCGGAGCGCGCGCTGTGGCGCGGCTCGCTTCACGCCTGGCTCGGCCGCGATGCCCTCGTGGTGGCCTAGGACCGCGGCTCGACGGGTGACAGCCGCCAGTCGTACCGGCTGGTGTAGGTCGTGACCGCCTTCATGTAGTTCGAGCGCTCGAACGCGCTCGGGTCCGGGCTGCTGGCCTGGCTGACGCTGCCCTTGGCCTGTTCGACCGATGCGTACTCGTGCTCCTCCAGCCACCCCCGTAGTCCCTCGACCACCGACGTCAGGTGCTCGGGCCCCCGACGGAACAGCGCCGACGCCATCATCGTCACGTCGGCGCCGGCGAGGATCAGCTTGGCCGCGTCCTCCCAGGTGTGCACGCCGCTCGTGGCGGCGAGCGAGCACCCGACCCGGCCGCGCAGGATCGCGATCCAGCGCAGCGGCAGGCGCAGCTCCTCGGACGTCGATAGGTGCAGCGTGGGATCGACGTCGAGCGTGTCGAGGTCGATGTCCGGCTGGAGGAACCGGTTGAACAGCACCAGCCCGTCGGCGCCCGCCGCGACGAGGCGTCGAACCATGTTCGCGAACGCGCTGAAGAACGGCCCGACCTTCACGGCCAGCGGGATCGACACCGACGCGCGCACCGCCGCCACGAGGTCGAGGTACCGCTGCTCGATCTCCTGCGGCGTCGTCTCGGGATCCGCGGCGACGAGGTAGATGTTCAGCTCGAGCGCGTCGGCGCCCGCTTCCTGGATCAGCTTCGCGTACCGGACCCAGCCTCCGGTGCTCGCCCCGTTCAGGGACCCGATGACCGGGATCTCGAGGTCGTGCTTCGTCCGCTCGAGGTGGCGGAGGTATTCGTCCGGTCCGGTGTTGTAGTCGTCGAGCTCGGGGAAGTAGCTCGCCGCCTCCGCCGTGAAGTCGACGCCCGCCTCGAGGAACCGATGGATCGCCAGCTCCTCGTGCTCGATCTGCTCCTCGAACAGCGACTGCATCACGATCGCCGACGCGCCGGCGTCCTGGAGCCGCTTGAGCGTCTCGAACCGGGACGACAGCGTCGACGCCGAGGGGACGACCGGGTTGCGGAGCTCGAGCCCGAGGTAGCGGGTCCGCAGGTCGACGGTCATCGCTCCGCCTCCTCGTTCGGTGGGGTGAGTCGTGCATGCCCGTTGTGCTCTATCTCCCCCGGGGCGACGCGCTCGACGCCGGCGAGCTGCTCGTACAGGCGCCAGCGCTCGTCGACGTCTTCCTGCGCCAGTCCCATCAGCTCCTCGGCCGCGGCCGGCCGCGACCGCGCCAGCATCGCGAACCGCGCCTCCTTGTTCTCGAACTCCTTCAGCGGGATCGTGGGCTTCTTGCTGTCGAGCTGGAGCGGCCGGTCGCCGCTCGCCGCGTGGCGCGGGTCGTACCGGAACAGCGGCCAGTAGCCGCTCCGCACGGCCTCGAGCTGGTGCGTCATCGACGTCGCCATGTCGATCCCGTGCTCGATGCAGGTGCTGTACGCGATGATCAGCGCCGGGCCGTCGTAGGATTCCGCTTCGGTGAACGCCTTGATCGTCTGCATGTTGTCGCCGCCGATCGCCACGTGCGCGACGTACACGTTGCCGTAGTTCGCCGCGATCATCCCGAGGTCCTTCTTTCCGACGGCCTTGCCGGCCGCCGCGAACTTGGCGACGGCACCGCGGGGCGTCGACTTCGACGCCTGGCCGCCGGTGTTCGAGTACACCTCCGTGTCGAGCACCAGGATCTTCACGTTGCGGTTCGAGGCCAGGACGTGGTCGAGGCCGCCGAACCCGATGTCGTACGCCCAGCCGTCGCCGCCGACGATCCAGACGCTCCGGCGTACCAGCGAGTCGGCGACGGCGAGCAGGTTGCGCGCGTCGTCGTCGTCCTGACCCTCGAGCAGCCCCTTGAGCTCGGCGACGCGACCGCGCTGTGCCGCGATGCCGGCCTCGTCGGTCTGGTCGGCGTCGACCAGCGCGGACGCGAGGTTACCGCCGATCCGGTCCGACAGCCGGCTCACGAGCTCCTTCGCGAACGCCGTCTCGTGGTCGAGCGCGAGTCGCATGCCCAGGCCGAACTCGGCGTTGTCCTCGAACAGGGAGTTCGCCCATGCCGGACCGCGGCCGAACCGGTCGCGGCTCCACGGCGTCGTCGGAAGGTTCCCGCCGAAGATCGACGAGCATCCCGTCGCGTTCGCGACCAGCAGGCGGTCGCCGAACAGCTGCGTCATCAGCTTGAGGTACGGCGTCTCCCCACAGCCGGCGCAGGCGCCCGAGAACTCGAACAGCGGCTGGATCTGCTGCGATCCCTTGATCGTGTCCAGCTTGATCTCCGAGCGCTCGGGGGTGGCGATCTCCTCGAAGAACGCGAAGTTCGCGCGCTCATCCTCGAGGTGCGGGAGCTTGGGCTCCATGTCGATCGACTTGTGCTTCACGACCTCCTTCGACTTGGCGGGGCAGACGTCGACGCACACGCCGCACCCCGTGCAGTCGTCGGGCGCGACCTGGATCGTCATCCACAGGCCCGGGCGCTCGCGCTCCTTCCACTCGCGGTGCTTGAACGTCGCCGGCGCGCCCTCGAGCGCGGTCGGCTCGAAGACCTTCATCCGGATCGCCGCGTGGGGGCACACGATCGCGCACTTCGCGCAGTCGATGCAGATCTCCGGGTCCCAGATCGGGATCTCCTGCGCGATCGAGCGTTTCTCCCACTGCGTCGTGGCCGTGGGGAACGTCCCGTCGACCGGGAGCGCGGACACCGGGAGCCGATCGCCGTGTCCGGCGATCATCGCCGCCGTCACGCGCTTCACGAAGTCGGGCGCCGCCTCGGGGACCGGTGCGTGGATCCCGGTCTCGCTCGTCACCCGGTCGGGCACCTGGACCTCGTGCAGGCCCTCGAGCGCCCTGTCGACGGCGGCATAGTTCATGTCGAGCACCGACTGGCCGCGCTTGCCGTAGCTCTTCTCGATCGCGGCCTTGATCTTCGCGATCGCATCGTCCCGCTCGAGCACGCCGGCGAGCGCGAAGAAGCAGGTCTGCAGCACCGTGTTGATCCGCGCGCCGAGGCCGACCTCGTTCGCGACCCGCTGGGCGTCCACGACGTAGAACGACAGCCCCTTCTCGATCAGGTGGCGCTGGATCTCGGCCGGCAGGTGCTCCCACACGTCCTGCGGGCCGTACGGGCTGTTCAGCAGGAACGTCGCACCGGGCTCGGCGACCTCGAGGACGTCGACCTTCTCGAGGAACCCGAACTGGTGACACGCCACGAAGCTCGCCCGCTCGATCAGGTACGACGAGTGGATCGGTCGCGGACCGAACCGGACGTGCGAGGTCGTCATCGTGCCCGACTTCTTCGAGTCGTAGACGAAGTAGCCCTGTGCGTACAGCGGTGTCGAGTCGCCGATGATCTTGACCGAGCTCTTGTTCGCGCTCACGGTCCCGTCGGCGCCCAGCCCGTAGAAGACCGCGCGGACGACGTCGTCCGGCTCGGTCGAGAACGAGGGGTCGACGTCGAGTGACGTGTGGCTCACATCGTCGACGATGCCGACCGTGAAGTGGTTCTTCGGCATCTCCGCGGCGAGCGCGTCGAAGACCGCCTTGGCCATCGCCGGGTTGAACTCCTTCGACGACAGCCCGTAGCGGCCCCCGACGACCTTCGGCATCGCCGGGAACCGGCCCTCGCCGACCTGCTCGGCCAGCGCCGTCACGACGTCCTGGTACAGCGGCTCCCCGGGCGCGCCGGGCTCCTTCGTCCGGTCGAGGACGGCGATCGATCGGACGGAGCGGGGGAGCGCGTCGACGAACGAGCCCGCGGCGAACGGGCGGAACAGGCGGACCTCGAGGACGCCGACCTTCTCGCCACGCTCGCGGAGCGCCTCGACGGTCTCCTGGACGGCGCCGACGCCCGAACCCATCAGCACGACGACGCGGTCCGCCTCCGGGTCGCCCGTGTAATCGAACAGCCGGTACCGCCGGCCGGTGAGCTCGCCGAACCGGTCCATCGTGAACTGCACGATCTGCGGGACGATCGCGTGGAAGGGGCTCGAAGCCTCGCGCGCCTGGAAGAACACGTCCGGGTTCTGCGCGCTCCCGCGCAGGACGGGGCGGTCGGGGGAAAGCGCGCGCTCGCGGTGCGCCCTGACGAGATGGTCGTCGATCAGCGCCCGGGTCGTCCGGGCGTCGATCGCCTCGATCACGTTGACCTCGTGCGAGGTCCGGAAGCCATCGAAGAAGTGAAGGAACGGGACGCGGGACTCGAGCGTCGAGGCGTGCGCGATCAGGGCGAGGTCGTGCGCGGCCTGGACCGAGGAGGACGCGAGCATCGCCCACCCGGTGGAGCGGGCGGCCATCACGTCGCTGTGGTCGCCGAAGATCGAGAGCGCGTGCGTCGCGATCGTCCTTGCCGCCACGTGGAAGACGGTCGGCGTGAGCTCGCCCGCGATCTTGAACATGTTCGGGATCATCAGAAGCAGGCCCTGCGATGCGGTGAACGTCGTCGCGAGGGCCCCGCCCTGCAGCGCGCCGTGGAGCGCGCCGGCGGCGCCGGCCTCGCTCTGCATCTCGATCACCTGCGGCACGGCCCCCCACAGGTTGGGCCGGCCGGCGGCCGTCCACGCGTCTGCGAGCTCGCCCATCGGCGAGGACGGCGTGATCGGATAGATCGCAACGACCTCCGACAGGAGGTGGGCGATCGTAGCGGCGGCCTCGTTGCCGTCGACCGTGATCTGCGCTGCGTTTCTGCCCTGCCCCCGGCTCTGTCCCTGGCTCTGTCCCTGGCTCTGCTCTGGGCCCATCTCGTTCACCTCTCGAACGAAGGGCGGGGGCATCCCCCGCCCTGATGTCACCTCGTGCTCGTCAGGCGATCCGCCTGTTCGACCCTCGTGCTCCCTTGATGACCCTACCGGGCGCCCACGGCGTCCCCAGGGCCGGCAGTGCCCAGCGGTCCAGGCCGATGTACCCGGCGTTGCGCCACGCGAGGACGCACAGGACCTCGAAGAGGAAGAAGACGGGGTTGACGCCCGCCGTCCCGGCCAGCCCCAACGACATCGTCAGCGCGCCGCCGGCGAAGGCCGCGATCCCGGTGAACATCCCGACGATCAGCAGGATGCCGATCGTCGTCTCCGCGATCGCGACGACCTTCGCGACGGACGGGTAGCCGTCCGACGCCACCCACCGCAGGAAGTCGCCGTACCAGCCGTACGCGACGGCCGGCCGCTCGCCCTGCGTCATCTCGGTCGAGGCTCGCTGGGCGAACTCCTGGAGCGCGTAGCCCCCAGACATCCACCGAGGGTCGTTCAACTTGTCCCAGCCGGCCGACAGCCACCCCCAGCCGAAGTACAGCCGCGCGGCCAGCCAGATCCACGCCGCGGCCGTCGAGGTGAACAACCACCTCGCGAACCGTGGCTCCCTGAGCGGGACCGCGTCCCGAGCCATCCTGCCTCCTGACCCTGTGCGAGCGGCCGTGACCGCGTCCGACCGCTCCAGCATCGAGCCGCGCCGGATCACGGACAGGGGTCGCAGGTCCCCTCGGCAAATAGGACTTCGTTCGTCCGGATAGGGACCTCTGTCCCGGGCCGGCTCAGCCCTGCGTGCCCGGGGTGGTGGTGTGGCGGGCCAGGTACGCCGCGGCCTCGGCTCGGCGCGCCACCTCCAGCTTGGACAGGATGCTGGAGACGTAGTTCTTGACCGTCTTCTCGGCCAGGTGGAGCTCGTCGCCGATCTCCCTGTTGGTCTTGCCTTCGGCGACGAGCGACAGGATCCGCTCCTCCTGCGGCGACAGGCGCGCCAGCTTCTCGTCCCTCAACAGGTGCTTTCCTCGGCGGAGGCGATCGAGGACGGCGTTGGTCACCGCCGGGTCGAGCAGGCTCTCGCCCCGACCGATCGTGCGGATCGCCCGGACGAGCTCGCCGCCCCTCACCTGCTTCAGGACGTAGCCGGAAGCTCCGGCCATGATCGAAGCGAACAGGGCCTCATCGTCCGCGAACGAGGTCAGCATCACGACCGCGGTCTTCGGGTGCTTGGCGCGGATCTCGCGGGTCGCCTCGATGCCGCTGCCGTCGGCGAGCCGGACGTCCATCACGACCACGTCGGGGCGTGTGCGGTCGGATTCGTCGATCGCCTCGCGGATCGAGGAGGCCTCCGCCGTTACGATGATGTCCTCGGTGGCCTGCAGCAGCGCCTTCACGCCGCTGCGGACGACCTCGTGGTCGTCGACGAGCAGGACGCGCAGCGGCGGAGACTTCGAGGAGCCAGGCACGCCGGTCATCCTAGTGCCTGCGCGCCTGTTGGAGCGGGAGCGACGTGCG
>DATHSY010000115.1:0-4330 GCA_035463715.1 Actinomycetota bacterium | reverse complement strand
ATGCGCCGGTTCGCGTACCGTTCGGCGCGGTCGTTCGACCCGGGTTCAGGTTCGGTGGCCTGCGTGCCGAGGGATGGATGACGGCGTTGTCGGAGAGGTCTCCTAGCATGGGAACCGTGGAAGCTGCGTTCTTCGACCTGGACAAGACGATCATCTCCCGGTCCAGCTCGCTGGCGCTGTCGCGGCCGATGTACCGGGCGGGGATGGTCTCCCGTGGCGCGCTCCTGCGGGGAGCGTACGCGCAGCTCGTCTACCTGCTCGTCGGCGCGGACGAGAAGAAGATGGAGCGACTGAAGGAGGGCATGCTCGCGCTCACGAAGGGGTGGGAGCGGGCACAGGTCGAGAAGCTCGTCGAGGACGTCATCATCGACGTGATCGACCCGTTCGTGTTCCAGGAGGCGCTCGACCTGATCGAGCTGCACCGGTCCGAACGGCGCCGCGTGTACATCGTCTCCTCGTCGCCCGAGGAGGTCGTCCGCCCGCTCGCCCGTCATTTCAAGGTCTCTGGCGTGATCGCGACCCGGGCCAAGTGCGTTGAGGGCCGGTACACCGGCGAGCTGGAGTTCTACTGCGCGGGCGAGGGTAAGGCCGAGGCGATCCGCACGCTGGCCGACCGCGTGGGGATCGACCTCGAGGGGTCGTACGCGTACTCGGACTCGATCAGCGACATCCCCATGCTGGAGCTGGTCGGTCACCCGGTCGCCGTCAACCCGGACCGCGAGCTCCGCCGAGAGGCCGAGACCCGCGGCTGGGACGTCCGGATCTTCCGCCGACCGGTCCGGCTCCGCACGCGGATCGTCACGGTCGCGTCCAAGCCGCAGGCCCAAGTGGTGGCCGGCTCCGTCGCCGCGATGGCCATCCTGGCCGTGTTCGCGTGGGTCGTCCTCCGATCCCGTCTCCGCCCGCGCAAGGCTTGACCCTTTCAGCGCGACGTCGATGGATCGGGGTAGGATCGACCTGTCGCCGAAAGGTGACCGCGAAGGGAGCAGAAACCCACGCGCGTCTTGCCGCGGGAGGCATGCTCCGGAGCGCGCCGGTAGCCGGCGGGCCCCCGAGCGGGTGCAGACAGCGCATGATCAGCTGCTCCCTTCGCGCGTGTCTGGGTTCGCGACCGAGGCCGTGGTCAGTCGTCGGGCGGGCGCCGGTACTCGAAGTGCATCCCGTCCGGTCTGATGAACCGGCCGCCCCAGATGAAGCCCCACTCCTCGAAGATCTTGACCATCCGCTCGTCCTGGTTCGGTGTGGCGCCGAAGGGGTTCTGTGGGACGTTGACGTCGAGGGCGATGCCCCACGAGTGGTGCGAGATGCCGGCCGCCGGGTCGCGGTTGAGGTACCGACTCGCGTAGCAGCCCGAGTAGCTGTCGATCGTATCGGCGAGCCCCTCGTCGAGCAGCTGGCGCATCACGCCCCGGATCTGCGGGAACAGCGCGACGTTGCACGTCACCCGACCGAGGAGCGGGACCGTCTGGGTGTCGATGTGCTCACGTTCCCATGCCGGGTCGATGTCGAGCCAGCCGTACCGTCCCGGCGCGGGGCGTGCGGCGAACTCGCCGAACAGCAGCTTGATCTGCACCGGCGGGAGCACCGCGTCGCCATGACGGAAGTAGGGGGTCTCGCCCGGCTCGCGGACCTGTAGTAGGACCCCGGCTGGCAGCATCGCTCGGACGTCCTTGCGGATCCGCTGCTTCTTCGGCTCGCCCTTCGGCTGGATCAACGCGTACCGATCCTGGCCGACACCGAGCCGTGTGCCGACGTCGCGCGACACCAGCAGCTCGTGCGCGCCGACCAGCTCGTCCGGCAGGATCGCGGCGATCTCGACCTCGACCTCGCCGAAATGCAACACGGCGCCCGGCCCGAGCCGTCGCAGCCGGGCGCTGCTCTCGCCGAGGATCCCGAGGCCGTCCTCGAGGTCGACCACCACGCCGCGCTCGGCGGGCGGCAGGAACGGCGCGTACTGGGCTGGATCGACGGCCGCGACCTCGAGCGGGATCGCGTACGCTCCGGGGGGGTCGTCGATCACGCGTCCGTCCGTCGATACCGACCGCGTCATCCATGTGTTGTCGCTCGCGACGACGACGACCCGCTTCACCGACGGCAGCGACTCGGCGCGCGAACGGAACGTCGCCGGCAACCCTCCGGCCGTCCACGCGAGGAACGTGCCGGGCGGCTCGGCGATGGTGGCCGGCGCGGGTGCCGGCGACGTCGCGTCGGTGCCCTCGCCGGCGACCGGCCGGCCGGCGCTCTGAACGGCGAGCGTCAGGACGGCGCCGACGACGAACCCGACGGTCCCGCCGGCGGCGACAGGGATGACCCGGCGGACGACCCTCATGCAGGCACGCTCGCGTCCCCGTCGATCGACATGGCGATCGGGAGCAGCTCTTCGAGCGTCGCTCCTCGTCCGTCGAGCGAGTGGTACGCGCCCTCGTCGACCCACTCGAGCCGAGAGCCGCTGGGGGTCCACCGTGCGAGGACGGAGCCCTCGAGCCGGACCAGCTCCTGCACGTCCGAGGATGCCGGCGGAAGCACATCGCCCAGCTCCTCGTGCAGGCGGATCGGTCCCCGGAGGAACGCCGCATCGCGACGCTGGAAGTACACGTTCACGGCGACGCTGTCCTCGATCGTGACGAGCTCGGTGCTCGCAAGGACGTAGCCGTCCGGGATCTCTTCCGGGAGCGCCAGTTCGAACGGCGCCTCGTCGATCGCCTCCTCGAGCGAGACCCGTCGCGTGACCCCTTCGGAGGACCGGCGCACGAGCCATCCGCGCGGTGCCGGAAGGCCCGTCACCGGGAGCGACGCCGCCGCATCGATGAGTCCGCCACGCGGGAGGTTCGTCTCGACGGCCACGTCGCCCCGTTCCGTATGCAGGGTCAGTCGCCTGCCCTGCGAGTCCGTCGCCGGCTCGTAGTAGGCGACGCCACCGCCCGGCAGCGTGATCTCCTCGGCGTGGGGGGCGACACGCTCGAACAGCGACCCGGAGCTCGAGGACGCGGTCTCGCCGAGCTTCAGCCACGACAGCCCGCTCGCGTACGTCACGACCGTCGGTGCCGCACCGTCGGCCCGCTCGGCGGCGTCCGGGACCGTGACGCGATACAGGTCGAGCCCGCCCACGACGGGCGCCGGGCGGAGGCCGGTCTCGGACTCGACCCGGTCGAGCGGGATCGTCCGCGCACCCTCGTTGTCGGTCGGCCCCACGTCGGGGATCCGGAACACCGACGCGGAAGGCCGTGTCCGGTCGATCTCGACCGTGGTGACCTCGAAGATCGGGCGACGCGCCGCCTCGGGGAGGAGCCCGAACCGCAGCGCCCACTCGTCACGGTTCGGGCTGCCGGCCGGGTAGACGCTGTACCGCAGCGGGAACCAGTCCCGAGCATCGAGCAACAGCTCGACGCGGTCGCCGGGGAAGAACGGCCGCCACGATCCTCCGATCGACATGAACGGGAACAGCGGCCGCGCGCGCTCGAAGGGCAGCTCGACGCGGATCGCCGGACGCCCGCCGACGGTGCCGCGACCGAGCACGCGCAGCTCCTGGCTGCCGACGAGCGTCGAGACCGGCAGCATGAGGTCGGTCGGCGTCGCCGCACCCGAGAAAGGCGTGCGGCCGCGCACCACGCTTCGGCGTGGCGGGCACGGACCCACGGGGCAGAGCGACGGCGTCTCGGTGTACGACTCGTCGCCGTTCACCACGAAGGAGACGTCGTCCGGCGTCGCTCTCGGATCGCTCGTATCGTGATCGACGACGTCGAGCCGGAACCGCTCCGGCGCGCGGAACCACACGCTCATCGTCAGGTTCCTGACCTCGTCGTCGCGGCGCGGGTCGTGCTCCTCGATCGAGAACACGGCGTGGTACGCGGTCAGACGCGTGGCTGCCTCGGCCACTCCGCGCGAGATGTCCGCGGCGGCGATGCCGGGCCCTCGTTCCGGGCTGTGCCACGGGCCACCGAACGACAGGCTTCCGGCCAGGATGCCGACGGCGAGCGCGGCGGCGAGCGGAGCGAGCCGCCGCGCGGACCCGAGCGGCCGGCGAGGCCCGAGCAGGACGACGCGGCGCCGACCGGATCCGTCGGGCTCGGCCTCGACGGCGGCCATGATCGGCTCGATGAGGTCGGGCACGGCCGGCGCGAGCGCGATCCGCGACGACTCCCGGAGCCGCCAGGCGCGGGTCTCGAACGACCGGCATGCGGCGCAGGTCGCGAGGTGCTGGTCGAGCGCCGCCGCGCGTCGCCCACGCAGGTGCTCGCCGTCGAGGCGTTCGGAGATCGCCGCGCGGGCGCCGTCACAGTGCACCGGCGTCCTCCTCGTCGAGCGCGAGGGCGGCCATCATCGCCTGCCG
>DATHSY010000114.1:0-2247 GCA_035463715.1 Actinomycetota bacterium | reverse complement strand
CGAGGTCTTCCCATCTGCACTCCTTCCGCTCGGAAGGAGTCGAGATGGGTGCCGGTGTCGCCGCCCACAAACCGCCCCTCCTGCGAGGACCGCCGTTTGCGCCACGGAGGAGGCGACCCGACTCGTCCCCCGGAGGGGCTTCACGGTTGCGGGACAGTACCGGGTTCTAACCGGCTTCGCTGCACTCCGTCGCACCCGGACTCCCGCGTCCGGGCAGGCCGAGTTGTATCACCGGGAGGGCTCTCTGTCAGGTGGCGATCACGACCGACGGCTCCGGGCTTCGCTCGATCGCTCAGTACTTCGAGGCGGCCTCCGCTCCGCCTTCGACCGGCGAGCCGTCGGGCGCGACGACGTACCAGACGTCACCGATCTCCTGGCCGTTCGTGTCTCCGGCCGCCTCGTCACCGGCGAAATGGTACAGCGGCATGCCGTCGTACGTGACCTGTACGGTCCCATCCGTGCGCTCGGTCGTGCCGAGCTTCGACGCGTCGACGCCGTCGCCCGCGACGGGATCCCCGTCGGCGACGAGCGGAGGCCAGTTGGCTTCGCAGTCGTCGTAGCAGGTGCTCTCGCCGTCGGTATCGTTCAGGAACTGGTAGACCGTCATACCGTCGGGGTCGACCAGGATGTCGCCGAGATCGCTCGACGCCACCTCGACGGTCGCCTCGGCCGCCGGCTCGTCGTCCGTGCCACCACCGCCGCCCGCCGGCACGGACGGCTCGTCCTCGCCGCACGCGGCCAGCGCGAACGCCCCCACCGCCACGAGCGCGATCAACCTCCGTCTCGAACGCACGCCGTACGCCGTCATTCCGCCTCCCGAGGTCGTCGTCGACAGGTGTACGCACGAGGCGGTGGTTCAGTTCGACGCGTCCGCCTCGTGTTCGGCGACGACCGTGCGGAGCGTCGACATCGCATTCATCGCGACGGGGAAGCCGGCGAGCGTCGCGACCTGCAGCACGATCTCGCGCAGCTCGTCGGCGGACAGACCCGCGCGCAGGGAGGACCGGAGGTGGACCGGCAGCTGCGACGAACGCCCGAGCGCGATCAGCACGGCCACGGTCGCGATCTGGCGATCGCGCAGCGAGAGCCCGGGGCGCGAGTACACGTCGCCGTAGGCGAACTCGACGATCATCCGGCCGAGGTCGCCCAGTCCCTCGACAGCCGCGAGCGACCGCTCGCCGTGGACCTCGAGCAGCCTTGCCCGCCCGCGCTCGTACCGTTCGCCATCCATGCGTCCCTCCTCGGTGTGGTCACCGGGGACGCTACCGGGTCGTCCTCTCGGGCGGCGGCACGCTGGGATACTTGGGGATCGTGAGCCGCGGGCTGCGAGGTGCGCTGGACGACGTCGTTCCCCCCGATCGGTTCGGGGACCAGCGCAACATCCTCGGCAACACCGGCCAGAACGTGCTGGGTCTGGCGGTCGGCGCGGTCGCGACGTTCGTCGCGCAGGTCCTGATGACCAACGCGCTCGGCGCAGGTCGGTTCGGCGTCGTGACGCTCACGACCCAGTTCGCGTTCATCGCGGCGGCGGGGACACGGTTCGGGATGGACGTCGCGAACGTCCGGCTCGTCGCGATCCTCATGGGCAGGGGCGAGTCCGGCCGCGTCCGCGGCCTCGTACGCCGGTCGGCGGCGATCGCCGCGGTCGTCAGCGTTGTGGCGGGGGCGATCGCGCTGCTGGGGGCGGACCGGCTCGCGGAGACCTTCTCGAGCCTGCCCGGCGCGGCACGCCCCGCATTCCGGGCCGCCGCGCTCACGATCCCGTTCGCGGCGCTCGCGTTCACCTACATGGGGGCGACGCGCGGGCTCAAGATCATGCGGTACACGCTGTACGCGCAGTGGCTCGCCCAGCCGATCGGATGGATCGCCTTCGCGCTCGCGTTCTGGGCGGTCGCCCGCACGGCCGGCGCGACGACCCTGGCGTTCGGTGCGTCATGGGCGGTGGCATTCGCGATCGCGTGGTGGGGATGGGAGAAGGAGACCCGCGGCTTCGATGCTCGAACCCCCACGGGCGGGATCCCCGAGGAGTCGACCGGCGCGCTGCTACGGTTCGGGGCGCTGCGCGCGCCGGCGACGCTGTTCAGCCAGCTGATCTTCTGGACGGACTTCTTCGTGCTCTCGACGCTCGCGAGCGGGCGCGCGGGCGCGGCCGACGTCGGTGTCTACGGGGCCGCGTTGCGGGCCGCGCAGTCGCTGTTCCTGTTCATCACCTCGGTCTCGCTCGCGTTCAGCCCGTTCGTCGCCGAC
>DATHSY010000113.1:0-5643 GCA_035463715.1 Actinomycetota bacterium | reverse complement strand
AGGAGGTACTCGGTCACCTCGTCGATCGTCCGGGCTCCCGCGGCAGCGCCCGGCCGGTCCCTCAGCGCGTTCAGCTCCGGGAACCGGAGCAGCCCCTTCGCGGACACGATGATCGCTGCGGCGGTCGCGTAGCCGGCGAGGCCCAGGCCGAAGATCAGGCCGCGTTCGATCGGTCCGATCACGCGGCCGCCGCGGAGCCGCTCCTCCATCGGCTTCAGCCGCGTCCCGATGATGATGAGCACCGACCGGACGATCGCGTTCGACGTCGCGGCGAGGAACAGCAGCAGTCCCGTGACCAAAACGACCCGCTCGACCGGCGCCCTCGCGAGCAGGGCGAACGGGAGGTCGTTCAGCCCTTCGCGGAGGATCCCGCCTCCGAACGGATCCTGCCAGACCGTAGTCGAGGTCGCGACGACGGCAAGGCCGAGCGCGAGGATCCACAGCGCAGCGGTCGAACGCCGCGCGGCGCGCTTCGGATCGGCGACGGAGGTCCGCAGCTCGAGCCACGGCCACGACGTGACCGAGGTGAGGACCGCGACGCGGACGGATCCGGAGAGCTCCGCAACGGCGAGCGCGTAGACGACACCGGCGACGACCCCTGCCGAGACGGCGATCGCCGTGCGGAGCCGCGGCGTGCGGTCGACCTCACCCGACGGACCGGCCGCCATGTCGGCGAGACCGATGCCGATCAACCACGTCCCGAACTGGATCATGCGAAGGCCGCCTCGAGGTGCCGGTGCGAACGCAGGACAGCGTAGATCCCGCGACCGATCGCACGCTGCGACGCCGCGGAGGTCGTGATGCCGATCCTCGCAGCGACCTCTGACAGCGGTGCGCCGTCCATCAGCCCGAGCAGGATCGCCGCGTCGCGCTCGTCCATCCGTCCGACCAGCTCGTCCCTTCCGACCAGGAAGGCGTTGACGGTGCCGTCGAGGCGAGCGTTCGGATCGGCGGAGGCGAAGACGGTGCGAAGGTTCCGCGGTGCCTCTCGTTGTTGCGGGACGAGCGTCGCCTGTTCGACGGCCTCGCGGGCCGACCACCACGCGGGCCCGTCCTGCTCGAACGGCCAGCGGTCCGGGGCATCGGTGGTGAGGGTGCCGAGGCCGACCCCGAACCGGACGTCGGCCGTCCCACGGAGCGAGAGGCGGACCACGAGCGTTGCGGTCAGCGCGTCCGGGATCGACGGGTACAGTCCCTGGAACTCGTCACCGCCGGTCGCGGCGAGCGGATGGTGCCCGCGCGCGAGGTGGTCCGCCGCGACGAGCGCCCGCCTGACCTCCCGTTGCAGGAGCGTCCGATCCGCTTGCCGACGGGACCCGACGACGTCACCGATCACGGCCACGACATCGTTCGGGTCGTCCACGGAATGAAGACTAGAGCTTCACTTTCGAGTTGTAAAGGCCTAGCCTTCATGGCATTCTCGTGAAGCCCACAGCTTCAAAAACTCGTCGGCGACGAAGCCGGGTTTCGCTCCATCTCCTGGTCGCGACGCGCTGATGCCGCGACCCGCCATGCCGTAACTGGCGGGCTGTCGGGTCTCAGGACCTCTCGACCGGCGGCGGCGGGATCGATGGGTTCGCCGAACCGACGACGCGGGGGATCCGTTCGAGGAGGGCGTCGAACGCCTCGAGCGTCCGTCGAACATCGTCGACGCTCGTCGTCACGCGGGGCCGGAAGGTCAGCAGCCGCCCGTCGAGGATCTCCAGCCCGACGCCCAGGGGCTGGGCGAGCAGCCACTCCATCAGCCGTTGATCGAGGAACGCCAGCCCGAAGCGAGGGTCGGCGGAACGGACCTCGAACCGCCGGTTGAACGCGTCCGACTCCGTGAGGATGTCGGGAACCGCCCACGAGCGGATGCGTGAAGCGAGCCGCTCGGGAACGACCGCTAGATCCGCCCAGGCGCTCGTCACCGGCGTCAGCACGCACGTGTAACGCTCGTAGTCGTCGCTCGAGGGATCCGACGACCTCGCGAACCAGTAGTCGGCAACGATCACGTCCCACCCGCCTCGCGTTCCGCGAGCCGTGTTCTCGATCTCGCGCACGCTCGCCGCCCATCGGAACAGGGCGAACGGGACGTTCAGGAGCCCGAGTGGATCGCCGGCTTCCGGTCGCAGCCCGAGCTCGCGAGCCTGCGCGTCGAACGACTCGCGCCGAGGCTCGACGCGGTAGCGATAGCTCAGCCACCCGAGGACGCCGACCGTCAGGCCCAACGCGAGCGCGCCGCCGAGCACGTCGCGGGCGCCCGGATCCCCGCCCGCGAGCATCAGTAGCCCGAAGACGGCCATGACGCCAACGATCCACCACAGCGTCCTGTTCGCCGTCGAAGCACGCACGTCGGCATCCTGCGGCCGAGCGGGGGCGTGGGCAAGGAGCATCGATTCCGGAGGAGCCGAGCGATCACCGCATCGCCCGCGATACCGTCCCGCCCGTGCGCACGATCGGGGTCGACGAACGGCGACGGCGCCTCGCCGTCCGGCACCGACTCTCCTCGCCCGCGCGAAACGTCGAGGACGCGGTGGAGGCGGTCGTCGGGTTGCATTCGAGCGACCCGACCAGCGTGTACCTGTCGGCGTGGGCACGTGTCCGGTCGTTCGGCGCCGACCGGCTCGAGGCCGCGCTGTACGAGCGGCGGACGCTCGTCCGGATGCTCGGCATGCGACGGACGTTATTCGTCGTGCCGCGTTCCGTCGCTCCGGCGATGGCCGAGGCGTGCGCGGCGACGTACGCGGCCGCCGAGCGACGGCGGCTGGTGCAGATGCTCGAGGATCAAGGGGTCATCGAGCCCGGCCGTGGCGCGCGGTGGATCGAGCGCGTGCTGGAGGAGACGATGGCAGCGGTCGAGCGACGCGGAGAGGCGACCGCGCGCGAGCTGACCAGGGACGTCCCCGAGCTCGGCGAGAAGCTCACGTTCGGCGAGGGGAAGACGTGGGCCGGCACGATGGGCGTCTCGACGCGTGTGCTGTTCCTGCTCGCGACCGAGGGCAGGATCGTTCGGGCGCGCCCGCTCGGCGCGTGGACCTCCGGCCAGTACCGCTGGGCGCCGACCGAGGCGTGGCTCGGCACGGCGCTCGACCGGCTCGACCTTCGGACCGCATCCGCCGAGGTCGTTCGCAGGTACCTGCGTGCGTTCGGACCCGTGACGCGGACGGACGTCCGCTGGTGGACGGGCTGGACGGCGAAGGCCACCGACCAAGCCTTGGAGGATGTCCGCGCCGTCGAGGTGCGGGTCGACGACGGCCTAGCGTACGTGGCCCCGGGCGATGGCAAGCGCACCCCGCCGATCCGCAAGCGGTGGGTCGCGCTGCTACCGGGCCTCGACCCGACCGTGATGGGGTGGAAGGAGCGCGGCTGGTATTTCGGCGAGCACGAACGGACGCTGTTCGACCGAGCGGGGAACGCCGGCCCGACCGTGTGGGTGGACGGCCGGGTCGTCGGCGGCTGGACCCAGCGCAAGGATGGCGAGGTCGTCTTCGCGCTCCTCGACCGCGTGGACGCCGCGAGCCACAGGGCGATCCGCGAGGAGTGTCACCGGCTCGAGGCGTGGCTCGCCGATGTCCGCGTGCGGGCTCGGTTCGCGACGCCGTTCGAGAGGGAGCTCGCGTCCCGCTAGCGCACCTCGCGCCCGCGTGACCCGCACGCCCGGGGCCCATCGACCCTCGCCGGACCAGCCCGTCGCGGGAGGATGGGACGATGAAGGAGGACCACATGCGACCGATCCGACGACTGCTCACGTTCGCTGCCGCCGCACCCACCGTCTACTTCCTATTCCTGCGCCAGCGTCAGCTCGGCTGGGGCTCGACCGAGGACGAACGGACGCGACCGCTCCCAGGCGACGAGCTGATCCCAGAACCCGATCTCGAGGCGACGCGCGCGATCGACGTCCACGCGCCGGCCGATGAGGTCTGGCCGTGGATCGCACAGATGGGACAGGGACGCGCTGCCCTGTATAGCTATGAGTTCCTGGAGAACCTGATCGGCTGCAAGATGCACAACGCCGATCGGATCGTCGAGGAGTGGCAGGACGTTCGGCCGGGCGACGACTTCCGGCTCCACCCGGACGTCTCGCTCGACGTCGTGACGGTCGAACCGGGTCGCGCGCTCGTCGTGCGCGGGGGCGTGCCGATGAGCGACGACGCGCCTGCGCCGTACGACTTCGTCTGGGCCTTCGTGGTCGAGGATCGCGGAGACGGAACCTCCCGATTGATCGTTCGGGAGCGGTACGCGTACCGGACGCGCTGGGCCCCGTTCGTGGTCGAGCCGGTCCAGGCCGTCAGCTTCGTGATGACGCAGAAGATGCTGCGCGGCATCCGCGACCGCGCCGAGCGCTCGCTCCAGCCCGTCTAAGGTCCTCAGCTCGCGGGAGAGCCCTCCGGCTCCTCGATCTCGTCGGGCCTCAGCGCCCCCTCGGTTCCGCGGCGGAGCGCCCGGGCGTAGAGGCCGAGGACCGGCAACCGGACCAGGCCGGCCAGCACGATCGCGGCGGCGACGGACCGAACCGTCGCGATGACGCCGATGATCGGCCCGCCGACCGCTTGCCCGATCGAGTCCGCCTGCTCCGCGATCGAGTTCACGGTCGCGCGTGTCCTCGGATCGAGACCACGGTTCAGCCACCCTGTGAAGACGGCCACGCGGACCACGCGCAGCCCGGTCGTCGCCCACGACGTCAGGACGGCGAGCGCGAACCCGGTCGACAGGCCGAACGCCACCACGAAGACGGTCAGCAGCACGTCGATCACGATGAGGACCCGGGCCGCGCCGTTCACGTGTTCGAGGTCGACCTTACGACGGACGAACTCGGTCGCCGCGATGCCGAGCAGCAGCGAGACGGCCTCGATCACCCCGAACCACAGGATCCGGTCGAGCCCCCCGAACGCCGGCAGCCCGATCTGCAGGATCTTCAGGTCGGCGAGCCGGTCGAACGCCTCGGTCGACATCCCGTGCAGCGCCGCGACCCCGAGCACGAGCAGCATGACCGGATGCGCGCGGACGGTCCGGACGCTCGAGGTCATCGTGTCGCCGAGCGAGTGGCGCAGCCGGACGCCCTCCTCGCGCGTCGGGCGGACGAACCCGGTCTCGGACATGATCGCGGCGATCACGGCGGCGAGTGCGCAGGTGCCGATGCCGGCGACGATCACCGGGATCGACAGGGCCACGGTGGCGAGCCCGATCCCGGTGCCGATCCCGACCAGCCACCCCCCGTTCTCGAACTGCGCGCCGCGCAGGAACAGCGGCCGAGCCGCGTCCTCGCCGACCTCGTCGGTGATCCATGCGACGTCCGCGCCGCTGATGAACGTGAGGCCCAGCGCCCACAGGATCTGACTGAGCAGCGCGCCCGCGAACGAGTCCACGACTCCGAGCACGATCATCGCGGCACCCGAGACCGCCCAGCCGATCAAGATCGACACCTTCCGGCTGACGACGTCGGCCACAACGCCCGTCGGGACCTCGAACACGAAGTAGGTGATCTCGAGCGCCGTCCCCATCAGGACGAGCTGGAGCGGATCCAGCCCGACGTCCCGGATCAGGTACAGGCTGTAGACGGTCGTGAACATGCCCCAGAAGACACCGCCGACGGCGGCGGTCGCCAGGTAGACGAAGGGTGCGGAGGGTCGTCGGCTCATCGCTGCTCTGCCTTCCGGGTCG
>DATHSY010000112.1:0-3437 GCA_035463715.1 Actinomycetota bacterium | reverse complement strand
GGACAACTGCATCCTGTGCCGGGCCTGCGAGGACGTGTGCCCGTGGAACTGCATCTTCATGATGTCGCCGGAGATCGTGGAGGGCGCCGAGCGCGACTCGGTCGCCGCCGAGATCGGCAACGCGAGCGCGATCTTCGTCGTTGACGACAACGCGTGCACGAGGTGCTCGGTGTGCGTGGAGCGGTGCCCGACGGACACGCTGTACTATGCGCGGCTGCCGGAGGACGCCGGCGGGACACGCACGATGGGTTCTGTTCCGTTGTCGCAGAAGGCCGACGAGGACTAGCGACCTCAGAGGGGGAAGCGCAGGGTGAAGCTCAAGCCGCCGCCACCCGGCGAGGTGCTGGACCGGATGCGGGACACCGAGGTCTGGAAGTCGATCTTCCGGCCGGGGTCGATCTTCCGCAGGGGCTACAAAGACACGTCCCGCGACCGGGCGCTCGCGACGATGAACAACGTCCTGTACCACCTCCATCCGGTCAAGATGAAGCGCCACGGCTTGAAGCTGACCTACACGTTCTGCCTGGGTGGACTGTCGTTCTTCCTGTTCATCCTGCTCACGGTCACCGGCATCTTCCTGATGTTCTTCTACCGGCCGATGGCCGAGCTCGCGGGCGCCACCGCGTACGCCGACATGCAGAACATCCGCACGGGCGTCTTCTTCGGCGACCTCGTCCGCAACCTGCACCGGTGGGGCGCGCACCTGATGGTCTTCAGCGTGACGCTGCACATGGCCCGCGTGTTCTACACGGGCGCCTACAAGCCCCCGCGCGAGTTCAACTGGGTCGTCGGCGTGATCCTGCTGTTCCTGACGCTCGGTCTGTC
The DNA here is from genome assembly GCA_035463715.1 of Actinomycetota bacterium. Classification (GTDB taxonomy): domain Bacteria; phylum Actinomycetota; class UBA4738; order UBA4738; family HRBIN12; genus DATHSY01. The sequence goes on along the minus strand of DATHSY010000112.1, from coordinate 2,612 downwards.
GTTCACCGGCTACCTGCTGCCGTGGGACCAGCTCGCGATCTGGGCCGTGACGGTCGGTACGTCGCTTGCCGGGTACTCGCCGCTGATCGCGAAGCAGGCGAACTTCCTCCTGCTGGGCGGCGTGACGGTCGGACCCGAAACGCTGCTCCGTTGGTACGTGCTGCACGTCCTGGCGCTGCCGTTCGTGCTGGTGCTGTTCCTTGCCGTGCACTTCTGGCGGATCCGCAAGGACGGCGGGATCTCGGGACCGCTGTAGAGCTCGGAGAGCTGAAGGAAGAGATGGCGCGAGAGGACACACCGCTAGACCAGGAGACCTTCGACCGCGTCCTCGCCGAGGAGCTCGCCAAGGGCACCGACCGGCGTGTCGCCGAAGGGCGCGCGCGGTCGGCTGCCGTGCGGGCGCTTCGGGCGAAGTCCGGGGAAGGGTCGGGCCCCGAGGCGGCGGCGGCCGGCTCTCTCGCCGCCGCTGGCGCGGCGGCTCCGACGCCGGCGGCGCCACCGCCCGACGCTGCCGCTGCTCGGCCACAGGGCGACGGGGAGGCTGCGGCCGCGGCTGCGCCACCGGCTGCACGGCCGGCTCCTGTCACACAGCCGGCGCCGGCGGCGGCGGCTGCGGCCGCGGCTGCGCCGTCTCCCGGGGGAGTCGCCGTTGCCGCTCCCGTCAGGGAGGCGCCGGGGCCTTCGGGGAACGTGCCTTCGCCGAAGAAGGGGGTGCAGGACAAGCATCGGTTGCTGGCGTTGGTGCCGCCGGAGGGGATCCAGCGGGTCGAGCGAGAGCAGGGCGACCGGATCAACGTGTGGCCGCACCTGCTGATCGAGGAGTTCGTCGCGCTGTTGGTCCTGTCGGCGGGGTTGGTGATCTTCTCGACGTTCGTGAACGCGCCGCTGCGGGAGCTGGCGAACCCGAACCTGACGCCGAACCCGTCGAAGGCCCCGTGGTACTTCCTGGGGCTGCAGGAGCTGCTGCGGTACTTCCACCCGCTCGTGGCGGGGATCACGATCCCGACGTTCATCCTGCTGGCGCTGGCGGCGGTCCCCTACGTCGATCGCAACCCGAGCACGCGGCCCGGCGACCGCAAGCTCGCGATCACGCTGTTCACGATGCTGTTCATGTTCGGGGCGACGCTCACGATCATCGGCTCGTTCTTCCGCGGCACGGGCTACAACTGGGTGTGGCCGTGGGCGCAGGGGGTGTTCTTCGAGCTGTGAGCGTCCTCGCGATCTCGCAGGGCACGATCGCCGCGATCGTCGTGGTCGTGATCATCGACCTGTTCGCGATCATCTTCGGACTCTCGTTCGTCCGGGCCCGTCGTGCCCAGCGCGAGGCCGCCGCGCCGGGGGTCGCCGGACGGCCGGCAGCCGCCGAAGCCCCGAAGAAGACGTCGGCCCCCCTCACGCGCCGCGAGTTCTTCCGTACGTCGCTGGTCGGATCGCTGCTCGTGTTCGGCGCGCAGTTCGGCGGAGCGACGCTCGCGTTCCTGTGGCCGAACCTGAAGGGCGGGTTCGGCTCGCTGATCACCGCCGGCAAGCTCGACGACATCCGCTCGCAGCTCGGCTCGGGGGAGCCCTTCTATTACGGCGCGGGGCGCTTCTACATCGTTCCGTGGAACGGTCATCCGGACGGCGACACGGACTACTCGGCCGAGGGTCTCGCGCAACAGGGCATAATGCCGCTGTACCAGCGCTGCGTGCACCTGGGGTGCCGCGTGCCGTTCTGCGCGAACTCGAAGTGGTTCGAGTGCCCGTGCCACGGCTCCAAGTACAACCTGGCCGGTGAGTACGAGCTCGGTCCGGCCCCGCGAGGGTTGGACCGCTTCAAGATCGAGATCGACGAGAGCGGCAACGTCCTCGTCGATACCTCCCAGATCATCCTCGGCCCGCCCCGGGGCACGAACACGATCGACCAGCCGCCCCAGGGCCCGTTCTGCGTGGCGCCCGGATGATGCTCGCCCTCACCCAGACCCAGGGGGTCATCCTCCTCGTCGGCGGGCTGATCTTCGTCCTCGCCGCCGGCGCCGCGCTGTTCGCGCGTCGGGGGACGCGCCGGGCCGAGCGCGAGCCCGACATCCCGCGCGCCATGCGGCCCGGGCCGTCCGACGCCGACCTCGAGACGCCGAACCTGCTGCGCCTCCAGGGCTGGGGTCTGCTCATGGTGGTGTTCTTCGTGGTCTGGATCCCGATGACCTGGCTCTTCGAGCCGAACAGCAACCTCGCGCAGGAGGAGGATCTCCTCACGCAGTCGGTCGCGCGCGGCGGGCATGCCGTCGAGCTGTTCTCCGAGGAGAACCAGGGAGGGATCGGCTGCGTCCGTTGCCACGGTGCCGAGCTCAGCGGCTCACGGATCATCGACACCGCGACCGGCGGCGTGATCCAGACACCCAATCTGCGGACGGTGTGCGGCGGTCCCTTCACCGGGCACCCGACGATCTACTCGCTGGAGGATGTGCGGGCGGTGATCGAGCGCGGCCGTGGGCAGATCATGCCGTCGTGGAGCGTCAGGTACGCCGGACCGCTGAACGATCAGCAGATCACGGACATCATCAACTACGTCCTGTCGATCCAAGAGGTCGAGTTCGACCAGAACGTCTGCCTCAACCCCGAGGCGACGCAGA
>DATHSY010000111.1:0-3594 GCA_035463715.1 Actinomycetota bacterium | reverse complement strand
ACCGATCTCGCGATCTGGCTCGACACCGCGAAGCGAGCCCGTAACGGGGAAGAGGTTCTCAAGGACCTGAGCGCCGCCGAGAAGTGGATCCGGGCCGCCTCCAACGACATCCGCAACGAGCGTTTCGCCCCTATCGCCGATCAGGCTCAGGGCGTTTGGGACATGCTCCGGATGCAGAGCAGCGTCCAGCTGAAGAAGATCGTCCTCACCGGTGCCGGATCGGCGCGGAAGGTCGTCCTCGACGTGAGCGTCGAGGGGATGGAGGGGGCTGCGCTCGGGGTCATGAGTCAGGGTGAGCTGAACTCGCTCGCGCTGAGCCTGTTCATGCCGAGGGCGACGCTTCCGGAGAGCCCGTTCCGATTCGTGGTCATCGACGATCCGGTTCAGTCGATGGACCCGGCACGGGTGGATGGGCTGGCGCGCATGCTCGAGAAGACCGCGCAGGCTCGCCAGGTCATCGTCTTCACCCATGACGAGCGCCTGGCACGGTCGTGCCGCCTGTTGGGGATCGACGCCAGGATCGTCGAGGTGACTCGAAGGCCCGAGTCGGTGGTCGAGCTGCGCCCGGGTCAGGATCCGGTCGGCCGTTACTGCGACGACGCGTGGGCGGTGGCCAAGAGCGAGGATCTGGATCCCGCGGTGGCGGCTCGGATCGTGGGGGTGTTCTGCCGTCTGGCGATGGAGGCCGCATGCACCGAGGCGGTCACGCGGCGAAGGCTGGCCAACGGCGAAGATTACGAGTCGATCGAAGTCCTCCTCGATTCCGCGAAGGGCCTCGCGGAGCTGATGGCACTCGCGCTGTTCGACGACATCGCCAGGACCAAGGATCTGACCTCACGGCTCGACAGGGGGATCGGGAGATGGGCGGTCGCCGCCTATCGGCGGGTGCAAGAGGCCGCGCACAAGCCGGTGAGCGAGGAGGCCCTGCCGACATTGGTCCGGGAGAGCGAGAAGCTCGCCCGCGGACTGGTGCAACTTCCATGATGGGAATGACTGGAGCGACCGAGATGACTTCGGCCGAGATCCTCGAGCGGGCCACCGTTCTGCTGAATCATCCGACCGCGGAGACCGCCGGACTGTGGCCGCGTGCGACCGCAGTCCTGACGCGACAGGCGCTCGAGGTCGGTCTGCACGAGGCGCTCTCGACAAGGATCCCCGGGATCCGGAACGCCCCGGTCCGGGTACAGCTGCTCTGTCTTCAGTCCTACCTCGAGGACGCCGAGATCGCGCATGAGGTGAACCTCGCGTGGTGGGCGTTGTCGCGAGCCTGCCATCATCTTTCCTACGAGCTTCCACCGACGGCGCCCGAGCTCGAAGGTCTGATCGAAGTGGTCCGCCGCTTCGTCCGAACCGCGTAGGAGCGCCGGTGTCAGAGCGGATCGAGACGCTCGCTCTGCTCTTCACCGACATCGAAGGCTCGACGAACCTCCTGCGATCTCTGGGCGCCGATTACCGAAAGCTCCTTGCCCAGCACCGGAATGTGCTTGGCGATGCATTCGTCGCTCACGGCGGTACGGTGTTGCAGCGCGAAGGAGACGCGCTGTTCGTGACCTTCGCCGATCCCTCGTCGGCGATCCTCGGTGCGATCGATGGACAGGTGGCGCTGGCCAGAGCCACGTGGCCCGCCGACTCGCAGGTGCGCGTTCGGATGGGGATCCACGTCGGCGAGGTGACCATCGATGAAGACGATGGCTGCGTCGGCCTGGCGGTGCATCAGGCCGCGCGGATCTCGGCCGCCGCGCACGGGGGCCAGGTCCTGACCTCGAAGGCCGTACGGACCCAGACCGAACGGCGGGTACCCGCCGGAGTGTCGCTGAAGTCGATCGGGCGTTTTCGCCTCAAGGACTTTCCGGAGCCCGAAGACTTGTTCCAGTTGCAGCATCCCGACCTTCCGGGCGATTTCCCGGCTCCGCGCACCGCTCCCGGCGCACGACACAACCTACCGAGAGCGATCTCCAGTTTCATCGGCCGGGACCGCGAAGTGGCGGAGCTCGCCGAACTGTTGGAAACCGCTCGGCTCGTCACGTTGACGGGGCCTGGAGGTTGCGGGAAGACGCGCCTTGCCATCGAAGCGGCTTCCGCGTCCCTTCCCGTGCGACCGGACGGGATCTGGTTCGTCGACCTTGCGCCGGTTTCCGACCGGGAGCTCGTTCTTTCGGTTGCGGCGAATTCGATGGGGGTTCAGGAAAGCCGAGCCACCTCGGCCGACTCCGCCTTGATCGACTTCCTGTCGCCCGGGAGGCCTCTGGTGATCCTGGACAACTGCGAGCACCTGGTGCCGACCTGCGCGGAGCTGACCGAGAAGTGGCTATCGGCCTGTCCGGGGCTCACGATCCTCGTGACCGCGCGGGAACCGATCGGTGTCGCGGGCGAGGTGATCCGCCGGGTGGGAGGTCTGCAGGTCCCTTCGGGCACAGATACGGGTGGATACTCCGAAGCGGTCCATCTCTTCATCGAACGGGCGAGAAGTCACGAGCCCGAGTTCGACTGCGGCGAAAGGGAGATCGCCGAGATCGCCCAGTTGACCACCCGGCTCGATGGGATCCCGTTGGCGATCGAGATGGCCGCCGCCTTGGTCGGGACGTTGAGCGTCGGAGAGATCCTCTCTCGGCTCGACGACCGTTTCCGCTTGCTGACGGGCGGCGGCGGGCGCAACCTCGGACGGCAGCAGACGCTTCTGGCAACTGTCGACTGGAGCCACGATCTGTTGTCCGAACCCGAGCGCGTTCTGTTGCGCAGGCTGTCGGTGATGTCCGGATCCTTCTCATTGGAGGACGTCGAGGCGATCTGCGTCGGCGAGGGGATCGATCGTGTCGAGGTGGTCGCTCTTCTTCGAAGGTTGGTGGCGACATCCTGGGTGATGAGAGAACGCGCGGGTGACCGCGCCGCATATCGGTTGCTGGAGACCTCACGCCAGTACGCGCTGGACAAACTCGTCGCATCTTCCGAGGCGCAAAGGTTTCGGAGCAAGCACGCCGAGTGGTTCACGGACCTCGCCGAGACCGGGGCCGAGTCGATCCTCGGGGGGCCGGATCAAACGCGCTGGCTCGACCGCTTCGGATCCGAGCTCGACAACTTCAGAACCGCACTGGCCTGGAGCCTGGGCGACGGGGATCCCGCGCTCGGGCTCCGACTCGGTGCCGCGCTCTCGAGATTCTGGGAAGTCCGGGGACATTGGTCCGAGGGGTTAGGTTGGCTCGAAGACGCGCTTGCTGGAGCGCCCAATGCGGAGGACGGACTTCGCGGACGCGCGCTGGTTGCGGCGTCGTTCCTCGCCTTCTATCGCGGTCAGCTCGAGTCGGCGCGTTCGATGGCGACCCAAGGCCTTGCCGCGGCCGTCCGCGCACACGACAAGGTCACCGAGGCGCGAGGGCTTCGATTCGAAGCCGTGATCGAGCAGCGCATCGGGGATCTTGCGGCCGCGATCGACTCCGCGAAGAAGGCGGTCGTGCTGAGTCGGTCTGACGGTGAGGCGGCCGATCTGGCCTTCGCCCTGCAGGTCCTCGGTCGGCTGTTGGTGGATGACGATCGAGATGAAGCCCGCGCTCGATACGAGGAGGGCCTCGAGGTGGCGCGCAAAGCCGAGGATGCCGT
>DATHSY010000110.1:0-5707 GCA_035463715.1 Actinomycetota bacterium | reverse complement strand
ACGCCGTCGGCCGTCGTGATCGTGCAGCGGTACTCCGCGTGCGTGTGCGCCGACACGATGATCTTGATCTGGTCATCGAGCCGGGACGCGATCTCGGCGATCGCGCTGCCGGCGAGGTTCCCGCCGCACCCGTTCAGGGCCGACGGCGACGACTGGAACCCGCCCTCGTGGATCACGAGGACGGGGATCCGCACGCCCATCGTGCGGAGCTCGCGCGCGGCGCGGTTCGCGGCAACCGCCTCATCCTGGAAGGTCAGCCCCGCGACGCCGGTCGGCGTTACGATCGTCGGGGTGGCCTCGAGGACCTCGCCGATGAATCCGACCTTGATGTCGGTCCCGCTGTTGGACTCGAACTCCTTGACGCCGACGGCCGGGAACAGCGTCTGGCCGGTGGCGTCGACGCGGACGTTGGCCGACAGGTACTGGAAGTCGGCGCCCGGGTAGACGTCGGTCGTCCCGCCATCCGCGAGCGCGTACGGGGCGCCCGTGCACCCATCGACCGGGTGGCAGCCGCCCTCCTGGATGCGCAGCAGCTCCGTAGCGCCCTTGTCGAACTCGTGGTTGCCGACCGATGCGAAGTCGACGTTCATCAGGTTGCTCGCGATCGTGATCGGTTCCTCGTGGAAGAAGCCGTTCGCGAGCGGGCTGGCGCCGATGTTGTCGCCGGCGAGCAGCGTCGCCTGCATGTCGCCGTATTCGCTCTGTCGGTCCTTGACCGCCTTCGCCAGGTACGCGGCACCTCCGGCGAACTTCCCGTAGATCGTGAGCGCGCTGGTGGCTTCGAGGTTGCCGTGGAGATCGTTGAACGCGAGCAGGTGGACGTCGGTCGTCGGCTTGCCCTTCGCGGACGCGAACGTAACGGCGACGCGATCGGAGATCGTGCGCGCACCGGTGATGAGGATCCGAGGTCGCTGAGGAGCGCCGCTCGGCGCCGCGAGCGGGACGACGAGCACCATGCAGAGCGCGATCGCCATCAGCGCCATCTGGGTCATCCACCCCCGGAACCACGTCCGCCTCATGACGTCTCCTCCCGATCGATGGCCTCGCACGGCCGTATCCGCGCTCGAAGGGCGAATCCTCGCACGCACATGGGAATGGATGCGAACGGGCAGGTGAACGGCGTGCGTCGGGCCGAGGTGCGCCCGAGGCGCGATCGAGCCTGGGTATGCTTCGCGACCATGGCGCGCGCGGCGGGCGAACGTCTGGGGGCCGTCGAAGGCCAAGATGGTGGTCCTGCCGGGGTCCGGGTCTCGAGCGGCGGCGCGCGGCGGGATGTGGGGGTCCTCGTCGTCGTTGCCGTGGTGGGCGCCGCGGCAGCGTTGCGCCCGTTGCTTCAGGACCTCCTCGCCACTCCCGCGGTCGCGCACTGGGCGACGATCTTCGTGTCGATCGCCGTGCAGGCGTTCCCGTTCCTCATCCTCGGCGTCTCGATCAGCGCCGCGGTCGCGGCGTTCGTCCGTCCCGCGATCCTGGCTCGCGTGCTGCCGAGGCGGCCGGCGCTCGCGGTCCCGGTCGCGGCGGCAGCCGGTGCCGCGTTGCCGGGATGCGAGTGCGGGTCCGTCCCGATCGCCGGGCGGCTTGTCGCGAGCGGCGTGGCGCCGGCCGCGGCGCTCGCGTTCCTGCTATCGGCTCCGGCGATCAACCCCGTGGTCCTCGTCGCGACGGCCGTCGCCTTCCCCGGACGCCCGGAGATGGTCGTTGCGCGGCTGCTTGCCAGCCTGCTCGCGGCGACCGTCGTGGGGCTCATCTGGTCGCGGATCGGTCGCGACGCGCTCGTGGAGCGGGCGCGACGCCGGGCAGCGCCCGAGGGATCGCGCCTCACCGTCCTGATCGCGACCGCGCAACACGACCTGCTCCACGCGGGCGGCTTCCTCATCGTCGGCGCGGCGACGGCCGCCACGCTCCAGACGGTGGTGCCGCGGAGCGTCCTGGATCACGTCGCGGGCTCGGGCCTGGTGGCCGTCCTCGCGATGGCGGCCCTCGCCGTCGCCATGTCCATCTGCTCCGAGGCGGACGCGTTCGTCGCCCTCAGCCTCACGCAGTTCTCGCTCGCGGCCCGGCTGACCTTCCTGGTGGTGGGGCCGATGGTCGACGTGAAGCTTGTCGCGCTCCAGGCAGGCACGTTCGGGCGGGCGTTCGCGGTGCGGTTCGCCCCGCTCGCGTTCCTCGTCGCTGTCGCCTCGAGCGTGCTGATCGGCTGGTGGCTGCTGTGACCGCCGCCGGTGGAACGATCAGCCTGCTGGTCGGCGCGGTGCTGCTGCGGCTGACCCTGACGGGGGCGTACACGCGGTACGTGCGGCCCGGGATGGCTCCGTGGCTCGTGATCGCGGGGATCGTCGCGGCGACGCTCGGTGCGGTCACGGTGATCCGTGTGCTCCGCCGCCTGCCGTCGGTCGTGGGCGACGGCCACCACGACGACGGGGAGACCGCCCGGGCAGGCTGGCTCCTGCTCGCACCCATCGCGGCGCTGCTGCTCGTCGCTCCGCCGGCGCTCGGCAGCTACGGCGTCGGCCGTGGCGCGACGGTCGACGTCCGGGCGGGCGCGCCGGTGTTCGATCCGCTCCCCGCGGATGCGCGCGCCGTCCCGATGTCGCTGCTCGAGTACGCGCAGCGGGCCGCCGAGGCCGACGGCGCCAGCTTCAACGGGGCCACGGTCGAGCTCACGGGCTTCGTCGCGGGTCCCGATACCGAGGGGTTCCGCCTCGCTCGCTACCAGATCGCGTGCTGCGCGGCGGACGCGGCGCCGGTCGTCGTCCGGGTCGTCGGAGTCCATGGCGATCTGCTGCCCCGCGACGAATGGGTCACGGTCACGGGTCGGTTCGACCCAGCAGGTGAGCAGCTTCCGATGCTCGTGGCGATCGGCGTGACGCCGATCCCGCAGCCGGACGATCCGTACGAGTGACCCCGACCGTTCCCGCGCCTACCTGGGATCGGTCTCGCGCTCCACGTCGATCAGGCCGAAGAAGGCGTCGAGCGCGTCCTGGTCGTCCGCCCGGTTGTGGACGTAGACGATCTGGCCCGCGTCATCGAAGCGGAGCGTCGTTCGGAACACCGTGACGCGCTCCTCGTCCGGGTGCGAGCGGATCGTCACCTTGGACGTGGTCTCGACGGTGTCGCCGTCGATCTCCAGCGAGTCCGGCTCCGGCGACGACGCCATCACGTACGGCGCGAACTTCACGAGCGCGGCCAGGACGGCACCGATACCGGTGTACCGTCCGGCGAAGCGGTGCCGGCCGTCGATCTCGAGGACGACGTCGGGCGAGTGGAGCAGCTGGATCCTGACCAGGTCGTGGTCCGCCCAGGCGCGGATCAGCTCCTCGTATCGCGCGCCGAGATCGGCCCCCACGGCGCAATCTTCGCCTACGGTGCCCTCAGCGTCGAGGGCGGGCGACCCTCCTCAGCCGAGCTGGCCGCGGACGACGCCTGTCGGATGCTCCATGTTGTGCGCGTTCAGGTAGAACGCCGCCGGGTCCTTCCGGATCTCCTTGATGATGTCGAAAGGAGCGTCGACGCAGACCGTGTCGGTCGGATACGCCGTCGGCGCGGGGGTGGTGCCGGCCGGCGGTCCGAACAGCGTCACGACGATGTCGCCGGCTTCGCCCACCGGGGCTCGATGGATGTGCGCCATGTGGGGCAGCGTCTCGCCGGCCGTCAGCGTCAGCGGGCCGAACGTCCAGCAGATCTGCTCCTGGGCCTGGTGGAGCGTCAGCGCGACGGACCCATGGTCGGCCGCCCCGTGGGGGTTCGTCGGCACCTCCTCTGCGCCGCTCAACTCGATCGCGAACCGCTTCCGGCTCGCCTCCTCGCTGGCACCTGCGGTCGCGACGCCGAAGAGCCCAACCGCGATGGCCGCGGCTCCGGCCGCGAGCCGCAGACGTCCTGAGTTCGTCCGTGCCTGCATCGCCCCTCCCCGTGTTCCGGTCGACAGAAGGCGTACGGACGAGGGGCGGGGATGGTTCGCTCGGCTGGGCGGCTTAGTGGGCCTCGTCGCGGTTGCGGATGGCCCAGAGGATGAACTCGTCGGTGTCCTCGCCGAGGTCCAGCGCGACGTACTCGTCCGCGAGCCTGCGGATCTCCTCGCCCGTGAAGCCACGGACGCGCAGGGCGTCACGTGCGTCGTTCTCGAGCAGGCGCGCGCTCTCGACCTCAGCTTCGTCCGGCTGCGGGTGGCCCGGGTCGTCGGTGTCGCCGATCTTCTCCCCGGCGTGCGAGCCCGGCTGGATCGACTCGGTCGCCATGGCCGCTGATCTTCCCCTCCCCACCCGTGGCGAAAACCAGGGCGGCGGTTCGGCCTGCGAGCACCACGACCTTCAGTCGAGGCGATAGCCGAAGTGCGGCATGGCGCCGGAGCCGAGCACGGGGTGACGCGGCACTCGTCGCGCCGCGGGCGACCGAACGGCCGTTCTCAACGACCGAGCGTCGCGATGATCACGACATGGACGCTACGAGCGGCCACGGAGGAGGTCCCGGACGTCCCCCTCGGTCAGGCGATCCGTCGAGTGCTCCCCCCGGCGGATCTGCTCGAGCACGTCGCGGACCCGGCGCCGGACCTCGGGATCCGCGGCCTGAAGGTGCGCCATCTCCTCGTCGGATAGCAGCAGCCTACGAACATGGTCAGGCGTCATCGGCTATCCCCCTTGCCTTGGCCGGTCCACGGATCCTAGGGCCCAGGTACGACGGGTTCAACGTACCTGGGAGAGGAAGGACCGACACGCTTGCCAACTCCTGGAACCGGAAGCAGTCGATGGTGTGATCTAAGACCATGCCGACGGCTTGCATGAACGCGTAGCAGACGGTCGGGCCGACGAAGCGGAAGCCGCGCGTCTTGAGATCCTTGCTCATCGCCTTGGATCCGTCCGTTTCGGCGGGGAGATCCGTCAGCTTCTTCCAGCGGTTCACGATCGGCTTTCCCCCGACGAAGGTCCACAGGTACGTGTCGAGCGAGCCGAGCTCGCGCTGCACGTCGAGCACCCGTGCGGCGTTGTTGACGGACGACTCGATCTTCAGGCGGTTCCGGACGATCCCCGGGTCCGCCATGAGCTCTTCGACCTTCTTCGCGTCGAAGCGGGCGACCTTCGGTGCGTCGAAGCCGGCAAAGGCGCGCCGGTAGTTCTGCCGCTTCCGCAGGATCGTGGACCAGGAGAGGCCGGCTTGCGCGCCTTCGAGGACGAGCATCTCGAACAGGTGGCGATCGTCGTGAGAAGGGACGCCCCACTCGGCGTCGTGGTACTCGAGGTACAGCGGATCGGCAGTGCCGGCCCACTCGCAGCGCTTGGGCTCCACGGCGGGACGCTACCATCGTGCTCCGACATGCAGGTCAGCCCGCAACCGTGGTGGGAGCGTCCCGGCCTCGAGGTCCGGGACGGCCGCCTCAGCGTCGCGGGCCGCGACGCTGAGCTGCTGGCGCGGGAACACGGTACGCCGTTGTTCGTCTACGACCTCGAGCGGATCGGCGAGCAGGCGCGCTCGCTCGTGGAGGCCTTCGCGCGGATCGATGTCCCGTTCCGGCTCCGCCTGGCGCTCAAGGCGCAGCGCGACCCACAGGTCCTTGAGTACGTCCGCCGGCTGGGCTTCGTCGGGATCGACGCGTGTTCGCCGGGCGAGGTCGCGCACGCGCTGCGGCACGGGTGGTCGGCCGACGAGATCAGCTACACGGGGACGAACGTCTCCGAACGCGACCTCGACGCCTTGCTCGAGCACCGGGTCC
>DATHSY010000109.1:0-4856 GCA_035463715.1 Actinomycetota bacterium | reverse complement strand
TCGTCGTCTGCGGCCTCGGCCAGCCCCACCGAGAGAGCGTCCAGGAGCTCACCGTTCAGCGCGTTGAGCGCCTTCGGGCGGTTCATCGTCAGCCGCCGGACGGCGCCGATGTCCTCGATGAGCACGACGGGTTCGGTCGCTGTGCCATCGTCGGTCACGGTTCGCTCCCCGAGGGTCGGACGCCGCCGCATGATACAACTCGGTTGAACGGCCCTTCAGCCGAGCCCGACGGCGGTCCTGACCGCCGTTCACTGGCTTGCGCCTGCGAGCGGGCTGTGGTACTTCACTTCGATTGAACCGGCGCTCAAACCGCAGCCGGGAGGAGGGAGAAGCGATGGATCAGTACCGGCCAAGGTACCGACGCCTGTCGCCGTTGTCCCGGAGGCAGTTCCTCCGCGGGTCTGCGGGTGCGCTCGCGGTCCCGTCGCTCGCCGCGATCCTCGCCGCGTGCGGGGGGAACCCGCGGGAACAGGGACCCGGCACGGGAGACGGGGACGGTGAGCTGTACGAGATCGCGTCGCCCGACAACCCGGTCACGCTGCCGATCCACGACGACGTCCCGCCGATCGAGGACGGCCTCGACCCCGAGCAGGGCACGACCGTCCAGCTCTACCAGTGGGACGCGTACATGTGGAAGGCCGTCCTGAACCAGTACGAAACGCTGTACGACACCCAGTACGAGTGGACGACCTTCGAGAGCATCTCGGGCGAGGCGGCACAGAAGCTCTCGGCCGGTCAGGTGCACGCCGACGTCTTCTGGCCGACGATCGACTACCTCGGCAAGATGACAGCCACAAAGCTGTTCCAGCCGCTCAATCACTCCTACATCCCGAACCTCGAAGCAAACGTGTGGCCGAGCTTCCAGAACCCCTTCTACGACCAGGGCTGGCTGTACACGGTGCCGTACACGATCTACACCACCGGCATCGGGTACCGCCGCGACCACATCAGCGACGAAGAGATGGCCGAGAAGGGCTGGGACATCCTGTGGGACACGAAGTACGCAGGTAAGGTCGGCGTCTACGACGACTACCGCGAGGCGATCAGCCTGGCCCTGCTTCGCAACGGGATCACGGACATCAACACCGACGATCAGGCGTCGCTCGACAAGGCCAAGGCCGACCTGCTCCAGCTGGTCGACACGATGGACGTCCGGGCGACGATCAACGGCGCGTACGCGAGGCTGCCCGAGGACGAGTTCTGGGTCCACCAGGCGTGGTCGGGCGACATGGTCGGCGCGCAGTGGTACCTGCCCAAGGGCGTCCCGACGGACGTCCTCGGGTTCTGGTTCCCCGAGGACGGCGTCGGCCCGATCGGGAACGACACGATGGTCGTGCTCGCGGGCGCCGAGAGCCCGGTTCTCGCGCACCTGTTCCTCAACTTCATGATCGACGAGAAGTGGGCGCTCAAGAACTTCGGGTGGAACGGATACCAGCCGCCGCTCACCTCCCTGAACCCCGACAACCTCATCGGACAGGGGTACGTCCCGGAGAGCCTCGACACGGCGATCGTGCGCGAGGAGGACTTCGACACGGGGCTGTTCATCCTCGAGGTGACCCCCGAAACGGACGGCATGTGGCAGGACGTCTGGGACGAGTTCAAGGCCGGTGCGTAGCGACACCGTCCTCGACGAAGAACACACGCCGGGTGACGCGGTAACGATCGAGGAACCGCGTCGCCCGGGCCCGCCGCCGGGACACGAGCACGCGACGGGCGTCTGGTACCCGCGGTGGTTCTGGCCGTCATTCACGATGCCCGCGATCGCGTGGCTGTTCGTGCTATTCGTGCTGCCGTTCTACATGATCCTCACGGTCGCCTTCGGCTACGTCGACCCGATCTTCCAGAACCCCATCCCCGTCTACGAGCCGTGGTGGTGGAGCTTCGATGTGTTCAACGAGACGCTGTCGAAGATCGTTGGCGAGGACGCGATCTTCACGGAGGCGTTCGTCCGGACGTTCGCCTACGTGGCGGCGTCCAGCCTATTGTGCCTGGTGATCGGGTACACGGTCGCGTACTTCGTCGCGCGGTACGGGGGGCATCGCAAGGGCCTGTTCCTGGTCCTGCTGATCGCGCCCTTCTGGATCAACTACCTCATGCGGATGTACGCGTGGGCGAGCCTGCTCGAGGGCGACGGCTACGTGAACGACATCCTGGGCTTCCTCCCCTTCGTCGAGCCTAGGGCGTGGCTGACGGGCGAGCACATCACGATCGTTCTCGGACTCGTGTACGGCTACATCCCTTACATGATCCTCCCGCTGTTCGGGCAGCTCGACCGGATCGACAAGGATTACCTCGAGGCCGGACGGGACCTCGGCGCCAGCCCCGCGCAGACCTTCCTCCGCGTGACCCTCCCGTTGTCGAAGCCTGCGATCCTCGCCGGCCTGGTGATCGTGGCGCTTCCGATGTTCGGCGACTACTACACGAACGACCTGCTGTCGAACTCGCCTCGGACCTCGATGATCGGGAACCTGATCGACGTCTCCGTCTACGGGCAGGGACGGATCCCCCAGGCCGCGAGCCTGGTGCTGATCCTCACGGTGATCCTGCTCGTGCCGATGATGTACTACCTGCGCAGCACCAAGCGCGCGACGGAGGCAGCGTGAGCGAAACCGCCCTCGCGCCGCGTCCGTCGCCGGTCGCGCAGCCGATCCCCAGCCCGGGTGGCGTCCGCGGCTGGCTCCGGGATCCGTGGCGCAAGCCGCGGATCCTCGAGGCGATCACGTGGGGGTACCTGGCCTGGTCGATCATCCCCGTGGTGATCGCGATCGTGTACTCGTTCAACGCGGGCCGATCGCGCAGCTCGTGGCAGGGCTTCTCGCTGCGGTGGTGGACGATCGACGAGGACTCGCTCTGGCGGGATGAAGCACTGCGGCAGGCGATGGTCCAGAGCATCAAGCTGGCCGGGGTCACGATGCTGATCGCCGTCCCGATCGGGGTGGCGTTCGCGATCGGGATCGACCGGTGGCGCGGCCGGGTCGCGAGCACGGCGAACTTCGTGATGCTCTTCTCTTTCGTCGTGCCGGAGATCATCGTCGGCGTCGCGCTGCTCCTGACGTTCCTGTTCCTGCTCCAGAACGCCGTTCAGCTCGGAACCACCGCACAGCTCCTCGGTCTGGTGTCCCGCCAGATCTCGTACGCCGTGATCATCGTCCGGGCCCGATTACTCTCGATCGGCAAAGAGTACGAGGAAGCCGGCATGGACCTCGGCGCGACGCCGACGGACAGCGTCCGCCGGGTCCTGCTTCCGCTGCTGTACCCGGCGATCTTCGCGAGCGCAGCGGTGGTGTTCGCCGACGCGATCGACGACTTCATCGTCGTGCGCTACCTGTCCGGACCCGCCACGAGCGAACCACTTGCCGTCAAGATCTACGCGGCCGCCCGGTCGTCCCCCACCCCCGCGGTCAACGCCGCGGCGACCTCGATGCTCATCGCCAGCCTCGTAGCGGTCGCGATCGGGTTCGTCGCCTACCGGCACTTCGCTCGCGAACAGCAACGCGAGGGGATGAGCGAGCTCACCCAGTTCTGAGTCCGGCGCCCGCCGGGCAGTGGTGCTGGATCAACGTTTGCTCGCTCGCATCCGGCCCCGTCGAGCTTCCGACGGCCCACGCCTCTCCGTTCGGCAACGCAGCGACGTCCAGGAGGTGGTTGTCGCGCCCGGGGACGTTCGGGCTCAGCGTCGTCCCCCAGCCACCGTCGACCCCGAGCTCGATCAACGTCCGTTCGCGGCGGCCGTCGAAGGAGCTGCCGACCGCCCACGCAGCCCCGTCACCGAACGCCGCGACGCCGGATAGGGAATCGCTCACGACGCCCGTCGCGAGCGCTCGGTTCGCGCCCACCCACGGTCCCCCGCCGTTGATCGATGTCGCCGCGAAGCCCGCGGTACCGCGGATGCCGGGGAACCCCCCCACGACCCACGAGGAGCCGGACAACGATGCCGAGACGCCGGCCAGGGTGGTGCCGTGCTCACCTGCAAGCGAAGCGTCCGCCCGGCGCCACGTCGATCCATCCCACGTCAGCACGAGCGGCTCCAGCCCTCCGTTCCTGCGCCACGTCCCTCCGACGGCGGTTGCGCGCCCGCCGGAGGCCGTCACGGCGGCCAACGCATGGGCGTCCGCATGCACGGGGACCGGCACAGGGCCCCACCGCTCTCCGTCCCAGCGCAACAGGAGCGAACGGAACGTGTCGCCGTGCTTCGCGTCGCCGACCGCCCACGCGAGGTCGGCTGAGGCGATCGCGACCGAGGACAGCCGGTGGTCGGCAGAGGAGAAGTTGGGGGTCGGCACGATCGACCAAGCACCGCCGTCCCACCGCATCGCCAGCGTCCGGGCCCGTCCGGCGTCGTCACGCTGCATCCCCACCGCCCAAGCATCGCTCTGCGACGCGACCGCGACCGCGTTCAGGAAGCCGTCCCCTGGACCCTCTTCCGGCGTGGGGACGATCCGCCACGTGCGTCCGTCCCAATGAAGGGCGAGCGTCCGCGACCGGCCGGACGCGTCGCGCGAGGACCCGACCGCCCAGGCGTCGTCGCCGGCCGACGCCGCCACCCCGAACAGGAAGTTGTCGGCGCCAGGGTTGGGAGAGTCGACGACCCTCCATCCGCCGCAAGGGACGGCCCCGTCGCGCGCGAGAGCGACGCCGACGCCCAGCGCCACGATCGTGACGAGAGCCGACCACACCATCGCTGAGGAAGGTCGTGATGCCATGGCGCATATCTTCCCCGCCGACGCGGTTCGGAGCCAGACAGCGGACGGGGGGAGGTCCGCACGGGATCAGGTCCGCGCCGCGACCCCGTTCGGGCTTTCCTGCAGGACGCGGAGGGCGTCCGTCGGGAGATGGACGCTGACCGACGCACCCTG
>DATHSY010000108.1:0-8110 GCA_035463715.1 Actinomycetota bacterium | reverse complement strand
CTGAACTCGGAGTACTTCTCCAAGGACGTTCGGACGCCCCCCGGAAGCGGTGTCAGCGAGTACGCGGTCTTGGCCACGGATAACTGGTGGGGAACCACAGACGAGTGGTCCATCAGGGCACGAACCAAGGAGAACTTCGAGTGCTGCCCCCTCCCCGTGGAGAAGGAGATCCAGTGGACGCCGTTCTCAACTGGCCCCCACACCGCATGGCAGCCGCTCGGCGAGGTTCCCGATCCACCCCCGGAGCCGGAAGGCCACGGTGATCCGGGCACGATCACAAGGATCGAGCGACCGCGCCACAGCCGTTGCATCGATCGGGAGGAACTGCACCGGATCCGAGGCGACTCAGCGGGGGTGTTTCAGGAGGTCGGGCGAGTGAGACTGGCACTTATGCGGCGCACCGCTGGGTGCCTGTGGTGGCATCCCAAGGCAAGACGGTTCCTGCGAGGAGATTGTTCGCAACCGAACTGGTTCCGGCCATCCCATCATCTGAAGGAGCCAGAGAGCGGCCTTGTTGAGTGGTCCTACCGCTTGCCCAAGACCCTTCGAGACGGCCGCTATGTTGCTTTGGCGACGGGCGGCGCGGAGCCCATCCACGCTGCCCGTAACAGCAACTCTTTCCGCCTGGTCGATCTCCCTTCCTGACCGCGAGGGCTGCGGCGGGTCCGACTTTCGACGTGGGTGCGTCTCGTGAAGGGGTCAGAGACTCCGATCCCTTTCATGCGGCCTGCCCGCTGTACTCATGGATGAGCCCACCGACGATCGCGGTCCTTCGGATCTCGTCCATCGAGAGAACCCTGGCGTCGACGTTGAGCCCCCTCGGCCCGGGCGAACTGTCCATCTCACGCTTGCGTCTGGCGGCGTTCGCGACTACCTCACGCAGCGGGGTTGTTGGTTCGGGCGCCCGGGGATATACGACAAGCCGTGCGACGCGCCAAGGCCCTCCTGCTCCTGTTGGCCGTTCCGCTGCTTGCCCTTCCGGGCTGCTCCTCGCGGTTCGGGGCCCGACCCGAGCTCACGGCGTCATCTGCGGACTCGGTTGGAACGACGTCATTCGGGCTCGCGGAAGTCGAGAAGGCAACCGTCGTAGGCTCCGAGCATGCGCAAGTTTCTGATATCGCTGGCGGCGGTGGCGGTCGTCCTGGTGGTAGCAGACCTCGGACTTCGGTTGATGGCCGAGTACTGGGTGGGACGCGGTCTCCAGAGCAACCTCTCGCTGAGCGAGCGCCCGTCGGTCTCGATGGGCGGTCTCCCGTTCATCCCTGAGTTGGTGAGCGGTAACGTCGATTCGGTGACGATGCAGGCCAACGGAGCGTCAAGCGGGGAGGGTATGTCCCTTCAGTCAGTGACGCTCACCCTCCACGATGTCACGTTCTCTCCGGGTCAGCTGGTGGTTGGAGGCCGGACCAAGATCAGCGCCGTGAGCGGCGAAGGAACGGCAGAGTTGGCCGAAGAGGAGCTTGAGCGCGCGGTGCGCGCTTCGGTCCCCGCCACCATCCGTCTCAAGGATGGTCGGGTGGTGATCCGCTTGGATCAGAGCGAGCAGGGGATCGCGGCGAGCGCGTCCCTCTCCGGTGGCCGCGTGGTACTCCGACCGGTCCAGCCGTCGCTGCCCGTGGTGAGCGTGGCCCTCCCCGAGCTCGTCAGGGGGTTGACCTATCGGGAGGTCCGGATCGAACGGGACATGGCGACACTCTCGTTCACACTGCGGAGGGTGTCTTTCGAGATCGAACGGTCCTGACGATCCGAAGCCTCTCGGCGCGAGGGCTTCGAGCCCGGAGGTGGCCTCGAGGTGCGGCGCAAGTGGTGCTACTTGCCCCTCTTGAAGATGCCCCGCAGCCGAGACTCCCGTTCGGCTTGGCTGACGACGCGGTCAGGTCGAGGCCAGCCTGGCCTATGGTTCGCACAGAGATGTCTTGAATCCAGTGGTCAGCCTCGGCCCGCTGCGAACCCAGGTGACGCGTCGGCCGACGTCGCCGGGCCGGCGGTCAGACACATATGGCTCGAGCGTACGCGACCTGTCTTGGAACCAGATAGCCGCCGTGGTGACCGAAGTCGTCAGGCGTCGGGCCGGGTGATGAGCCAGGGGATCACGGCGTAGACGAACGGCGTGACGAACAGCGGCCAGACCGAGTCCACGGCGTCGGCGAGCGCGACCATGGCGAACCCGATCAGGAAGAGCACGACGATCGCCGCGAGCCGCCTGCGTTCGCTCACGACGGCATCCTACGGTCCGCGCGCCTCGCCCGCTCCCTGCGCGATCGGGGTAGGATCCGGGCGCCGCAACGATCCGCCCGTGCGGCGTGAGGAGGTCTCACCGGTGGCGCAGGACCAGATCACGACCAAGCTCGCCAACGTCCCGATCTTCTCCGCCTGCTCGCGTCGCGAGCTTTCGCTGATCGCGAAGGCGGCCAAGGACGTCAACCACAAGTCAGGGACCGTGATCGCCAGGGAGGGGCAGCGCGGCGTCGGTCTGTTCCTGATCATGGACGGTGAGTGCGCCGTCACGGTCGGTGGCAAGGCGAAGGCCGTGCTCGGTCCCGGCGACTTTTTCGGGGAGATCGCGCTGCTCGACGGCGGGCCGCGCACGGCGAGCGTGACCGCGATGTCCGACGTCCGCCTGTCGGGCATCACGGAGTGGGTCTTCCGCGGCCTGTTGATGGAGCACCCGTCGATCGCGCTCAAGACGCTCGAGGCGGTCGCGGGACGCCTTCGCTCGGTGGCGAAGGAGCCCGTCTAACCGAGGCACGTGGCGCGCCTGGTCCGTCCCGACGGCTGCGCGCTGTACTACGAGGTCGCCGGCGATCCGCGTCGCCCGCCGATCGTTCTGCTCGAGGGGCTCGGGGGGGACATCCCCGGCTGGCGCCGCAACATCCCGCACCTGGCGGCCGAGCTGTTCGTCGTGGCGTTCGACCATCGCGGGAACGGACGGTCGGACGCGCCGGACGAACCGATGACGATGCGCATCTTCGCGGACGACACGCTGGCGCTCCTCGACGAGCTGCGCCTCGAGCGCGCGCACGTGTACGGCCAGTCGTTCGGCGGGATGGTGGCGCAGGAGCTCGTGCTCGCGGCGCCGCAGCGCGTGCAGTCCTTGATCCTCGCGTGCACGCACGCCGGCGGTGCCCGCGTCGCGCCGGTGCGCCGCACGGTGCCGAAGGACAAGCCGTGGCTCTCCCTGTACTCCGAGCGCTTCGCCCGGGAGCACCCCGAGCACGTCGCCGAGGATCTGCGCGTCGGATCGCGGAACCCGCAGCGGCCGTACGCTGGGCGCCGGCAGTACGAGGCGATGCAGGGGTTAGACGCATACGAGCGGCTGCCCCACATCGCGGTCCCGACCCTCGTGATGCACGGGACGGAGGACGCCGTGATCGACGTGGACAACGCGCGCATCCTGGCGGAACGGATCCCGAACGCGGAGCTCGTGCTGCTCGAGGGGGCGGGGCACCTCTACCACTCCGAGCAGCCCGACCGGGTCGATGGGGTCGTCCTCGACTTCATCCGCCGGCATCGCGATGGCTGACGTGCCGGACGAAGTCCGGCGACTCGCGGCGGACCGGGAGCAGGCCCGACGGGCACGCGACTTCGCGACCGCGGACCGGCTCCGCGAACGGATCGCGGAGCTCGGCTACACGGTGATCGACGCCCCGGAGGGCTCCCATCTGGAACCGACCGGTCCGCCGGGGGCGGCGCGCCGCCTCCGCCCCGAGGAGGTCGCGTCCGTGCTGGACGAGCCGGCGACCTACGAGGTGAGCGTCCACTGGGTTGTCGAGGGCTGGCCCGAGGACGTCGTGCGGGCGATCCGCGCGTTCCGCGCCCACGCAGGCGACCGGAGGATCCAGTTCATCGTCGCGGACGTGACCGGGGCGCACCCGGACGCCTTCGGCGACGACGTCGAGATGGTGCGGCTGGTCGACGGAACCGGGTGGGGCGCCGCGCGCAACGCGGGGCTCAGACGCTCGCTCGGCTCCGTCGTGCTCGTCGCCGACGCATCGATCGAACCGAGGGGCGACGCGCTCGCACCGCTCGAGGCGGCGCTCGCGGACCCGTCGGTCGGTGTGTGCGGACCGTTCGGGATCGTGACGTCCGACCTGCGCGAGTTCGAGCCGTCCGACGGGCCGGACGTCGATGCGATCGAGGGCTACCTGATGGCGTTCCGGCGCGACGTCCTTGCCGAGTGCGGACTGTTCGACGAGCGGTTCCGCTGGTACCGCAGCGCCGACATCGAGCTGTCCTTCCGCGTGAAGGAGCGGGGGCTCCGCGCGGTGGTGGTACCGGTTCCGGTCGACAGGCACGAGCACCGCATGTGGGCCAACACGCCGCCCGACAAGCGCGCGCGGCTGTCCAAGCGCAACTACAACCGGTTCCTCGAACGCTTCCGCGGCCGGTTCGACCTGACGGTGGCGGGCGGTCCAGGGTCCGGTTAGCCGACGGAGCCGGCGGGGGGCGGTGGAACAACGCCCTGTTCCGGCGCCGCGATGATGCCGGGACCGGACGGCGTACGCGCCGTGTCGCGGCTTCCGTTCTCGGACGCCTGCCGTTCGCGCGCCTGCTCGACGGTGGGGATCTCCTTCGAGCCTTCGACGTACCCCGTCAGCTCGGCGCCGTCGATCACCTCGGTCACCATCAGGAGGTCCGACAGGCGATCCAACAAGTCGCGCTTGGACTCGAGCGTCTTGCGCGCGCGGTCATGTGCCTCGTCGACGAGCAGCTTCACCTCGTCGTCGACGGCCGAGGCGAGCTCGGGTGAGAGCTCCGGGCCCTGTCCGGGGAACAGGTAGCCTCCCCCGCCGCGGAAGCCGTCCTGCCCGAAGGACAGCGGGCCGATCCGGTCGCTCATCCCGTACTCCGTCACCATCGCGCGCGCGATCTCCGTCGCGCGTTGGAGGTCGTTCTGGGCGCCGGTTGAGATCTGGTCGAACGCGATCTCCTCGGCGGTGCGCCCGCCGAGCAGGATCGCCAGGCGGTCCTTGAGCTCCGGCTCGGTCAGCAAGTACCGGTCCTCGAGCGGACGCTGCATCGTCATGCCCAGGGCGGCGGCGCCGCGGGGGATGATCGACACCCGGTGGACCGGGTCCGCCGTCGGCATGTCGAGGGCGACGAGGGCGTGGCCCATCTCGTGCTTGGCGACGATCTCGCGCTCCTTCTCGGACATCACGCGGCTCTTGCGCTCCAGACCGGCGGTGACGCGGTCGATGGCCTCCTCGAGCTCGTCCATCGTCACTGAGTTCTTCTCGGCGCGGGCGGCGAGCAGCGCCGCCTCGTTCACGATGTTCGCGAGGTCCGCCCCGGTGAACCCGGGCGTCCGACTGGCGAGCACGCGGAGGTCGACGTTCGGATCCATCGCGACGCCTCGCGCGTGCACGCGGAGGATCGCCTCGCGCCCCCGAAGGTCCGGCCGGTCGACGACCACCTGACGGTCGAACCGTCCCGGTCGCGTGAGCGCCGGGTCCAGCACGTCGGGCCGGTTCGTCGCGGCCATGATGATGACGCCCTTCGACGAGTCGAACCCGTCCATCTCGACCAGGAGCTGGTTCAGCGTCTGCTCACGCTCGTCGTGCGAGCCGAACCCGGCCCCGAGCGCGCCGCCCCGTCCCTTGCCGATCGTGTCGATCTCGTCGATGAACACCAGCGCGGGCGCTTTCTCCTTCGCCTGCTGGAACAGCTCTCGCACGCGCGCCGCGCCCAGACCGACGAACATCTCGACGAACTCCGAGCCCGACATGAAGAAGAAGGGGACGTTCGCCTCACCTGCGACGGCCCGCGCGAGCAGGGTCTTGCCACATCCGGGAGGTCCGAGGAGCAGCACGCCCTTCGGGATCCGCCCGCCGAGCCGCTGGTACTTCTTGGGCGTCTTCAGGAAGTCGACGATCTCGCGCAGCTCCTCGACCGCTTCGTCGAGGCCGGCGACGTCGCCGAACGTCGTCTTCATCTCCTTGCGGTCGTAGATCTTCACGCGGTTGCGGCCCAGGTTCAACGCCGCGGAGGTCTGCGCGCCGCTCATCCGGCGGATCAGGAAGAACCACAACAGCCCGAACAGCAGCAGCGGTGCCACCCAGCCGAGCAGGAAGCTCGACAGCACTCCCGCCGGGGCACCGGTGTACTCGACGTCGTTGGCCTCCAGCGTCTCCTGGAGCGTGGTGGTCCCCATGAGGATCGGGGGGATGTCCGAGGTGAAGCGGACATCGCGTCCGCCCTCCTTGAACGTGCCGCTGACCGATGTCTCCGAGATCCCGACCGGGCCGGAGATCTGGCCCGCCTCGACGCGATCGAGGAAGACCGAGTAATCGATCTCGGTCGGCCGCGGGGAGGCGAGGTACTGGAACAGGATCAGGACCACCAGGAACCCGAGCATCCAGACCCACGGCGACGCTCGCAGCCGTCGTGGCTCGCCGGAGCCGGGCCCGAGGTCGAAACCACCCCAGCGTCCGCGGCGTTCGTTGTTGCCGTTCGCCATCGGTCCATCTTCGCACCCGGCCGCGGGAACGACACCGGGACCGCCGAGAGCCAAGGCCAGAGGACCAGGCTATGGGGGGGGTCGGCCGGACGACGTTCGGGGATACTGTGACGAACGATGTCACGGAGCCAGGCGACGGCCGAAGAGGAGGCCTTGCGCGAGCGGTTCGAGCGCGACGTCCTCCCGCTCCTGCCGAACCTGTACGCGGCGGCGTTGCGTCTGACCAGGAACCCCTCGGATGCCGAGGACCTGGTGCAGGAGACGTACCTGCGCGCCTACCGCGGGTTCGGCGGGTTCCAGGAGGGGACGAACCTGCGAGCCTGGATGTATCGGATCCTCACCAACACGTTCATCAACTCCTACCGGAAGAAGCAGCGCGAGCCCGTCACGATCTCGGACGACGACGTCGAGGACTGGTACCTGTACGACCGGCTCGGGGGATCGACCGAGGCATCGGCCGAGACCTCGGTCCTGGAGCGGATCCCCGACGAGGACGTTCAGCGTGCCCTGGAAGCGCTGCCGGAGCAGTTCCGGATGGCCGTCTGGCTGGCTGACGTGGAGGGGTTCTCGTACAAGGAGATCGCCGAGATCCTCGACGTGCCGATCGGCACCGTGATGTCGCGGCTGCATCGGGGAAGGAAGTCGCTCCAGAAGGCGTTGTGGGAGACGGTACGGGAGCGTGGCCTTGTCAGAGATTGAGTGTCGGGAAGTGATGCGGCGGATCGAGCTCTTCCTCGATGGGGAGCTCGGTGATGATCTGCGGGTGGAGATCGAGGAGCATCTCATCCTCTGCGGGCCGTGCACGGATCACTCCGACTTCCACCGGAACCTGAAGGCCCTCATCCGCTCCAAGTGCGGGTGCGACGAGGTCCCGGCTCACCTGCTGGAGCGCATCTCCCGGGCGATCCACTCGCAGACGCCGCCCGCCTGAGTGACGTACTGACGTGGACGAGCTCGGCGCGACGATCCTCGGCATCTGGGCGCATCCGGACGACGAGGCGTACCTGTCGGCCGGGCTGATGGCACGCGCGGTCCGTGCGGGCTCGCGCGTCGTCTGCGTGACGGCGACCCGCGGTGAGGGCGGGTCGATGGACGAGGAGGTGTGGCCCCCTGAGGAGATGGGGGAGGTCCGCACCGACGAGCTCGAGCGTTCGCTCGCCGTCCTCGGCGTCGACGAACACGTGTGGCTCGATCTTCCCGACGTCGACATGGAGACCGGCCTTCCCGAGGAGGGCTACGACCGCGTCGTGCAGATCGTCCACGACGTCCGCCCTGACACGATCCTGACGTTCGGACCCGATGGGATGACCGATCACGAGGCCCACAAGTCGGTCTCGTCGTGGGCGACGCGGGCGCTCCGCGAGGCCGGGGGCGCGGGGTCGCGCGTGCTGCACGCGACCGTGACGCAGGACTGGGCGCAGGAGTTCCTGCCGGTCTGGGAGCCGTTCGACGTGTTCCGCCCGGGGACCCCGTGGATCACCCCGCGTGAGGAGCTCGTGATCGACTACCGCCTGCCGCGTGAGATCAACGAGCTGAAGGTCCGTGCGATCCTCGAGCACGTCAGCCAGGTGCAGGCGATCTTCGAGGCGGTCGGCGAGGAGATCTGGTGGCGGCAGATGTCGCGCGAGATGTTCCGGCTCGGCGAGGCGAAGC
>DATHSY010000107.1:0-6995 GCA_035463715.1 Actinomycetota bacterium | reverse complement strand
CTGGTTGATCTTCTTGACGCCCTGCTCCCCTTGCTTCTGCCACTGCTCGAGCTTGGGGATCACGACCGTGAGCAGCTGCATGATGATGGACGACGTGATGTACGGCATGATCCCGAGCCCGAACACCGCGATGTTGCCGAGGGCGCCACCCGAGAACAGGTTGATGAAGCCGAGGAACCCGCCGCCCCCCTGGGCCTCGAGCTCACGCTTCAGCGCTCCGATGTCGACCACCGGCACCGGAACGTGCGAGCCGAACCGGTACACGACGATCATGAGCAGCGTGAACAGGATCTTGTTTCGGAGGTCGGGGACCTTGAAGGCGTTGACGAAGGCTCTGAGCACGAGTCCCTATCCTACCGTCGCTAGCCGATAGTCTCGGCGCGGCCTCCGGCCCGCTCGAGCTTGTCCTTGGCGGTCTGCGAGAAGGCGTGGGCGCGCACGACGAGCGCCACTGACACGTCCCCGCGGCCCAGCACCTTGACCCGCTGACCCTTGTGGACGAGCCCGTGCGCATGCATCGTCGCCGGGTCTGCCTCGCCCGTCCCGCCGAAGACCGCCTCCAGCTGCTCGACGTTCACCACCGAGTACTCGACCCGGTTCGGGTTCTTGAAGCCCTTCAGCTTGGGGACCTGGCGCTGCAGGGGCATCTGACCGCCCTCGAACCCGAGCTTGGGGTTGTGCTTGGCGAGGTACCCCTTGGTGCCCCGCCCGGCGGTCTTGCCGCGACGCCCGGCGCGGCCACGCCCGACCCGGGTGGGGTCCTTCTGGGAGCCCTCGGCGGGCCTCAGGTGATGCAGCTTCACGATGCGACCTCCTCGACCGTCACCAGGTGACGGACCTTGTCGATCATCCCGCGGATCTCCGGCCGGTCGTCCTTCACGACCGAGTCGTTGATCCGGTGCAGCCCGAGCCGGCGGACCGTGTCCTTCTGGTCCTTCGGCCGGTCGATCACGCTGCGGACCTGGGTCACCTTCAGCCGTGTCACCGGCGACCACCTCCGGGCCCGCGGCCTCGGCCGCGCGTCTGCTGCGCCGGAGCTGCCTGCTGCTCGGCGTAGACCTCCTCGAGCTTGGCGGCGCGCGTCGCGGCCAGCCGCTCCTGCGCGGCCGCGACGGCCTCGAGCATCGGCTTGGGGGCCACCTCATGCACGTCCCGGCCCCGCAGGCGCGCGACGTGCTCGGGCCGGCGCAGCGAGCGGAGCCCGGCCACGGCGGCCTTCACGATGTTGATCGCGTTCGCGGAGCCGAGCGACTTGGACAGGATGTCCTTGATCCCGGCGCACTCGATGAGCGCGCGAACGGGCCCCCCGGCGATCACGCCCGTGCCGGGCGCGGCCGGCTTCAGCAGGACGACGCCGGCGCCGTCCCGTCCCGTGACCTCGTGCGGGATCGTCGTTCCCATCATCGGGACGTCGAACATCTTGCGCTTGGCCTCCTCGACGCCCTTGGCGATCGCCGCCGGCACCTCCTTGGCCTTGCCGTAGCCGACGCCGACGCGGCCCGCCCCGTCGCCGACGACGACGAGCGCTGCGAACGAGAAGCGACGGCCGCCCTTGACGACCTTGGCCACTCGGTTGATCGAGATGACCCGCTCCTCGTAGATGCTCTTCTGGTCCCCCGCGTCGTACCGTCGCATCAGATCGAGAGTCCTCCCTCTCGGGCACCGTCGGCGACCGCCGCGACCCGGCCGTGGTACAGCCGCCCGCCGCGGTCGAACACCGCCCGCTCGATGCCCGCCTGCTTCGCCCGGTCCGCGATCAGCTGGCCGACCGCCTTGGCCGACGCGGTCTTGTCGCCCTCGGCCTTGACCTCGGCGTCCGAGGCGGCCGCGACCGTCCGCGCCGACGCGTCGTCGATCAGCTGCGCGTAGATGTGCCGGTTCGAACGGAACACGGCCAGGCGCGGCCGCTCGGCCGTGCCCGAGACCTTGCGCCGGACCCGGGCGTGCCGGCGCATGCGCCCCTCGCGCTTGAGCTTGGCCTGCATCACGCCCCGCCCTTCGCGGCCTTGCCGGCCTTCTTGCGCACGTGCTCGTTCTCGTACCGGATCCCCTTGCCCTTGTACGGTTCGGGCTTGCGGATCTTTCGGATGTTGGCCGCGATCTGGCCCACCTGCTCCTTGTCGTTGCCGCGGACCACGATGCTGGTCGGCGTCGGCACCTCGAACTCGATGCCCTCGGGCGCCTCGACCGCGACCGGGTGCGAGTAGCCGACCGCGATCTCCAGGCCGGTGCCTTTCATCGCGACCCGGTACCCGACGCCTACGATCTGCAGGCGCTTCTCGTAGCCCTTGGTCACGCCCTCGACCATGTTCGCAATCAGCGTCCGGGTCAGGCCGTGCAGGCTCCGGTGGAACCCCTCGTCGCTCGGGCGCTCCACGCGCAGCGTCGAGTCGTCTCGCACGACCCGCATCTCGGGATGCAGTCGCTGCGAGAGCGTGCCTCGGGGGCCCTTCACGGTCACCAGGGAGTCGTCGCCTACCTCGATGTCGACCCCGCTCGGGACCTCGATGGGCTGCCTGCCGATCCGACTCATGCCTCTAACCTCTCACCACACGAATGCGAGGACCTCGCCGCCGATGCCTCGGCGCGCGGCGTCCTTGTCCGTCATCACGCCCTGCGAGGTGGACAGCACGGCGATGCCGAGCCCGCCCATCACGCGGGGAAGCTTGGTCCGCGGCGCGTACACGCGCCGTCCGGGCTTGCTGATCCGGCGGAGGCCCGAGATCGCACGCTCGCGCTTGGCGCCGTACTTCAGCGTCACCTTGAACGTCTGGAAGGGCGCCTCGCCTTCCCGTTCGAACCCGGCGATGAAGCCCTCCCGCTGGAGGATCTTCAGGATCGCCTCGTTCAGCCGCGAGCCCGCGACCGGCAGGTCATCCTTGAACGCCAGGTTCGCGTTGCGGATCCGCGTGAGCAGGTCCGCGACCGGGTCGGTCACGTTGGTGCGCAGCGTGCTCACCATGAGCCCTTGGTCACCCCCGGCAGCTCGCCCGCGTGGGCGAGCTCGCGCACGCAGATGCGGCAGAGCATGAACTTGCGGTAGACCGCGCGCGCGCGGCCGCACCGGCGGCACCGCGTGTACTCGCGGACCCCGAACCTCTGCTGCTTCTGCTGCTTCTCGATCAGCGCCTTCTTCGCCATCCCTGCACCCCTACGAGGCCTGCGCGCTCACGGCCGGCATCCCTTCGAACGGGAAGCCGAGCGCCGCGAGCAGCGCGCGCCCCTGGTCGTCGTCCTTCGCCGTCGTCACCACCGTGATGTCCATCCCCCGGACCTTCGCGACCTTGTCGTAGTCGATCTCGGGGAAGATCAGCTGCTCGGTCAGGCCGAGCGTGAAGTTGCCGTGCCCGTCGAACGCGCGCGGGTCCAAGCCGCGGAAGTCGCGGATCCGCGGGATCGCCGTCGAGATCAACCGGTCGACGAACTCCCACATCCGGTCGCCTCGCAGCGTGACCTTCGCCCCGATCGCCATGCCCTCGCGGAGCTTGAACCCGGCGATCGACTTGCGCGCCTTGGTCACGATCGGCTTCTGGCCCGAGATGATCGTCAGGTCCTCGACCGCGGCCTCGAGCAGGCGCCCGTCCTTCAGCGCGTCGCCGATGCCCATGTTCACGACGACCTTCTCCAGCATCGGCACCTGCATCGGGTTGCTCAGGCCGAGCTCCTGCTGCAGCCGCGCGCGCAGCTCGTCGCGGTAGCGCTGCTTGAGCCTGGGTGTGTAGCCGCTCGCCATCACAGGTCCGCCTCGCACTTGCGGCAGATCCGCACCTTGCGACCGTCGGCGTCGGTCCGGTGGCCGATCCGCGTGGGCTTGCCGCACGTGCCGCAGACGATCTGCACGTTCGAGATGTCGATCGGCATCTCGGTGTCGATGATCCCTCCCTGCTGGAGCTGTTGGCCGCCGGTGGACCGCTTGCCCGTGGTCCGCTGGTGCTTCTTGGCCATGTTGCCGCCCTCGACCAGCACGCGACCATCCCGCGGGAGCACGCGGATCACGCGGCCCTCGTGGCCGCGGCTCTTGCCGGTCATGACGCGGACCGTGTCGTCGCGCTTGATGTCGACCCCTGGCATCTACAGCACCTCCGGAGCGAGCGAGATGATCTTCATGAACCGCTTGTCGCGCAGCTCCCGCGCGACCGGCCCGAAGATGCGGGTGCCGCGCGGGTTCTTCGCGTCTGCCGTCAGCAGGACCACGGCGTTGTCGTCGAACCGGATGTACGAGCCGTCCGGCCGGCGGCGCTCCTTGGCGGTGCGCACGACGACGGCCTTGACGACCTCACCCTTCTTCACGCCGCCACCGGGCAGGGCGTCCTTGACCGAGCCCACGACGACGTCGCCCACGCCCGCGTACCGGCGGTGCGAGCCGCCGAGCACGCGGATCACCAGGACCTCTCGGGCCCCGGTGTTGTCCGCCACGCGGCAGCGCGTCTCCTGTTGGATCACCGTCTTCTTCCCTGTCCCTGTTCCTCACTTGGCCCGCTCGACGACCTCGACGACGCGCCACCGCTTCGTCTTGGACATCGGCCGGGTCTCCATCACACGAACGCGGTCGCCCACGTGCGCGTCGTTCGTCTGGTCGTGCGCGGCGAGCTTCTCCGAACGCCGCACGATCTTGCGGTACAGCGGGTGCCGCATCTGGCGGTCGATCCGCACGACGACGGTCTTGTCCATCTTGTCGGACACGACCACCCCGGTGCGCACCTTGCGCCGGCCGCGCGCGCGCTCGCTCATCTGGATCTGTTCGGGGTCGGTGCTCACGATGCCTCCTCCGTCCCGACGGGAACGGGCATCTGCCGCTCTCGAAGGACCGTCAGGATCCGCGCGACGTCGCGGCGGACCTGCGTGATCCGCATCGGGTTGTCGAGCTGCCCCGTCGCCAGCTGGAAGCGTAGGTTGAACAGCTCCTCCTTGTTCGAATCGAGCCGGGCCATCAGCTCGTCGTCGTTCAGCTCGCGCAGCTCCGCCACCCGGGCCATCATTCGCCTCCCGCGCGGGTGATGAACTTCGTCTTGATCGGCAGCTTGTGTGCCGCGCGCAGCATCGCCTCGCGGGCGAGCTGCTCGGACACGCCGGAGAGCTCGAACATCACTCGGCCCGGCTTCACGACCGCGACCCAGCCTTCCGGGTTGCCCTTGCCCGAGCCCATGCGGGTCTCGGCGGGCTTCTTCGTGTAGGGCTTGTCGGGGAAGATGTTGATCCAGACCTTCCCGCCTCGGCGGATGTGACGCGTGATCGCGACACGGGCGGCCTCGATCTGGCGGTTGGTGATCCACGCCGGCTGCATCGCGACCAACCCGTAGTCGCCGTAGTGGATCTCGGTCCCACCCTTGGCCTGTCCGCGCATGCGACCGCGGTGGACCTTCCGGTGCTTGACCTTCTTGGGCGCGAGCATCAGGCCTCGCCCTCCGGCTGGGGCTCCTCGGCGACCGGCGCGGTGCCCGGCGCAGCCTCCGCCTCGGGCTCGGACGCGGCCGTCTCCGGCGTCTCGGCCGGCGTCTCGGCCTCTGCCTCGGCCGCGGGCGTCTCGACCGGCGTCTCGGCAGCGGGCGTCTCGGCCTCGGGCTCGGACAGCTCGGCGGCCTCGCGCTCGTCGGTGATCAGCGCGCCGGTCGAGGCGCCGCCGCCGCTCGTGACCTGTGCCAGGGCCCGGGCCCGCGCCCGCTCGGTCTCCTGCTCGGCGATCGGGATCTCGTCGCCGTGGTAGACCCACACCTTCACGCCGATCTGCCCGAACGTCGTGCGCCCCTCGGCCTGGCCGAAGTCGATCCGTGCGCGGAGCGTATGCAGCGGCACCCGGCCCTCGCGGTACCACTCGCGCCGCGACATCTCGGTGCCGCCGAGGCGCCCGCCGCACTGCACGCGGACGCCGAGGGCGCCCGAGCGCATCGCCGTCTGGACCGCCCGGCGCATCGCCCGGCGGAACGAAACCCGCCCCGCGAGCTGCTCGGCGACGCCCTGCGCCAGAAGCGTCGCGTCGGTCTCGGGCCGCAGCTCGCTGGCCGCGGAGTTCATGTCCTCGACCTTGACGTCGACGCGTTTCTTCGTGACGCGCTCGACGTCCTTGCGGATCTTGTCGACCTCGGCGCCCTTGCGGCCGATCACGATGCCCGGCCGCGCCGTGCGGATGAAGACCCAGATCTGGTCCCCCTTGCGCTCGATGTCGATCGAGGAGATGCCGGCGCGGGACAGGCGCTTGCGGATGTGCTTGCGGATCCAGATGTCCTCGTGGAGCGCCTCGGCGTAGTCCTTGCTGGCGTACCAGTTGGACTTCCAGGGATAGATCACCCCCAGCCTGAACCCGTACGGGTTGACCTTGTGTCCCACTAGCCTTCCTCTCCCAACGACCTCACGACCAACGTGATGTGCGACGTCCGCCTGCGCACGCGCGCCGCCCGCCCGTACGCCCGCGGACGCCAGCGCTTGAGCGTCGGACCCTCGTCGACGAACACCCGCTCGACCACCAGGTTCTGGGGGGCCACGCCGGGCTGCTGCTCGGCGTTGGCGACCGCGGAGTTCAGCGCCTTCTCGATCGTGCGGGAAGCCGCGTGCGGCGAGAACCTCAGGATGCGGCGCGCTTCCTCCACGTGACGACCCCGGATCAGGTCGATCACGCGCCGCGCCTTCGGCGGGCTGATCCTGACGAACCGAACGGTTGCCTTGGCTTGCATGTTCTCCCAGGTTCCTCGACCGCTACCTCACCGAGGAGCTGCGCTCGCCGCGCGCGTGGCTCCGGAACGTCCGCGTGGGCGCGAACTCGCCCAGCTTGTGGCCGACCATCGACTCGCTGATGTAGAGAGGGACGTGCTTGCGTCCGTCGTGGACCGCGATCGTGTGCCCGACCATCTCAGGGACGATCGTCGAGCGCCTGGACCACGTCCGGATGACCCGCTTGTCGCCCTTGCGGTTCATCTCGACGACCTTGATCATCAGGTGGTCGTCGACGAACGCGCCCTTCTTCACCGACCTCGGCATCAGCCACGCCCCTTCCCGCGACG
>DATHSY010000106.1:0-4514 GCA_035463715.1 Actinomycetota bacterium | reverse complement strand
GCGAGGCCCCCGACGACCGTCGCGACCACGACGGCGACCAGGACGCTCGTGCCGGGGAACCCTCTGTGGATCCTCGGAACCTCGACCCTTGCGCTCATCACGCACCCCCTTGCTTGACTGCGCCGATCATGGGTCGAAGGGTCGAGATCCGCGGTGGCCGCCGGCACGAGCCGCGTGTGCCGTTCGTCACCGTCCGATGGTCGCGCGAGTGACCTGGGTGTGGTGTCTAGCCCGGGTCGACGTTGTGGTTCAGCCTGAACACGTTGTCGGGGTCGTATCGCCGCTTGACCTCGACGAGTCGGTCGTACGCCCCGTGGGGGTAGGCCTCGCGGATCCGAGCCTGTCCGTCGTCGCCGAGGAATCCGACGTACGCGCCGGAGGGCCCGCGCTGAAGCTCGGCCCCGAAGGACGAGACCCAGTCCTCGTGCTGTGGTCGCTCATGCAGTGATGCGAAGACCCGGGCGACGTTGACCATGAACCGCCGGTCCCTGTGCGCGAACGCCGTGGCATCGTTGCGCACGCGAGCCATCGCGCCGCCGAGCAACCGGATCTGGGTCACCCCCATCATCGCCGTCGACGGTTCTTGGAGCCGCTCGAGGATCGTTCCGACCGACGAGGCATCCACCTCGTCGACGAACATCGTCCGGCCAAGGGCGACCGGGTGGTATCCCTCTTCCTCGGGCGGATAGATCTCGGGATACGGCATCGGTCTCACCATGTCCACGACCGGTTCCGCGAGCGCTCGGAACGGCGCCAACGCATTCTCACCGGCGTCCGCGTCCCCCGAGTGCGCGATGAGCCCGAGGATAACGAGCTTCCCGTGGTGCTGCTCGGGGACGAACGGCATCGGCGGCGCCGGCATCACGTTCGCGATCGTCGACAGCTCGTCGGGTGCGGCGCCCGCCTCCGCGAGGAAGCCTTCGATCGTCTCCCCGGTCGCCGGCAGCATCAGCATCCCGCCCACGACGGCTGGCAGCTCGTGGAGCCGGAACCGGAGTCGCGTCGCGACGGCGACGTTGCCGCCGCCACCGCGGATCGCCCAGAACAGGTCGGGATGCGAGGTCTCGTCGATCTCCAGGATCTGGCCGGCCGCGGTGACGACCTGGGCGCCGAGCAGCGAGTCGATCGTGAGCCCGTGCTTGCGGACGAGGTAGCCGACCCCGCCGGCGAGCGTGATCCCTCCGATCCCGACCGATCCGGTGTCGCCGAACCCGGTGGCCAGCCCGTATGCGGCCGTGATCCCCGTGTACTCGCCCGCCGTGAGCCCGGTCTCAGCCCACGCCGCGCGGCCGTCGACGTCGATCTCCAGCGCCTTCATGTCGGACAGGTCGAGGACGATCCCGCCCTCCGTCGTGCTGTGCCCCGCCGGGCTGTGTCCGCCGCTTCGGACCGCGAGCTCGGCCCCCGTCTCCCGAGCGACGCGTATCACGGCCGCGACGTCTTCGGCACCGGCGACCCGAGCGATCGCTGCAGGGCGGCGATCGATGCCGCCGTAGAAGATCCCCCGTGCGGCGTCGTAGTCGTCGTCGCCGGGTGCGATGACACGGCCCTTCAGCGAACGGTTCAAGGCGACGGCGACGTCATCCTTCGAGCTCGGTCGGGTGTCGGTCATGCTCGTCTCCTCGGATCTCGACTGCTGTTAGGGCGACTGACCGGATGGGCCGGACTCATCGGTCGGCGCGCGTCAGGACTCGAAACGCGGAGCAAGACCGAACAGCGGGAACAACCGCTGCGTATCCAGGTGGAAGGTGATGCCGGCGATCTTCCCGTCGGCGATCTCGAGGACCTGGAGCGACCACGGCTCCAGCCCGTCGGGACCGGGCTTGTACTGCCCGAATGCGGGCAGCCCGTTCGCGACGGTCGGGATGAGCCGCGAGTCCTTGCACCCGATGCCCTGACCAAGGCACCAATCCCGGACGTCCAGATGCGTCCGGAGCCACAAGGTGTACGGCGGCATCGACCAGGTCGCGTCCTCGTGCAGCAAGGAGACGAGCGCGTCCATGTCGTACCGCTCGAACGCGTCGACGTACCGGCCGAGCAGCTCCTGCTGCCGGTCGTCCGACGGGGCGAAGCCATCGGCGTCGAGCGGCTGGATCTGGTCGAGGGACGCCCGCGCTCGCTGGAGGGCGCTGTTCACCGACTGCACGCTGGTGTCGAGCAGGTCCGCGACCTCCGCCGCCTGCCAGCGGAGCACCTCCCGCAAGATCAGCACCGCGCGCTGTTTGGGTGGCAGGTGCTGGAGCGCGGACAGGAACGCGAGCCGGATCGACTCCTTGGCGACCGCCAGTTCGGCCGGGTCCGCAGTCTCCGGGACGACGCGGCCGTCCGGCACCGGTTCGATCCACGTCTCCTCGGGGAGCGGTGCCGGCAGCGGCGAATCGGCCGACGACGCCGGTCCCAGGTCCATCGGACGTGCCCGGCGCTGCGGCTCTCGAAGCATGTCGAGGCAGACGTTCGTCGCGATCCGATACAGCCACGAGCGGAGCGACGACCGCCCCTCGAACGAGTCAAACGACTTCCAGGCACGAATGAACGTCTCCTGCACGGCGTCCTCGGCCTCGAAGGTCGAGCCGAGCATGCGGTAGCAGTAGCCGGTGAGCTCGACGCGGTGCTGCTCGAGCTGGGCGTCGAGCGCGGATGAGTCCTCCGGCCCCAGGGGCTGCCGTCGAATCATCCTTCGAACCGTATCAGCGTCCCGCAATCACACCGCCCCACTCCTGAGGCCTTCGCCAGCGCGCCCGCAGTTCAGACGCGACACCTGTGGGCAACTCATCGGCGGCGTCGATGATTCCCGCCGGCATGGGACGTCTGACTGGGTGATGGGTGGTGGACGTGCCGATCCCGAGACGTTGGCGGACGGCGAGCCGTTCCGGCTGCTCGGGCGGCCGCTGTCGCCGGGGTTCCTTGTCCGGGTCGTGCTCCTCGGTTGCGGGCGACAGCGTGTCTTCGACGAACGGGACTGGCGGGACGCGCTCGTCGTGCTCGAGCGCGGCGAGCTGGAGCTCGAATGCGAACGCGGGACCCGACGCCACTTCGGAGCGGGAGCCGTGCTCTGCTTGAGCGGGCTCCCGCTCCGGATGGTGCACCAGCGTGGTCCCGATGCGACGCTCCTGGTCTCGGTGAGCCGACGTGGCCGCCACGGCTAGCCCCGACCGAACCGCGCGACCGCGAGCGGCGCGAACACCGCGACGATCAGGACCGCCCGCACGAGCGACCTCGTCACGTACCAGCCATCCACGCCACGCTCGACCAGCTGTTCGAGGGCGACGAGGACGAGCGCTTCCGCCCGGGGCTCGAGATCATCGTTCGCGGGATCGCCTCGTACGCTGAAGAGCGTGGCTGAACGGAACGATCGCAACCGCCGCGTGATGGATGAGTTCCGGGCGAACGGTGGGCACGTCGCGGGTTGGGAGCGGCAGCCCCTGCTGTTGCTGCATCACCGAGGTGCGAAGAGCGGTACGTGGCGCGTAAACCCGCTTGCCCGGCAGGACCTACCGAACGGCTGGGCGATCTTCGGGTCCAAGGGCGGAGCGCCGACCGACCCCGACTGGGTCCGCAACCTCGTCGCGAACCCCGACGCGAGGGTCGAGGTGGGCACGTCCACGGTCGACGTCCAGGCGCGGGTCGCG
Organism: Actinomycetota bacterium; assembly: GCA_035463715.1. Taxonomy (GTDB): domain Bacteria; phylum Actinomycetota; class UBA4738; order UBA4738; family HRBIN12; genus DATHSY01. The sequence goes on along the minus strand of DATHSY010000106.1, from coordinate 885 downwards.
ACCGGCAAGGAGCGCGAGCGGATCTGGGAGGAGCAGAAGCGCCGCAACCCCGCGTTCGCGGCTTACGAGGACCGGACGAAGCGTCAGATCCCGGTCGTGATCCTCGAGCCGACCGGCCAGCCAGGCTCTCGCAGTCGTCACATCCTGAGATCGCGAGGATGACGGCTCGAGCACCGCCAGGATGCCCAGCCGGCGGCTCCCTGCGTGGTCGGCCGCCGCGCGTCTTGACGAGGAAGGACCCATCGTCCGCCAGCCGGTCCGCGCTCGGCAGGATCACGACCCGTCTCATCTGCGTCTGCCCTCCATCCGTCGCAACGGTTCGTGCGTCGCGGCGACGCTAGGCGCGGCGCGGCGCACGGAACCAGGGGAACCCCGCGGGTTTGCGCTGTCGGTATCGTGCGTTCGATGCACGAGCGGATCCGGCTCGGCGCCGTCGAGGTCTCGGTGGTCTGCGAGGGTTACTCGGCGTTCGCGCTCGACGACGAGATGCCCGGCGAGGACTTGGACTGGGCGGCGGAGCGCGCGCACACGCCCTGGGCGTACGTCGACGACCGCTCGTGGGCGTGGCACGTGCACGCGTTCGCGATCCGGATGCCGGACGGCGTTGTGATGGTCGACGTCGGGCTGGGGGAGTTCCCGCCGTACCGCCCGTGGACCGAGTCGGTCGATCGCGACGCGGCGCTCACGTCGGTCGGCGTCGATCGCTCCGACGTCGTCTCGGTCGTGCTCACCCATCTGCATGCTGATCACGCCGGCGGCTCCGTCGTGGCGGACGCGCCGCGCTTCCCGAACGCAATCCACCACGTGCACCCCGCGGACTGGGCGTTCTTCGGCGCGCCGGACGAGATCGACGGGTACACGGCCCGGCGTCCGATGGAGCAGCTC
>DATHSY010000105.1:0-7648 GCA_035463715.1 Actinomycetota bacterium | reverse complement strand
CGGACGTTCGTACGGTCCAGCGTGGTCACCCGGGGATCGGATTGGAGCGACCACGCGAGCTGTCCGTACCCCACGTCGACGGCCGTCACGTGCGAGGCACCGCGGCGCAGAAGGACGTCCGTGAACCCGCCGGTCGACGCTCCGGCGTCGAGCGCCGTTCGATCGGCGACGACGATGCCGAAGCGGTCCAGGGCCGCGTCGAGCTTCTCGCCGCCGCGCGAGACGAACCGACCTATGTGCGGGCGGATCTCCACCGCCTCGTCCTCGCCGATCATCGATGACGCCTTCGTCGCCGGGGCTCCGCGCACGAGAACCGCGCCCGCCGCGATCTCCTTCCCGGCCTCCTCGAGCGACCCGACGAAGCCGCGCCGGACGAGCTCCGTGTCGAGACGCCGCCGCGCCACCGCGAGCGGACTCAGGATGCCGTCGTCCCGCCCGAGGACGAACCGGGGGACGAACCAGGGGACGAGCCAGGGGACGAACCGGTGGACCGCGTGGCGGCGCGCTTGGTCGTGGAGGGCTTCGGCGTCGTGGTCTTGGACGCGCTCTTGCCCGCCGTCGATCGGCCGGCCGGCTTGGGCCGCTCGAGATCGCGCACGCGCTTCTTGAGCGCGTCCACCTCGTCGCGCGTCGCGACCCCCATCGCCTGGAGCTGCTCGCGCACCTCCCGACGAACCGTCTTGGTCAGCCGGTCGCGGTTGGCCTTGGACCACTCCAGGAGGTCCTGCGCGACGCGCTGGACCTGCTCCTTCTTCTTGGACTGACTGCCCACGATCGAACGAGCCATCTCCTGGGCTTTCGCGGGCGAGAGCTTGCCGACCGTCCCCTCCATGTACTTGCGCAGGTCCTTCATGTCCATGTGACCGCCTCCGGGTCGGTGATGCCCTCAGGATACTGCGGCGGGTGCGGCGGCTCCCCCAGTTGCGCTGCTACGCTCGCGAGATGGACCGAGGGCCCGGAGACGGATCGTGATCCCCCTCCGGGACGCCAATCCCACCCGTCGGTTCGCGTGGGTCACGCTGCTGTTCGTGGCGGCGAACATAGCTGTCTTCCTGTTCTGGCAGCCGACGTTCGGGACGCAGACGGAACAGCAGCTCTTCTACTTCTGCCAGGCCGAGATCCCGTGGGAGGTGACACACCAGGAGTCGCTCGCCGACGGCGGGGCCGCGGCCCGGGAGGCGATCGTCGAGGAGTACGACGTCACGACCGGGCAGGCCGCGGGCCTCCAACGAGACCTCGAGCGGGAGTGCGGCGACAAGAGCTGGTTGGGGTCCGTGTTCGTCGCGATGTTCCTGCACGGGTCGTGGCTGCACATCGGCGGCAACATGCTGTACCTGTGGATCTTCGGGAACAACGTCGAGGACCGGCTCGGGTTCTTCGGGTACGCGATCTTCTACCTGATGGGAGGGCTGGCGGCCGCGGGGCTCCAGGTCCTGTTCGATCCGAGCTCGACGATCCCGAACCTCGGCGCCTCGGGGGCGATCGCCGCGATCCTGGGCGCCTACGCCGTGATGTTCCCGCGGGCGCGCGTCTACACGCTGGTGATCTTCGTCTTCATCACCGCGGTGGAGCTCCCGGCGGTGCTGGTGCTCGGGGCGTGGTTCATCCTGCAGCTGTTCAGTGGAGCGGTCGGCGAGTTCGGCGAGCAGGTGGGCGGTGGGGTCGCCTACTGGGCGCACGTCGGAGGCTTCGTCTTCGGGATGGTCGCCGCGTGGCTGTTCTTCCGCCCTCGCCGACAGTCGCCACCGGCCTTCGAGGCGCCGACGCGGCCCGACTACTTCGACTGAGGCGACCGCCGCGCGGGCTCCGGATCGGCGAACAGTCCCCTAAGGTCGTCGGCCACGTACGTTGGTGACGCGCCCGATCTCTGCTCGATCTCGTCGGGCCGGCTGACCCCGGTCAGCACCAGCAGCGAATCGATCCCGAGCGCGGCCGCACCCGCGACGTCGGTGTCGAGCCGGTCGCCCACGACGAGCGGCGCCGACGAGCCCGACCGTTCACTGGCCGCCTGGAACATCGGCGCGTGCGGCTTGCCGACGATCTCCGGCCGGGCCCCCGTGGTGGTCGTGATCACCGACAGTAGCGCGCCGGCGCCGGGCCACAGGCCGTCGGGCGCCGGGTACGACGCGTCGCCGTTGGTCGCGACGAGGCCGGCGCCACGCTCGACGAGCAGGCATGCCGTCCGCAGCCTGTCATACGTGACGCCCCGATCCCATCCGACGACGACGTGGTCGGCGCGGTCGGGCTCGCCGTCGAGCACGTCGATCCCGGACGCCGTGAGCGCCGTGCGGACGCCCTCCTCGCCGATCACGAACGCGGAGCCGCCACCGCGGCCCGCCAGGAGCTCCGCCGTGACCTGCGCAGACGTCACGACCTCACGCGGGTCCGCCTCGAACCCCATCTCGCGCAGTCGCGTCGCGACGCGCTCAGGCGTCCGCGCGGAGTTGTTCGTCATGAACACGACGGCGCGACCGGCGGCGCGCAGCCGGGCGACCGTGTCGACCGCACCCGGCACGGCCCGATCGCCCCGGTACAGGACGCCGTCCAGGTCGAACAGGAACGCGTCGTACCGTTCGGCGAGGGTCATTCACCCCGCCAGGCGGCGGAGGGCGCGCTCGTAGTCGCTCACGTCGGGCCTCATCACGACGGCGAGCTTCAGGTGCCCGAGCGCGCGGGTGCGCTGCCCCGTCCGCTCGCATGCGAGCCCGAGCGCGAAGTGGCCGTAGTCGTCGGCCGGGTCGATCTGTACGACCTTGGTGAACTCGCGGCGGGCGCGCGCCATCCGGCCGCTCATGTACAACGCCCGACCGAGCGCGGTGCGGATCGAGACCTTCTCGGGCTCGATCAGCTTGGCGCGCGTGAGGTACATCGCGGCCTGATGCGGATGTCCCTGTTCGAGGAAGCGCAGCCCGCGAGAGAACAGGTCGTACGCGTTCTGGCCTCGGAGGTGTCTGCTATACAAGTCGCCGTGTCCCAGATCTCACCGTTCGTCGGGCTGCTCTTCGATGTCACGCGGGTCGGGCCGCTGGAGCGCGTGACCGCACCGCCGTACGACACGATCCTGCCAGCCGATCAGCGGCGGTACCTCGATGCCAGCCCCCACAACGTGATCCGTCTGGAGCTCGGCCAGGACGCACCGGGCGACGACGAGCAGGACAACAAGTATAGGAGGGCGGGCGCGTGGATCCGCAGCTGGGTCGACGGCGGGGCGCTGGTCCGGACCACACGCCCTCTCTACTACCCCTACGAGCTGCGCTTCCAGATCCACGGCGTCGACCGGCGCGTCCGTGGGCTGGTGTGCGCCGTCCAGATCGAGCCGTGGGGTGGGTCGATCCTCCCCCACGAGCGGACGATGCCGGGGCCGATCGACGACCGCCTCCGGTTGATCCGCGAGGTCCGCGCGAACCTCTCGTGCATCCAGTCGGTGTTCGGCGGTCCGTGCCGACCGCTCGCCCGGCTGCTCGACGACGCCACCGCCGCCGCCCCGGTCGCCGAGCTGATGGACGACGAGGGTGTCCGGCACCGCCTGTGGACGGCCGAGCCGGACGCCGAGCTCGAGGCATGCCTCCGCGAGCAGGAGCTGATGATCGCCGATGGACACCACCGGTACGCCACCGCGCTCCGCCATCGCGACGAGATGCACGAGCGCCACGGGCCGGGTCCGTGGGACCGCGTCATGATGCTGATCGTCGACGCGTCGGCCGAGGACCTGCCGGTCCTGCCGTTCCACCGGATCGTCACGGCCCCGCCGGCACCGACGCACGGGGTGCGGGTCCGCGACCTCGAGGAGGTCCTCGCAGAGGTGGACGACGACAAGCTCCGGTACGGGCTCCTCGCGCGGGACGGCGACGGCCGGCTGCTCCACAGCGTGTGCGAGCTCGACGCGGAGCCGCCCACCGTGGTGGCGCTGCACGACCGGATCCTGGCCGGCCGCGACGACGACCTCCGGTTCACCCCCGACGCCGTGGAGGCGGAGGCAAGCGTCCGGGCCGGCGAGGCCGCCGCTGCGATCTTCCTGCCGGCGACGAGCGCGCTGCGGATCCGCGGGATCGTCGAACGCGGTGGACGCCTACCGCAGAAGTCGACCTTCTTCTGGCCGAAGCCGCGCGCCGGCCTGGTCATGCGGCCGTTCGACGAGTAGCCATCCCGCGGACGGCTACTCGTCCTCGACGGCGTCGTCGCCCTTCCCGATGCCCTTCAGCGCGCGCTTGCCGACGATCGTGTGCCACACTGCGACGGGGAGCGGAAGGAGTCGCTTCCCCGGTTCCGGAACCGAGAGCCGGAGCTCGGTCAGCCCGGATACCACAAAGGGGGTACGAGTCTCTCTCTTTGTAGGCACGAAGGCTCCCGGCCAGACGGCACTGACTCCATCCCAGGTTCGGCGGGACGATCGGGGATGAGGTGATGGGGTTTGTCTTTCTCGACGCGTTCGACCCGACAGCAGATGCCCACTGCGTCCCGCGATGGCCGCCGCACTCTTCTCCTAGCCTGGGCCTCCCTCGCATCGCTCCTCGCATTCATCATCGGTGCGGTCTGGATCATGAACTCGTTCACCTGGGACCCGACCTTCTGGGTCTCGGCGCTGGTTCTCGTCGCCGTGCTGGTCGTCGTCCTGCTCTTCTCGGGTGGAGCGATCCTGTTCGGACGGCGTGCGATAGCTGAGGGAGCGGACGCAGGGAGGATCCCTATCGCGATCGGCGGAACGATCGGTGCGCTCTCCTTCATCTGGGTCTTGATACCGATCGTCGCGCATCTCGCCGGGTTCGAGTAGGCCTTCCCACGAACGGCGCCGCAGCTGCGATCTTCCTGCCGGCGACGAACGCGCTGCGGATCCGTGAGATCGTCGAACGCGGTGGACACCTACCGCAGAAGTCGACCTTCTTGTGGCCGAAGCCGCGCGCCGGCCTGGTCATGCGGCCGTTCGACGAGTAGCGGTCTCGTGGACGGCTACTCGTCCTCGACGGCCTCGAGCTTCTTGAGCCCTGTCGCGACGACCTCGGTTAGGCTCCGCGCTCCCGCTCCGCTCCGGTAGAACCGCCGCGCGAGCTGGCCGTACACGAGCACGTCATCGCCCTTGCCGATGCCCTTCAGCGCGCGCTTGCCGACGGTCGTGTGCCACACCGCGACGGGGAGCGGGAGGAGTCGCTTCCCCGGTTCCGGAACGGAGAGCCGGAGCTCGGTCACCGCATCGCCGGACGGCATCTGCCGCTCGACCGGGTCTGCCGCCACCGTGCCGGCCAGCACCACGACGTTCACGGTCACCACATCCGCTCCCCCCTTCAGCGACGCACGCTAGCAGCACCCACCGACATGGCCACCGAGACGGCCGCACGGACCGATACACTCCGCCGCGATGCAGCCGGTCACGTTCCAGGTCGCGCCGGGGATCACCGCGATCGACACGTTCTACGGCGGACGCGAGCGGTACACGGCGGCCTACCTCCTCGACGCCGACGAGCCCACGCTCGTCGAGACCGGGCCGACGACGTCCTTCGAACCGGTGCGCGCGGGTCTCGACCGCCTCGGCGTCAGCACCGACGACCTGGCCCACGTCGTCCTCACGCATATCCACCTCGACCACGCGGGCGGGATCGGCCAGATCGCCGCGAGCTTCCCGCGAGCGCAGGTCTGGGTGCACCACCGGGGGGCGCCACATCTCGCGGACCCCGCGAAGCTGGTCGCCAGTGCCACCCGCTTGTACGGCGATGCCCAGATGCGGAGCCTGTTCGGTCCGGTCGAACCGGTCCCACCGGGCCGGCTCCGCCCGTTGATCGACCAGGACCAGATCGCGCTCGGGGGACGCACGCTCGACGTGATCGAGACCCCCGGACACGCGTCGCATCAGGTGGCGCTCGTCGATTCGCGGACGGGAGCCGTGTTCGTCGGCGACGCGCTCGGCATCCACCTCCCGGACCTGCCGGTGCTGCGCCCTGCGACACCGCCCCCCGACGTGGACGTGGAGGCGGCGGTCGACAGCATCGAGCGGATCCGTGCGCGCGCGAGGTCGATCCTGCTGTTCGCGCACTTCGGGCCGATCGAGGCGATCGGCGACACCTGCGACCTGGCGATCCGCCGGCTCCGCGCGTGGGCCGATGTCGTCCGCCAGGAGCTACGGCGGACCGATGACATCGAGGAGATCGCCGAGCGCCTCCGGCACGAGTCTCTCCGCGACATCCCGACCGGCGCAGAGGCCCCGCTGGACCTCGACGCGCTCGAGGGGCGCCTCGGCCTGCTGTCGAGCGCGCGGATGAACGCGGCCGGCTTGATCCGCTACTGGAAGAAGCGATACGAACGCGAGCCGGACGCGGCCGCCGGCTGATCGCTCACTCGAGCCGCGCCAAACGCTCGGCCACGTCGTAGGCGGCCGCGTCGTGGCGCATGATCTTCCGGAACTCCCTCGCGGCCTCCTCGCGCCGGCCGGCCCGCTCGAGGATGTCGGCGAGCACGTACCAGACCCGGATGACCTCCGGCCGCGCGACCTCGTCCCTCGTCTTGACGCGCCGGAGCAGCCCGAGCGCCTGATCGAACCGTCCCATGTCGGCGAGCGCGGACGCCGCGACGATCACCGCCTCGGCCTTCGCCTCGATCGGCACCCCCCGCGCCGCCAGCGCCTCCTCGGCCAGCGGCACCGCACGCTCGGGACGGCCGACGCCGCGTTCGGCGTCCGCGATCAGGTGGTTCTGGTCTGCGCGCCCGGAGATCCGCCGGTACGCCTGGAGCTCCGCGAGCGCCTCGCGCCATCGACGCTGCCCGTACAGGGCGATCCCCAGAACTTCGCGCACGGCTGCGGATCGAGACGCGAGCTCCTTGGCCTTCTGGGCCTCGGCGACGGCTCCGCGCGTGTCGCCCCGCTCGAGCAGCTCGACGGCACGCTCGAGCCGCGCGATCGCCTGGTTCGACCTGCCCGCTCGAGCCGTCCGGTTCAGCTCGTGCACGACGTCGCGCGGGAGCGTGTGTCGGACGGCGGCCTGGGACCGGCCGCCGCCGGACGGACGAGGACGGAGCGCCTTCGGCACAGCCCGAAGCGTACCCGCGGCGTCCGTCCGCGAACGGAGCACGCTCGCTCGCGCACGCGTACCGCGACGGAAACGCGAACGAGCCGCCCCGGAGGGCGGCTCGTTCGAAGATGTTCCGGCGGCGACCTACTCTCCCACCGGGTCGCCCCGGCAGTACCATCGGCGCTGGAGGGCTTAACTTCCGGGTTCGGGATGGGACCGGGTGTTCCCCCTCCGCCATGACCACCGAAACGGTCGCAGGTCGATCCGTGCGAAACGGATGGACCACACCGTTGGAGGTGCGGCTCCGAGTCATCCTCGGAAACCGATAGCGAGCGCGAGCAAAAGTCAAGTCCTCGGCCTATTAGTACCGGTCGGCTCAACACGTCACCGTGCGTACACCTCCGGCCTATCAACCTCGTAGTCTGCGAGGGGCCTTACCAGGTTGACCCTGTGGGAGACCTCATCTAGGGGCGAGCTTCGCACTTAGATGCTTTCAGCGCTTATCCCTTCCGCACGTGGCTAACCAGCCGTGCCGCTGGCGCGACAACTGGCACACCAGAGGTGCGTCCGCCCCGGTCCTCTCGTACTAGGGGCAGCTCCCCGCAAGTCTCCTACGCCCACGACGGATAGGGACCGAACTGTCTCACGAC
>DATHSY010000104.1:0-8748 GCA_035463715.1 Actinomycetota bacterium | reverse complement strand
CTTCACTGTCGGCCCTCACGCACGTCGACGCCCGGTGCCAGACCGCGGTTCTGGCCGTCACGGTGGCCGTCGCGGCGCTGATCCGCGGCGAGGAGAGGGACGCGGCGGCTCGTGCAGGTGTCGAGGTCTCGCTGCCGCGGGAAGGGGGCGAGGAGCTCGAATTCCTCGTCGACGCGGTGGGGAAGTCCCGGACGATCGACGGGCCGGATCAGGGCTTCTGTCTGTTCACGGCGGCGGCCGGTCTCCAGGCGCTGATCCGGTTCGACGCGTTCGAGCCGGCGATCCGCCACGTGATCGGCCTGGGCGGCGATGCGGACACGAACGCCGCGGTCGCCGGCGCGCTCCTGGGGGCGCACGTGGGCGAGCAGTCTCTCCCGGCCGACTGGCTCGCGCGCTTGCGGAACGCCACCGAGATCCGAGAGGAGGCCGCGGCGCTCGTGTCGCTCGCAAGCCGAACGGCCTGACGAGCGTCGTCTATCCCTGGCCGGGCAGCACGATCGACCCGAGATCCTCCGCCTCGGCAACCGCGAGGACGTCCGGGTCTGCTGTGGCGATCCGATCGCCTCGCTGCCCCGTCGCGACGAGCACGGCATCGGCGAGCGAGATCGGGCGAGAGGAGCGGTGGAAGTGCCTAGCCCTTATCTCGGCGGCCCTGCGCGCGATCGCGAGATCGAGGGCTATGGGAGTCAACGACGCCTCGAAGAGAGGTTCGAGGATCTCGATGGCTCGCCCTGTCGGCAGACCGTGGAGGCGTTCGGAAACGTCGAGGGCTTCGGCCAGATTGGCCGTCGCCACACCCGTGTCACCTTGTCGCAAGATGTTGCGGACGTTCGGCGCAGCCGGCCCGCCGACCAGGAACGCTATCAGGGCGTACGCGTCGACCAGGGTCAATGGTCCGACCGACGTGCGTGGGCGAAACGCTCGTCTTCGCGTGCCCGCCTGCGGAGCCGCCGGGGATCGATGAGGCCAAACTCGTCGGCGAGCGCCCCCTCGGCGGCCGCGATCGGGTCGTCGGACGCCGGCTTGAGGACGATCCGGTCGCCCTGGTCGTCCAAGGAGACGGTTGAGGTGCCCCAGCGGCGGCGGATCGACGCAGGGATCGAGATCTGGCCGCCCTTCGAGATCCTCATGCGCATCTTCATGACGCATGAAGTCTATCATGAAGCGTTCCAGACGCGCTCTCTTCCGTTGCATGAGACCGGCATCTCAGACGGCAAGGAGGACGGCGCGCGCGGGGCCACCGTCGCCGGCGACGATCCGGAGCGGCAGGCAGGCCAGCGTGTACGCACCCGGCTCGACGTCGCCGAGGTTCAGGCCCTCGACGATCACCACCCCTGCCGTGAGCAGCGTCACGTGGGTCGGGTGCCCCGGCGACCCCTTCTTCTCGACGGACAGGAAATCGACCCCGACGAGCCGGATCCCCCGCTCGACGATCCATCGGGCACCCTCAGGAGCCAGGCACACGTAGTCGTCGGGGAAGGTCGTCGGCAGCTTCCGCCAAAGCTCGGAGTTGTCGCTCCTGAGCAGGACCCGCTCGGCGCCCTCCGGGATCGCGAGCGACTCGAGTTCGTCGACGCCGAGCGCGCCGCTCAGCCCGCGTGCGTCCACGACCGCCGCAGGACCCACCATCACCTCGAGCGCGACGCGATCGATCCCGACGGCTCCCTCGACGAAGTGCACCGGCGGATCGACGTGGGTGCCCGTGTGCGTGCCGATCCGGAGCTCCGACACGTTCGCCGCGTCGCCGTTCGCGATCCGGCGGTGCGGGAGGACCTCGACCGGGGGGTCTCCCGGCCACGTCAGCAGGTGGTCGTCGATCGGGAGCGAGATGTCGATCACGTCGGTCATGGGGACCCCTTCGCGGAACGCATACGCCGGTACCGTCGGATCAGCTCGCTCGTGGAGCTGTCGTGTGTGGCCTCGGGTTCATCGGCCGCCGTCAGCTCGGGCACGATCCGCCCGGCCAGCGCCTTGCCGAGCTCCACGCCCCACTGGTCGAACGGGTCGATCCCCCAGATGGACGCCTGCGTGAACACCTTGTGCTCGTAGAGCGCGATCAGCTGACCGAGCGTCGAGGGCGTGAGCTTCGGCGCGAGGATCGTGGTGGAGGGCCGGTTGCCGGCGAACGTTCGGTGTGGCGCGAGCCAGGACGCGACGCCCTCGGCCACGACCTCTTCGCGCGTCTTCCCGAACGCGAGCGCCTCCGTCTGCGCGAACAGGTTCGCCATGAGCAGGTCCTGGTGCGCGCCGAGATCGTGGCTCGGCTCGACGAAGCCGATGAAGTCGCACGGCACGAGCTCCGTCCCCTGGTGCAGCAGCTGGAAGTACGCGTGCTGCCCGTTCGTCCCGGGCGTTCCCCACACGACCGGTCCGGTCTGCACCGGCACGGGGTCGCCGTCCAGGTCGACGGACTTGCCGTTCGACTCCATGTCGAGCTGCTGGAGGTACGCGGGGAGCTTCTCCAGGTGCTGGCTGTACGGCAGCACCGCGTGCGTCTGCGCGCCGAGGAAGGTCCCGTACCAGGTCCACAGCAGCCCGAGCAGCACCGGCGCGTTGCGTTCGAACGGCGCCGTCCGGAAGTGCTCGTCGATCGCGCGGAAGCCCGTGAGCAGCTCCCGGAACCGGTCGGGGCCGATCGAGATCATCAGCGACAGCCCGATCGCCGAGTCGAGCGAGTACCTGCCCCCGACCCAGTCCCAGAACCCGAACATCTGCTCCGGGTCGATCCCGAACACCCGCACCTGCTCCTCGTTCGTCGATACGGCGACGAAGTGTCTGGCGACCGCGTCCTCTCCCAGCGCGTCGACGAGCCATGCGCGCGCCGTCCGGGCGTTCGTGAGGGTCTCGAGCGTCGTGAAGGTCTTCGACGAGACGATGAACAGCGTCTCGGCCGGGTCGAGGTCGATGGTCGCCTCGACGATGTCGGTGGCGTCCACGTTCGAGACGAACCGGAACCGCATCGATCGGTCGCTGAAGTCCTTCAGGGCCTCGTAGGCCATCGCAGGGCCGAGATCCGACCCGCCGATCCCGATGTTGATCACGTTCGCGATGCGCGAGCCGGTCGCGCCGGTCCACGAGCCGTCCCGGACGCGGTCGGCGAACGCCGACATCCGATCGAGCACGGCGTGCACGTCGGGGACGACGTTCCGCCCGTCGACCTCGAGCACGGCGTCGGAGGGGGCGCGCAGCGCGATGTGGAGCGCGGCTCGGTCCTCGGTGGTGTTCACGTGTTCGCCAGCGAACATCGCGTCGATCCGTGCTCGAAGGCTCGCTCGCTCGGCGAGCGCGACGAGCAGCCGCACCGTGTCCTCGGTGGCCAGGTTCTTCGACAGGTCGAGGTACAGGTCGCCGGCCTCGACCGTCAGGCGGCGGCCGCGCCCGGGATCCGCGGCGAACAGCTCGCGAAGGTGGGTCCGTCCCAACGACCCCGCATGTTCCTCGAGCGTCCGCCACTCGGGCGAGTCCCAGATCTTCATCCGTGGGGCAAGGCTATCCCCGAGTTGCGCCGGCGCGCCGGGTGGCGTAACGGATGCCCAGGGAGGATGCCCACCGAGGGAGCCGGCGACGAAGAGGGAGGGTGCGATGGAGGCGGCCGAGATCTTCGAGCTGATCGTGAAGGCGGACGAGCGGCTGAAGTACGCGTCCGCGAGCAAAGGTGACGTACGGGTGGGTCAGGCTCGCGCGTTCCTCGAGCAGGCGCGGGACGAGGCGCGCGCGATCGGGAACGACGCGCTGGTGGCACAGGCCGAGCAGCGGCTGCGGGACCTGGAGGGGTTCGGCGGAGACGACTAGGGCCGACCTACGCCGACGAGGTACGACCAGTTGACCGAGCGGATGTTGACGACGTCGCCAGGATGGTTCGCATCGATCATCCGGCCGCCGCCGATGTACAACCCGACGTGTGAGATCGGGCTGTAGAAGAACAGCAGGTCGCCCGGCTGGGCGTCGTTGGGGTCGACGTGCGGGACGGCGCTGTATTGCGCCTGCGACGAATGGGGCAGCGACACGCCGGCGTGCGCCCACGCCCACATCGTCAGGCCCGAGCAGTCGAAACCGACGTCGGGGCTCGAAGAGCCCCAGGAGTAGGGGGTCCCGATCACGGAGTACGCCGCGTCGATCGCCGCCTGCGCGTTCGGATCCGGCGCGGGGGGCGGTCCCCCGGGGGGTGGCGAGACGCCGGTCACCTGGTAGCTCACCGAGGCGGCCGCGCGCAGCGCCGCCTGGTGCTCGCGGTACTGGCGGCTGAGGCTCTCGTAGACCCGTTCGGCCTCGTCGGCGGCCCGTCGGATCTGCGCCTCCTTGTCGCGGAGCCGAGCGAGCACCGCCGACTGCTCCTCGGCGGCCTCCGCCAGCCGTTCGGCCGCCCAGGTGGCCCGCTGCTGCGCGGCCTGCGCGTTCGTCGCGAGATCGCGGTCCGCCTGCGCGAGCTGACCCATGAACTCGAGACGGTCGGAGAACTCGGCGACCGAGCCGGAGGAGAGCAGCGACTCGAGCTCGGAGCCCGCGTCCTGGTACGCCGCGATCGCGCGGTCTGCCAGGGACTCGAGGGCGGTCCGAGCCTCGGTCCTGGCCGCCTGTGCGTCTTCGCGGTACGCATCCAACCGCTCGCGGATCGCCTGGAGCTGGATCTGCTCGCGGTTGTACTCCTCGACGAGCAGTGAGATCTCGCGGTTCAGCGCGTCGAACTTGGTCTTTGCCGCCTCGACGTCCTGCCGGGACGGCTCCGCGGAGGAAAGTGCGGACGCCGCGATGACCGAGCCGAACGCGAGCGCGACGGCCAGAGCGCCGCGGGCGATGCGCCTGCCTCTGCCTCTCATCGTCCTCCGGACAACAGGATGGCTGCGTGGTGACTTCCCCCGCAGCCGCGACGAGGGTACCGGCGGCTCCGGAGTGCGTCAAGAACGGTTGCGCTACGACAAACCAATCGGCAGACCAACCGACCGGCTGAAGGGGCCCGGTCGGGACGGCGGGATTTGAACCCGCGACCTCAGCGTCCCGAACGCTGCGCGCTACCAAACTGCGCCACGTCCCGTGCCCGCAGAGTGTAGCGGCTGGCCGGGGCCGCGCGGTCGTAGGCTGTCCGCGCGGGGGCCCGGACGAGCATCGGTGGGAGGCGAAGTGAGGATCGCGCAGGTGTGCCCGCCGTGGCTCGCGGTACCGCCGAAAGGCTACGGTGGGATCGAGTTGGTGGTCGCGCTCCTCGCAGACGGGCTCGCCGAGTCCGGCCACGACGTCACCCTCTTCGCGACGGGCGACTCGTCGTCCAAAGCCAGGCTCGAGTTCGTCTACGAGCAGGCGCCGGGCTCGAAGCTGATCAACGACCCGATCCTCGACACGACGCACGCGCTGTTCGCACTCCGTGACGCGCGCGAGCGGTTCGACGTGCTGCACGTCCATTCGCCGTTCTCGGCGCTCGCGGGTGCCATCGAGACCGGCGTGCCGGTCGTTCACACGCTGCACGGGTCGTTCACAGGATGGATGAAGCGGCTGTACGGACTGATCTCCGACCGCGCGTGGTACGTCGCGATCAGCGAGGCGCAGCGGCGGTTCGACCCGGATCTTCGGTACGGCGGCGTCGTCTACAACGGGATCGACACCGAGCTGTATCCGATGCGGCGCGCGAAGGAGGACTTCCTCCTGTTCCTCGGGCGCGCCGACCCCGACAAGGGATGGCGCAGGGCCGTCGAGACCGCGAACCTTACCGGCGAGCGGCTCGTGTCGGCGGTCAAGATCGCGCACCCGCGCGAGGAGCAGGAGTGGGAGGAGCGGGTGAAACCGATCCTGCCGAGGGACGCCGAGATCTACGGGGAGATCACGCACGAGGAGAAGGTCGACCTGCTGCAGCGCGCCAAGGCGGTCCTGTTCCCCATCGACTGGCCCGAGCCGTTCGGGCTGGTGATGACCGAGGCGATGGCGTGCGGGACGCCGGTGATTGCGACGCCCCGAGGGTCGACCCTGGAGGTGATCGACGAGGGGGTCACCGGCTGGATCGTGAGCGTGGAGCGGTACGCGGAGGAGGCCGCCGAACGCCTGGGCCGCCTCGGGGAGATCGATCCGGACGCCTGCCGGAGCCGGGTCGAACGGCTCTTCTCGAAGCGGACGATGGTGCAAGGCTACGAGAGGGTGTTCGAGACCGCTGTTCGAGAGCGGTCGTAGGGAGGCGTCATGAGGACCGAAACCAGGACCGAAACCGACAGCATGGGCGCGGTCGAGGTCGCGTCCGACCGGTACTGGGGCGCACAGACGCAGCGCTCGCTCCAGCACTTCTCGATCGGGGACGACCGGATGCCGATCGAGGTGGTTCGCGCGTTCGGCGTGCTGAAGAAGGCGGCCGCGCTCGTCAACGCCGAGCTCGGCAAGCTGCCGCAGGACAAGGCCGACCTGATCGTCCGTGTCTCCGATGAGGTGATCGAGGGCAAGCTGGACGACCACTTCCCGCTGTTCGTCTGGCAGACCGGGTCGGGCACCCAGTCGAACATGAACGCGAACGAGGTCATCTCGAACCGCGCGATCGAGCTGGCCGGCGGCGAGCTCGGCTCGAAGCGGCCGATCCATCCCAACGACGACGTCAACATGTCGCAGTCGTCCAACGACACGTTCCCGACGGCGATGCACATCGCGGCGGCGCGGGGGGTCGTCGATCGCCTGCTCCCCGCGGTGCGTGACCTGCGCGACGGCCTCGAGCGCAAGCGGATCGAGTTCGACGACATCGTGAAGATCGGCCGGACGCACCTTCAGGACGCCGTGCCGCTCACGTTCGGCCAGGAGTTCTCCGGCTACGTGGCACAGCTCGACGCGGCGACGGCTGCGATCGACGCGTCCCTCCCGAGCCTGCACGAGCTCGCGATCGGCGGCACCGCGGTCGGCACGGGGCTGAACTCGCCCGCCGCGTTCGGCGAGAAGGCGGCGGCGAAGATCGCGGAGCTCACTGGGCTCCCGTTCCGCCAGGCGCGGAACACGTTCGCCGCGCTCGCCGCGCACGACGCGCTGATCTTCTCGCACGGGGCGATCCGCACGCTGGCCGCCGCGCTGATGAAGATCGCGAACGACATCCGGTGGTTGGGCAGTGGCCCGCGGAGCGGCCTGGGCGAGCTGATCTTGCCGGAGAACGAGCCGGGCTCGTCGATCATGCCGGGCAAGGTCAACCCGACGCAGTCCGAGGCGATGACGATGGTCTGCTTCCAGGTCTTCGGCAACGACGTCGCGATCGCGGCGGCGGGCTCGCAGGGCAACTTCGAGCTCAACGTCTTCAAGCCGGTGATGATCCGGAATTACCTGCACTCGGTGAGGATCCTGTCCGACGTGTGCCGCACGTTCCGGGAGTTCTGCGTCGATGGGCTCCAGGTCGACCGCGCGCGGGTCGCCGACCTCGTCGACCGCTCGCTGATGCTGGTGACCGCGCTGACGCCGAAGATCGGTTACGACAAGGCCGCCGAGATCGCGAAGAAGGCGCACCACGAGGGGACGACGCTCAAGGAGGCGGCCCTGGCCCTGGGGTACCTCACCGAGACCGAGTACGACGACCTCGTGCGCCCGGAGAACATGGTCCATCCCTCGGACTGACGGAACCGCTCGGCGGCTTGCGTGGACCCGCCGTGCGAGGGCGTCCTCAGGTGGCGGCCGGCCCGAGGTCGAGGATCGTGGCCTCCGGGCGGCATAGGAACCGGAACGGCGCGTACTTGCTGGTGCCGAGGCCGGGCGAGATGTGCGCGTAGCTCTCGCCGAGGCGGACGAGCCCGGACACGAGACGTCTGGGCACGTGCGAGTTGGTGACGAGCGCGCCGACGAACGGGAACCGCACCTGCCCGCCGTGGGTGTGGCCGTACACGACCAGGTCGTAGCCGAGCGCGGCGAGCTCGGGCATCGGATCCGGCGAATGGACGACACCGAGCCCGAACCGGTCGGGGTGCCGTCGCGGCGCGACGCGCAGGTCCTGCCTGTCGATGTGCGGGTCGTCCAGCCCGATCAGCTCGATCGGTATGCCGTCGAGGTCCGTCTCGAAGCGGGCGTTCTTCAGGTGCACCCATCCGTCGGCCTCGAGCTGCGCGACGAGGTCGCGAGCGCGGCCGCGTTCGGCTCGACGTCGCTTCCGGCTCTTGAGGAAGTACCTCACTGGGTTCAGCGGCCGCGGGACGTGATAGTCGTTCGATCCGAGCACGAAGTACGAGGCCAGCCGGCCACGCACCTGACGTAGCATCGCGACCGCCTCCTCGACGGCCTCGGGTTCGCCGACGATGTCGCCCGTCACGGTGGTCACGTCGGCCGGAGGCAGCGACCCCACGAACCTGCGCATGCGTTCGGACCCTCGCACGACATGTAGGTCCGAGAGATGCAGCACCGTGAGCCCCGGCTTCGCACCCCTCGGTAGGATGTCGAGGCGGTAGCGCGTCACGCGGTACCAGTGCCGCTCGATCGCCACGCCGTACGCAACGCACGCGACGCCGGCACCGAACACCACGCCAAGGACCGGGAGCAGCACGGAGGGAGTCTACGGTGGCCGACCCTACGCTCAAGGAACGCCTGCGCGAGGAGATGAAGGACGCGATGCGTGCGGGCGAGAAGATCCGCCTGGGAGCGCTCCGCATGCTGTCGGCCGCGATCACGAACCGCGAGAAGGAGGTCGGGCACGAGCTGTCCGACGATGAGGTGCGCGAGGTCGCGGGGCGCGAGGTGAAGCGCCGGAACGAGTCGATCGAGGCCTTCGAGAAGGGAGGCCGCGCGGACCTGGTCGACAAGGAGACGTCCGAG
>DATHSY010000103.1:0-6804 GCA_035463715.1 Actinomycetota bacterium | reverse complement strand
GGGATCGGGCACACCCGCTACTCGACGACCGGATCCACCACGTGGGACAACGCGCAGCCGGCGTTCAAGACGGACGGGCAGCGCTCGCTCGCGCTCGGCCACAACGGGAACCTGGTGAACACCGCCTATCTGGCCGAGCGTGTGGGACGGGCGCCGGGGAAGGCGACGACGGACTCGGACCTCGTCGCCACGCTCCTGTCGCGGACCTTGGACCGAGGGTTGTGGGACGGACTGCTCGAGATCCTGCCGTCGCTCGAGGGCGCGTTCAGCCTGGCGCTGATGGACGAGCGGAGCGTGTTCGCGGCCCGCGACCCCCACGGCGTTCGGCCGCTGTCGATCGGCCGGCTGCCGAACGGCTTCTGCGTCGCGTCCGAGACGTGTGCGCTCGACATCGTCGGGGCCACGTTCGTCCGTGACGTCGAACCGGGCGAACTGGTCCGGATCGACGACCGCGGGGTCCACGGCGAGCGGTTCGCGCCGGCGGCCAGGCGCTCCCTGTGCGTGTTCGAGTACGTGTACCTGGCCCGGGCGGACTCGCGGCTGCGCGGCCGGACCGTCTACGAGGTGCGACGCGAGCTCGGGCGGAGTCTGGCCGTGGAGCAGCCGGCCGTGGCGGACCTGGTGATCCCCGTCCCCGACACGGGCCATTCGGCCGCGCAGGGGTACGCCGAGGTGAGCGGGATCCCGTACGGCGAGGGCCTGATGAAGAACCGCTACGTCGGGCGCACCTTCATCGAGCCCTCGCAATCGCTCCGCGAACGGGGCGTGAAGCTGAAGCTCAACCCGATCCCCGACGCGATCCGGGGCAAGCGCCTGGTCGTGATCGACGACTCGATCGTGCGCGGGACGACGACGCGCCAGCTCGTCCTCGCGCTGCGCGAGGCCGGCGCCGCCGAGGTCCACACGCGGATCACGTGCCCGCCGATCATGTGGCCGTGCTTCTACGGGATCGACATGTCCACGCGGCAGGAGCTCGTCGCCGCGGATCTGTCGGTCGAGCAGATCCGCGAGTACGTGGGCGCGGACTCGCTCGGGTACCTGTCCCGCGACGGCATGGTCGCGGCCACCGGGTCCTCCTCCGACTCGCTCTGCACCGCGTGCTTCTCCGGGGAGTACCCGATCGCGGTCCCTGAGGGTTCCGGCAAGTTCCTGCTCGAGCAGCCGACGAAGTCGTGAGCGGGGTGCGGCCGTGAGCCGGGCCTACCGCCGAGCCGGGGTCGACCTCGACGCCGCCGCGCGGACGGTGGAGCTGATCCGCGAACTCGCGGGGGCGGCGCGGCGGCCCGAGGTGACCGAGGACGTCGGCGGGTTCGCCGGGATGTACCGGATCGCGGAGGACAGGTACCTCGCGGCGGCGACCGATGGGGTGGGCACCAAGCTCGAGATCGCGCGTCGCACCGGCCGCCTGGACACGGTCGGGATCGACCTGGTGGCGATGTGCGCCGACGATGTCGTCTGCACCGGCGCCGAGCCGCTGTTCTTCCTCGACTACCTCGCCGTCGGCGCCGTCGTCCCCGAGCGGGTCGCCGACATCGTCCGGGGTGTCGCCGAGGGATGCCGGCTGGCCGGGTGCGCGCTGCTCGGCGGCGAGACGGCGGAACACCCGGGGGTGATGGACGAGGACGCGTTCGACCTCGCGGGCTTCTGCGTCGGCGTCGTCGCCGAGCAGGAGCGGATCGGGCCGCACCGGGTGGTCGACGGCGACGTCCTCGTCGGGCTCCCGTCGTCGGGTCTGCACTCGAACGGCTACAGCTTGGTCCGCCGCGCGATCGACGGGGCGGGCCTGTCGCTCGAAGACGTCATCGCGCCGCTCGAACGCCCGCTCGCCGACGAGCTGCTCGAGCCCACCCGGATCTACGTGTCCCAGGTCCTGTCCCTCTCCCGTGCCGGCCTCGTCCACTCGGCCGCGCACGTGACCGGCGGTGGCCTGTCGGAGAACCTGCCGCGCGCCCTGCCGCCGGGGCTGCGAGCCGACCTGGACGAGGCGTCGTGGCCCGTGCCGCCGGTCTTCGAGGTGGTCCGTCGTGCGGCCGGCGCGGACGACGCCGACATGCGCGCCGCGTTCAACATGGGGATCGGGATGGTGCTGGTGGTGCCGCCCCACGCCGTCACCGCCATCCGTACCGAGGTGCCCGACGCGATCCCGATCGGAATGGTCGTCCGCGGACCTGCCGGAAGCTGACTACAGGCCCATCCTCCGTCCGTCTGCTCGTCGGTGGGCTAGTGCTACTCCCTCGGACCAGGGACAAACTGGCCGCAAGGCTGATTCCTGCAGACTCAATAACGGCCGTACCCTGCCGATGCCAAGGTGGACATGGCGATGTCGGTGGAGACCCCTGTGATGCAGCAGGCGCCGAGCGTCCTGATCGTCGACGACGAGCCGCAGGTCGTCTGGATGCTGCAGTTCAGCCTCGAGGCCGAGGGCTACCGCACGTACTCGGCGCGCGACGGACGTCTGGCCCTGGCCGAGCTGCGCGAGCGCAAGCCCGACGTCGTGCTTCTCGACATCATGATGCCCATCATGGACGGCTGGTCGGTGCTCGAGGAGATGCGCTTCTTGCCCGGCCAACGGCCGCGCGTGGTGGTCCTGTCGGCGCGCTCGAGCATGCGCGACCGCGCGAAGGCCGCGGAGCTCGGGGCCGACCACTTCATGGCCAAGCCGTTCAGCATGGACGACCTGCTGTCGCTCCTCGCACAGCTGTCCTGACGACCGTCCCGCCGACGCGTGCTCAATGCGCGAACCGCTGGTTGTCCTTCGCCACGACGGTCGTCCCGGACGCGCGGCAGGTGAGGACCGGCTCGTCCAGGAACTCCGCCGCCGACTCGGACAGGTCGTGACGCGGGCCGCCGACCTTCCAGACCTCGAACTCGCATGTTCGGCTCGTGGTGCCGACCCGCGCGATCCGCCCGTGCGCCTCGACCCAGTCGCCCGCGAACAGCGGCGCGAGGAACTCGACCGAGCCGTACGCTCGGAACAGCCCCTCGTCGCCGTCGTACCGCATCGCGAGCTCCGTGATCAGGTCGCCGACGATCTCGAGCTGCTTCGCGCCGGCCACCAGGTTGCCGCCGTAGTGCGCATCCTCGGAGCCGAGGCGTCGGCGGATGAACGCGGTGGGTAGGCCGTCGACGGGTTCCATGGGTCCGGTCTCCTTCGGTCGGGCGGTCAGGACGGGACGGTCTTGCCGAACAGAACGCCTCGCCTCGGGACTCGGACGAGCGAGCCGTCCTTCGCGCGGACCAGGTAGGTCTCGGCCGGGTGGTCGTAGGCCTCGAGGACGCCGACCGCCTCCGACAGGTAGCCGTTCGGCAGCTCGAACTGGAACGACACACGCTTGCCCAGGTCGTCGGCGTTCACGAGGTTCTGCCGCTTCATCGCCCGCGCAGGATAGCGCCGGGACGGCTCACGCAGGCAGCCGGGCGAGCGCGTCGCCGTTCTCGAGCAGCTCCCGCAGGTCGTTCAGCGCACGACCGACGTCTGCCCCGTCCAGGACCCGGTGGTCGAACGTGACCGAGAGCGTGCACGCCGAACGGGCCTCGACCCGTCCGTCGACGACGAGGGCGCGCGGCTCGATCAGCCCGAGCCCGACCGTGATCGCGCCGGGAGGGTTGAGCAGCGGCGTCCCGGACTCCGACCCGTAGCTGCCCGTGTTCGTGATCGTCGTCGTCGCGCCTCGCAGATCGCCGGGTGCGATGCTGCCGTCGCGGGCGGCGGCGGCCAGCCGGGCGATCTCCTCGGCGAGTCCGCGGATCCCGAGCCGGCCGGCCGCGCGCACGACGGGAACCAGGAGCCCCCTCTGTGTGTCGCTCGCGATCCCGATCGCGATCTCGTCGTGCTCGACGATCGCGTCGTCCTCGAAGGTCTGTCGGAAACCGGCGTGCGCGGAGGCGACGTCCGCGATCGCGGTCGCCACGACGGGCAGGGGAGACACGTCGAGCCGAGCTCGGAAGGTCTCGAGCGCCGTGCAGTCGACCGTCCGGAACGTCGTCACCTGCGGGATCGAGGCCGCACGCTCCAGGTTCGCGACGATCCGTGCGCGGACCGGCGAGAGCGGACGTCGGTGCGTCCCGCCATCGCCAGGCAGGTCGGCCGCGCGCTCCACATCGTCCCGCGTGACGCGGCCGTCCCGCCCGGTACCCGTCACGGTGCCGAGGTCGATCCCGAGGTCCCTCGCGAGCCTGCGAACCGCCGGTGCGGCGGCGGTGCCGGGCACGTCACCCGGTCGTTCGGCGGCGTCCGCGTCGACGGCGAACGTGACGAGCGCGGCGCCGACGGCGATCGTCTGGCCGACCGCGGCGTGCAGCTTCACGATCCTGCCCGCGAACGGCGACGGAACCTCCACGGTCGCCTTGGCGGTCTCGATCTCGGCGATCGGCTGGTTCAGCGTGACCTCGTCGCCCTCGCGGACGAGCCACCCGTCGACGGTCGCCTCCTCGAGGCCCTCGCCGAGATCGGGCAGCGCGAAGACGCGCTCGGCCATCAGTAGCTCACCGTCCTGCGGACCGCGTCGCAGATGTCCTCGACGCTCGGGAGATACGCCTGCTCGAGCGAGGCGGGCGGGTACGGTACGTCCGGCGCGGTCACCCGGGCGACCGGCGCCTCGAGGTGGTCGAACGCGACCTCCATGATGCGCGCGGCGATCTCCGCCCCCATGCCGAGAGTCCTGGGCGCCTCGTGCACGACGACGGCCCTGCCGCTCGAGCGCACGGACGCGCCGATCGTGGCGGTGTCGAGCGGGACGAGCGAACGCAGGTCGATCACCGTGCACGCCGTCCCCTCGGATGTGAGCGCGTCGGCCGCGGCGAGGCAGCGGTGGACCATCGCGCCGTACGAGACGAGCGTGCACGCGTCGCCCTCGCGCAGTGTCCGCGCCACCCCGATCGGGGGGCCGTCCGCGGTCGGCTCGCCCTGCTCCTTGCTCCAGTACCGGGCTTTGGGTTCGAGGTAGATCACGGGGTCCGGGTCGCGGATCGCGAGCGTCAGCAGCGTGTACGCGTCGAGCGGCGAGGAGGGGACGACGACCTTCAGTCCCGCCGTGTGGACGTAGTACGTCTCCGGGCTCTCGCCGTGATGCTCCTTGCCCCTGATGCCACCGAACGACGGGATCCTGATCACGACCGGCATCGACACGAGCCCGCGCGTTCGGGTCCGGTACTTCGCGATATGGCCGATCACCTGGTCGAGCGCCGGATAGCTGAAACCGTCGAACTGCATCTCCGCGATCGGCCGCCACCCGGCGATCGCGAGCCCGACGCAGATCCCCGCGATGCCCGCCTCCGCGATCGGCGTGTTGAAGACCCGCTCGCGTCCGAACTCGCGCTGGAGCCCATCGGTGACGCGGAAGACCCCGCCGAGGTCACCGACGTCCTCACCGAACACGAGCGTTCGCGGGTCGTCCCGCAGCGCGTCCCGCAGCGCCGCGTTGAGCGCCGCCGACATCGTCAGCTCACTCATCGATCCTCACGGCGCGCCGATCGGTCGCGCGAACGCATGCCTCGTCAGCTCGTCCGGCGAGGGATCCGGCACGGACGTGATGCCGGCGCGGACCCGCGCGACCCACGCCTCCGTCTCCTCTTCGCATGAGGTGACGAACGCCCCGTCGACGTGCTCGTTCGCGAGGAGCCACGTCCGGTATCGGTCGACGGGATCGCGCCTGCGCCACGCGTCGACCTCCTCCTGGCGCCGGTACCGCGTCGCGTCGTCGGCGGTCGAGTGCGGTCCGATCCGGTAGGTGAGCGCCTCGATCAGGGTCGGTCCCTCACCCCGACGCGCTCGTTCGACCGCGGCCTTCGTGACGACGTACACCGCGAGGACATCGTTGCCGTCGACGCGGACGCCGGGCATCGCGTACCCAGCCGCGCGCGCGGCGATCGGTGCCGCGTACTGCTCGTCCGGCGGCACCGAGATGGCCCACCCGTTGTTCTGGCAGAACAGGATCGCCGGGGCACGGAAGACGGCCGCCATGTTCGCCGCCTCGTGGAAGTCGCCCTCGGATGCCGAGCCGTCGCCGAAGTATGCGAGCGCGCACGCCGCCGTGCCGTCGAGCTTCGCCCCCACCGCCCAGCCGACCGCGTGCACGATCTGCGTCGCGACCGGCACGCAGATCGGCGCGAAACCGCTCGCGTACGGATCGTACGGGCCGCCGTGCCAGGTCCCTCGGTGGTACTCCAGATACTCGACGGCGTCGACCCCTCGCACGAGCGCCGCCGCGAGCTCGCGGAACGACGGGAACACGAAGTCGTCGGGGCCGAGCGCGAACGCGCTTCCGACCTGCGCAGCCTCCTGCCCCTCGAACGGCGGGTAGACGGTGAGCTCGCCCTGTCGCTGGAGCGCCATGCATTCCCGGTCGAGCCGGCGCGCGCGGGCCATGTGCCGGTACAGCTCGCGGAGGCCGTCCGTACCGAGGCCGACGTCGGTGTCGCCGACCGCCGAACCGTCCTCGGCGATCAGTCGGACGACGTCGGACGCATCGAGCACGCTCACGGAGCAACGTCCCCCGGGTCGTTGGAGTTGCGGAAGCCTATACTGCGCGGACCGTGGTTCCCTCCGCAGAGCTCCGCATCTTCCAGCCGCTCGAGGCGTTCCCCGCGGACGAGCAGGCGCACTGGGAGCGGTACATCGTGAGCGGCGGTCATCTGCACCGCCCGGTGCTCCGGTACCGTCAACGGCTGGGCCTGCACCGGCTCGGGATCCTCTCGCCGGCCGAGCAGGACGGTGCTCACGTCCGCGTCCTCGACGGCCGGACGTACATCTGTCCGTGGCGGACGCGTCTGCGCGTCCTGGCCGCGCTGCTGTCGTTCCGCGAG
>DATHSY010000102.1:0-3031 GCA_035463715.1 Actinomycetota bacterium | reverse complement strand
TTCACCCCCGAGCTGTCGCTCGAGACCCAGTTCTTCACGAGCCGTGGGTTCGGCGTCGTGTCGGTGAACTACGGTGGCAGCAGCGGTTTCGGCCGCGACTACCGCGAACGGCTGTATGGGCAGTGGGGCGTCGTCGACCTCGAGGATTGCGTGAACGCGGCGCGGTTCCTGGCCGATCGGGGCGATGCCGACCCGAGCCGGTTCCTGATCCGCGGCGGCAGCGCGGGCGGATACACGACGATCTGCGCGCTCGTGTGGACGGACGTGTTCGCGGCGGGTGCGAGCTACTACGGTCTCGCCGACCTGGAACCGTTCGCGACGTCGACGCACAAGTTCGAGCTGCGGTACACCGACAACCTCGTCGGCCCCTGGCCCCAGGCGCGGGAGAAGTGGCGCGAGCGTTCGCCGATCCACTCGTTCGGCGATGTGTCGTGCCCGGTGATCGTGCTCCAGGGACTCGAGGACGAGATCGTGCCGCCCGAGCAGGCCGAGCTGATGGTCGGGGCGCTCCGCGACAAGGGCCTTCCGTACGCCTACCTCGCGTTCGAGGGCGAGCAACACGGTTTCCGCAAGGCCGAGCACATCGTCCGCTCGCTCGAGGCCGAGCTGTACTTCTACTCGCGTGTGCTCGGGTTCGAGCTTGGGGACCCGGTGGAGCCGGTCGAGATCTCCAACCTCGAAGAGGGGCCGGGCGGTCCACCTGCAACGGTGCCGGACGCCCGTAACCAACGGTAGCCTGGTTGCGAGGATGGCCTGATGGACCGCTCACGCCTCCGCGCCGGCCTGTACCTCGGCGCACGCCTGCTGCTCGCCGTCGTGCTGCTGTGGGCTGGGCTGTCGAAGGTCGGCGAGCGCCAATCGTCGATCCTCGCGGTGGACGCGTACGACGTGCTACCGGAGGCATTCGTCGAGCCTGTCGCGATCCTGCTCCCGTGGCTCGAGATCGCCCTCGGCGTCCTGCTGCTGCTCGGGCTGTTCGTCCGCGTCGCGGCCGTCGGCACCGGCGTGCTGATGCTCGCCTTCATCGCCGGGATGGCGCAGGCGAAGGCGCGCGGCCTCGCGATCGACTGCGGCTGCTTCGGCGGCGGTGGACGGGGAGACGGCGTGAGCTGGTGGGACCTGCTCCGCGACGCCCCGCTGTTCGCGGCGGCGCTCTACCTAGCGGTCCGACCGAAGGGGCCGCTGAGCCTGGATGGGTACTTCGAACCGGAGGGGACCGATGGCGAACGAGCCGAAGACGACGAAGCGCGAACGGCAACGGCAGAGGTCTGAGCAGCGCCGGCTCACCGAGCAGCGGGCGAGGCAGCGCCGGACGCTCGGCTACACGATCGGCGCGATCGCGATCATCGCGGTGGTGGTCGTCGCGATCGTCGCGCTGCAGGACGACGGTCCGGCGAGCGCCGAGCCGATCCGGCCGTCGGCATCGGCCGACATCACGGTCGAGGGAGCGCCTCGCGACGCGCCCCTCGCGGTGGGCGAGCCGGTGCCGTCCTTCTCCGCGCCGGGCTTCCGGATGATCCGGTCCGAGACGGGGTTCGACGTGCAGCGCGAACAGGTCGATTGGGCGAGCTTCGCCGGGGGACCGACCGTGATCTCGATCTGGGCCGAGTGGTGCCCCCACTGCCAGGTGGAGCTGCCCGTGCTCCAGCGGGTGCTGCGCGACTACCCGGACGTCGAGCTCGTCACGATCCTTTCCTCGATCGGCCAGCAACCGGGGCCCGAGCCCGACGAGTACCTGGCGGACAACGAGCTGACCTTCCCGGTCGCGATCGACGACGCGGACGGCACGCTCGGGCTCGCGTTCGGGCTCGAGGCGTTCCCGACGATCTACTTCGTGGACGGGAACGGCGCCGTCGCGTACGCGAACACCGGCGAGGTGCCGGAGGAAGAGCTCCGGGCCGAGCTCGACCGGCTCTCCTAGCGTTAGGTCCTCCGGTTGCGGGACCGACGTGCCCGCTCGATGATGGGCGGCCATGAGACCGGCCGGCGTCTACGCGGTCATCGCCTCGCGGCGGGTGGCCGCCGCCGGCGCGCCCGAGGCGTCCGTCTACGAGGTGCTCACCAGACGGATCGATCCGACCGAGCTCCGGCCGAAGCTCGCGTCGGACGTCGAGATCGAACGGTTCGTCCTGCGATGGGGCAACGACTACGCGATGGCGTTCAACCCCCGCACGTTCCAGCACTTCCGCCTAGAGCCGTGGGAGGCGGACCTTGCCGTACAGATGGACGGCACGCGCTCCGTCAAGGACATCGTGGTCGACCGGCTGCAGGGCTCGGGCGAGCTCGACCTTGCTGGCGTCGTCGACCTCGTCAAGCTGCTGCACACCGCGGGGCTGCTGGAACCGGGATACCTGGACGTTCCCGACCTCCTGCGTCGAAAGCTCAACCCCGAGAGGGGGATCTGGAACGGCATCCGGCGGTTCGTCCGGACGCTGTCGATCGAGTGGCGCGGCGTGAACGGCATCGTCGAGTGGCTCTACCGGCACGTGCTGCACTGGTTCTTCGCGCCGCCCGTCGTGTGGCTCTCTGCCCTTGTCGCCGTCGCCGGGTTCGCCGCGTTCCTGCTCGCGTGGTCCTCGCACCGGTTCGGGGTGACCGGCACCTCGGCCGCAGCCGAATCGCTGATCCTGCTGGTGCTCAACTACTTCTTGACGTTCATGCACGAGCTCGGCCACGCGGTCACGCTCGTGCATAACGGCAGGAAGGTCCGCTCGGCCGGTTTCATGATCTACTTCGGCTCGCCGGCGTTCTTCGTCGACTCGTCCGACGGCCTGATGATGGGACGCTGGCCCAGGATCTGGCAGTCGTTCGCGGGACCGTTCGCAGAGCTCGTGATCGCGGGCGTCGCCTCGTTCGTCGTGTTGGGCTTCCCCGAGGGGCCGGCGGCAGGGGTGCTCTACAAGTTCGCGCTGCTCAACTACCTCGTCATCTTCCTGAACCTGATCCCGTTGCTCGAGCTCGACGGGTACTGGATCCTCTCGGATCTGATCCAGGTCCCCGATCTCAGGCAGCGGGCGCTGCAGTTCGTGCG
>DATHSY010000101.1:0-4067 GCA_035463715.1 Actinomycetota bacterium | reverse complement strand
GCGCTCACGTCGGCGCTCCGGCTGGTCGCCAGCGTGGACGTGGCGGGCGAGGCCGGCGGCGGGATCGCCGCTACCGAGCAGGCCGAAGCGCTCCAGCCCGATGCCGTGCTGATGGATCTGTCGATGCCGGACATCGACGGGATCGAGGCGATGCGTCGGATCCATCGCACGCGGCCTGACGTCCCGGTCGTGATCCTGACGGCGCACGCCGACCCGGGCATCGAGCGCGAGGCCCTCGATGCGGGTGCGGCCGGCTTCTTGGCCAAGGGCACCCCGCTCGAGGACATCGTCCTGGTGCTGCACGAGGCGGCCGAGACCGCCGAGGCCTTCTGACGCGCCCTTAGCCCTCGTCGGGCCGCAGGTGCGGGAACAGGATCAGGTCGCGGATCGACGGCGCGTCGGTCAGCACGATCAGGAGGCGGTCGATCCCGATCCCGATCCCGCCGGCCGGCGGCATCCCGTGTTCGAGCGCGACGACGAAATCCTCGTCGTACGGATGGGTCTCGTCCCCGCCCGCGGCGCGCTGCTCCGCCTGGAGCTCGAACCGGGCGCGCTGCTCGTCGGGGTCCGTCAGCTCGCTGAATGCGGTGGCGAGCTCGACGCCGCCGATCACGAGGTCGAAGTGCTCGGTCAGGCCGGGGTCGGAGCGGTGCAGACGAGCGAGCGGTGAGACCTCGCGCGGGAAGTCGCAGACGAACGTCGGGGCCCAGAGCGTCTCCTCGACGAGCTTCTCGTAGAGCTCCTGGACGATCTTGCCGGGCCCCCACACCGGGTCGACGTACACGTCGTGACGGTCGGCGAGCGCGCCCAGATCCGTCCGGTCGAGCGTCACCTCCTCGCCGACGGCCTCGCCGACCGCCTCGAGCATCGTGAGCCGGCGCCACGGTGGAGTCAGGTCGAGCGCGCGGCCACGGAAGTCGAACGCGAGCCCACCACGCACGTTGACGGCGCACGCCGTGATCAGGTCCTGCGAGATCTGCATCATCGTCTCGTAGTCGCCATACGCCTGGTACAGCTCGAGCATCGTGAACTCGGGGTTGCGCTCGCGATCGATCCCCTCGTTGCGGAAGTTCCGCCCGATCTCGTAGACGCGCTCGAGCCCGCCGACGAGCAGACGCTTCAGGAACAGCTCGAGCGAGATCCGCAGCTTGAGGTCCATGTCCAGCGCGTTGTGATGCGTCGTGAACGGCTTGGCCATCGCACCGCCAGCGATCGCCTGCAGGACCGGCGTCTCCACCTCGACGAACCCGCGACGGTCCAGCTCCTCGCGGATCGTGCGCAGGACCGTCGCGCGCGCCACGACGCGCGAACGCGCCGTCTCGTCCGTCGCGAGATGCAGGTACCGCTGCCGCTGCTGGAGGTCCGGGTCCTTGAGCCCGTGCCACTTCTCGGGCAGCGGCCTGAGCGCCTTCGTGAGCATCGCGAGCCGCTCGACGAACACCGACAGCTCGCCCTTCCTCGTCGTACCGATCACGCCGGTCGCGCCGACGATGTCACCCAGATCGACGTCCTCGAGCAGCGCGAACGCGTCTGCCGGCGTCTCCGCCTCGCTCAGGACGAGCTGGATGTCGCCCGTCCGGTCGCGGACGACCAGGAACGCGAGCTTCCCGAACCGGCGGGCGAGGACGACCCTGCCGGCGACCGAGACGCGATCCTCCGTCCGGGTATCCGGCGGAAGGTCGCCGTGGCGTTGCCTCAGGACGGCGGTGGCCGTCGGTTCCTCGGCCCCGAGCGCCTCCCGCAGGTTCAACGCGAACGCCCGGTCGCCCAGGCGTCCGCGGCTCTCGCGCCGGGCCCCGAGGACCTCCGCCTCGCGGCCGGCGCGTTCGTCCTCAGTCATCGGCGCCGCCGACGTTGCGTTCGAACACGAGTCGCAATCCGCGGAGCGTGAGCCACGGGTCGAACTCGTCGATGTTCCTGCACACGGGCGCGACGACCGGCGCCAGCCCCCCGGTCGCGACGACCTTGACCGGGGAACCGAGCTCGGCTCGCATCCGGTCGATCATCCCGTCCGCCTCGGCGGCCGTTCCGTAGACGAGCGCCGACTGGATCGCCTCGACGGTGTTCCGGCCGATCACGGACTTCGGCGCGTGCAGCTCGACCTGCGGGAGCCTCGCCGTCGCGGCCGCGAGGCTGCCGTTGGAGGTCTGGATCCCGGGCGCGATCGCGCCGCCCAGGAACTCGCCCTTCTCCGAGACGACGTCGTACGTCGTCGCGGTCCCGAAATCGATCACGATGCATGGCCCGCCGAACCGGTCGAACGCCGCGAGCGCGTTCACGATCCGGTCGGCGCCGACCTCGCGCGGGTTGTCGGTGAGGATCGACAGGCCCGTGCGGGTGCCGGGTTCGACGACGACCGGTGGGAAGTTGAAGTACGCCGTGACCATCTGCCGCAGCGACTGGGTGCTGGTCGGGACGACCGACGAGATCGCCACCCCCGTGATCTGCCGCGTGAACGACAGATCGTGCTGTTCGAGCAGGCCACCGAAGATGACGGCCAGCTCGTCGGCCGTTCGCTCGCGCTGCGTCGAGATCCGCCACTGCCACTGCAGCTCGGCGGACCGGAAGACCCCGAGGACCGTGTTCGTATTGCCGACGTTGATCGCGAGGAGCATCCATACCTCCCGGACGCCCATCCTCGCAGGTCAACCGCATGGCCGACACCGACGTGAGCGCGTCAGCCCGTGGGCAGCAACAGGTTGTCGATCAGGCGGAGGTCCCCGAACCGAGCCGCGACCAGCGCCCGGGCCGGCCGCTCGAGCATCCTGACGTCCTCGAAGGTCTCGTCGTCGACGACCGCGGCGTAGTCGAGTCGCGCCCCCGGCGTCCCGCCGATCTCGCGCGCCATGACGGCCACGAGCGCCGCCGCGTCGCGCTCTCCCGCGCGCGCGCGTTCGGCAGCCTCGGACAGCGCCAGGAACAGAGACCCGGCCGCCTCCCGGTCCTCGGGCGAGAGCAGCGCGTTCCGCGAGGACATCGCGAGGCCGTCGGACTCGCGGAGCGTCGGGCAGGCGACGACCTCGATCGGGAACTCGAGATCGCGGACCATCCACCTGATCACGGCGTGCTGCTGCGCGTCCTTCTCGCCGAGGTACGCGCGGCAGGGGCCGACCGCGTTGAACAGCTTCGCCACGACCGTGGCGACCCCCCGGAAGTGGCCGGGCCGCGCTGCGCCTTCGAGACGGTCGCCCAGCGGGCCGGGATCGACCGTGACCGCCGGCTCACCACCCGGGTACATCTCGCGTTCGTCCGGCGCGAACACGACGTCGACGCCGAGCCGTTCCGCGTCCCGCAGATCGCGGTCGCGGGTGCGCGGGTACCGCTCGAGATCGCGCGGATCGGGGAACTGCAGCGGGTTCACGAAGATCGAGACGACGACCTGCTCCGTCTCGCGTCGGGCGCGTTCGATCAACGACCGGTGCCCGTCGTGGAACGCGCCCATCGTGGGGACGAACCCGACGCCGCGGCCGTCCCGGCGGGCCGCGTCCGCGATGCCACGCAGCTCGGCGATCGTGGCGATCACGTCCAGCGCTCGAGCACCTCCTCGACCGTGGCCCGACCGCCCGGCGACAGGTGGCCTGCTCGTTCGCCCAGGTCCATCGCCGCACGCGCGAGCACCACGTAGGCGGCGACCGCCGCCGGCACCGAGGCCGAGAGCCCGGCGATGTTCGCCTCGACGGTCCCGGCGTCGCCGCGGACGGCCGGGCCCGTCAGCGCGTCCCGGGGCCCGAGATCATGGACGTTCTCGAGCGTTGCGCGCTGGAGCGGCGCGAGGAGCTCGAGCGGATCGACGAGCCCGGCCGCGGAGGCGACGCGTTCGGCGAGCGCGGTGACCGTGACCAGATAGTTCGAGGCGAACACGGCGGCCGCGTGGTAGAGCGGCTTCGCCCGATCGTCCAGCCGGAACGGCCGACCGCCAGCGTCGAGGGCCAGTACCTCGCCGAGCGCGAGGCCGGCATCGCTCGCCGACGTGATCGCGAACGGACAGCCCGGGAGCCGGTCGAGCGCCGCCTCGACGCTCGGGAACGTCTGGAGGGGATGGATCGAGAACGTGGTGGCGCCGATCG
>DATHSY010000100.1:0-2446 GCA_035463715.1 Actinomycetota bacterium | reverse complement strand
CAAGGTCACGCCGAAGGGCGAGACCGAGCTCACGCCCGAGGAGCGGCTGCTGCGCGCGATCTTCGGTGAGAAGGCGCGCGAGGTCCGCGACACCTCGCTGAAGGTGCCGCACGGCGAGCAGGGCAAGGTGATCGGGGTCCGAGTGTTCACGCGCGAGGAGGGCGACGAGCTCCCGCCGGGCGTGAACCAGCTGGTCCGCGTGTACGTGGCCCAGAAGCGGAAGATCTCCGACGGCGACAAGCTGGCCGGCCGCCACGGGAACAAGGGCGTCATCTCGACGATCCTGAAGGAAGAGGACATGCCGTTCCTGGCCGACGGGACGCCGGTCGACATCATCCTGAACCCGCTGGGCGTGCCGTCCAGGATGAACCTCGGGCAGGTGCTCGAGGCGCACCTGGGCTGGGCCGGGCTCGTGGGGTTCCGGAAGGACGGCGCCGACTACGCCGAGCGGACGTTCATCTCCTCGCCCGTGTTCGACGGGGCGCGCGAGTACGAGATCCTCGACGCGCTCAAGAACTCGCACGCGGGCGAGGACGGCAAGACGCTGGTCGACGAGGTCGGCAAGGCCGTCCTGTTCGACGGGCGGAACGGCCAGCCGTACGAGGAGCCGGTCACGGTCGGCGTGGCCTACATCATGAAGCTGCTCCACCTGGTGGACGACAAGATCCACGCGCGGTCCACCGGCCCCTACTCGATGATCACGCAGCAGCCCCTGGGCGGGAAGGCCCAGTTCGGCGGCCAGCGGTTCGGCGAGATGGAGGTGTGGGCGCTGGAGGCGTACGGCGCCGCCTACGCCCTGCAGGAGCTGCTCACGATCAAGTCGGACGACGTGCTCGGCCGCGTGAAGGTCTACGAGGCCATCGTGAAGGGCGAGAACATCCCCGAGCCGGGGATCCCCGAGTCCTTCAAGGTCCTGATCAAGGAGATGCAGTCGCTCTGCCTGAACGTCGAGGTCCGCTCGGCGGAGGGCGAGGAGATCGAGCTCCGCGAGACGGACGAGGACGTCTTCCGCGCCGCGGAGGAGCTGGGCATCGACCTGTCCCGTCGTGAGCCGGCGGGCGCGGACTTCGATTAACGCTGGGAGGCGAGGCACTCAGTGCTTGACGTGAACTATTTCGACGAGATCCGGATCGGGCTGGCGACCGCGGACTCGATCCGGGCGTGGTCGAACGGCGAGGTCAAGAAGCCGGAGACGATCAACTACCGGACGCTGAAGCCGGAGAAGGACGGCCTGTTCTGCGAGCGGATCTTCGGTCCGACGCGGGACTGGGAGTGCCACTGCGGCAAGTACAAGCGCGTGCGGTTCAAGGGGATCATCTGCGAGCGCTGCGGCGTGGAGATCACGCGGTCCAAGGTGCGCCGCGACCGGATGGGGCACATCGAGCTGGCCGCCCCGGTCACGCACATCTGGTACTTCAAGGGCGTCCCGTCGCGCCTGGGGTATCTGCTCGACATCGCGCCGAAGGACCTCGAGCGGATCATCTACTTCGCCGCCTACGTGGTCACGCGGATCGACGTCGAGCGTCGTCACAAGGATCTGCCAGAGATCGAGACGCAGGTCGAGCAGGAGAAGAAGGAGATCGAGGCCGACCGCGACGACGAGATCAAGCGTCGGCTGAACGAGCTGGAGGACCGGCTCCGCGAGCTCGAGGGCGAGGGCGCCAAGGGGGCGCAGCTCTCGGCCGCGCGGCGTGAGGCCCAGCGCGACATCGAGCGGATGACCGAGGCCTCCAAGCGCGACACCGACCATCTGGACGACGTGCTGTCCGCGTTCAAGGGTCTGTCGGTCAAGCAGCTCGTGGCCGACGACTCGATCTACCGGTCGCTGCGCGAGCGGTTCGGCGACTACTTCGACGGCGGCATGGGCGCCGAGGCGATCAAGCGGATGCTGATCGACCTCAAGCTCGAGGACGAAGCGGACTTCCTGCGCGAGCAGATCGACACGGCCAAGGGCACGCGCCGGCTGAAGGCGATCAAGCGGCTCAAGGTCGTGTCGAACTTCGTCGGCGGGCGGAACTCGCCGCTCGGGATGGTGCTCGACGCCGTGCCGGTGATCCCGCCGGACCTGCGCCCGATGGTGCAGCTGGACGGCGGCCGGTTCGCGACGTCGGACCTGAACGACCTGTACCGCCGGGTGATCAACCGGAACAACCGGCTGAAGCGGCTTC
This sequence comes from Actinomycetota bacterium, assembly GCA_035463715.1. Lineage (GTDB taxonomy): Bacteria > Actinomycetota > UBA4738 > UBA4738 > HRBIN12 > DATHSY01. Next base: position 278 of record DATHSY010000100.1, on the reverse strand, counting down.
TCGACCTGCAGGCGCCCGAGATCATCGTGAACAACGAGAAGCGGATGCTCCAGGAGGCCGTCGACGCGCTGTTCGACAACGGCCGCCGCGGGCGTCCAGTCACAGGCCCGGGCAACCGGCCGCTGAAGTCGCTGTCGGACATGCTGAAGGGCAAGCAGGGGCGGTTCCGCCAGAACCTGCTGGGCAAGCGCGTGGACTACTCGGGCCGGTCGGTGATCGTGGTCGGCCCGCAGCTCAAGCTGCACCAGTGCGGGCTCCCCAAGCAGATGGCGCTGGAG
>DATHSY010000099.1:0-3274 GCA_035463715.1 Actinomycetota bacterium | reverse complement strand
TCCCGCCGCCCCGACGCGTGTGTCAACCCTGGGTGCGGTTCGTTGCGACCCAAGGCACGTCAGGAAGCGTCGGACGAGGGCCGTCACATGCCTCACCCCCGGAGTCGTCCGTCGTCGGTCCCGGTACCTCGTCGCAGCGGTATCGTGAGCGGTTCGCGGTGGGACATCCGTTCGCCGAGGGGGATCCCGATGAGACCACGGCCGATGAGACAGGGGATGGACGAGCGACCGCTGGTCGGTCGCCCGCTGAAGAAGGCGATCGCCCTCACGGTCGCCGTCGTCGCGATCGCCAGCGGTGTCCGGTTCGCATGGGACCAGCTCCGCGGGATCGGCCTCGGCAGCGCGATCGAGGGGGCCAGCGACGCCGCTCGGGAGGCCTTCAGCTCCGAGGACATCCTCCGATCGGGCGAGATGATCACCGGTGCGCTGATCCGCGAGGAGTATCTGCCCGCGGGCGGGCGTGGATACACACATCGCGTCTCCTACACCGATCGCGACGGCCTCGCACGGTGGACGCAGTGGGCGACGTTCGATGCGGTCGTCGACACGTTCGTGGACACGCGCGAGCTCTCGCAGGACGCCGTCCGGCCGAGCTGGGACGGATCCACGATCGTGTACGAGATCCGGCTCCCCGAGCCGCAGCTCGAGCAGCGGTTCTGGGTCGGTCAGCCTCGCGATCTCGCCGTCGACTGCAATCTCGTCGAGGCGATCTGGCGGTTCGCGACCGTCAACCCGGTCGCGTGTTCGGATGACGGCTCGCAGGCGGATCCGTCGCTCCGATGGAAGGCCGAACAGGACTTCGAGGCGATGGCGGCCGCTGATGAGGAGATGTTCGAGAGCGCACGGCGTGATGTCGAGCAGATGATCGAGGGCATCGCGACGCCGTTCGTCGAGCCGCTCGCGGAGCGCTACGGGTTCGACTTCGGTTTCGAGTTCGTCTGGCCGTCCGCGGGCCGTGTTTGACGGTCGAGGAGTGCCCGGAGGACCGGAAGCACGGAACGGTCGCGGTCTCGGCCGGCCGCCTCCTTCGAACGGATCACGTCGGCGAGCGACGCGACCGGCACGTCGACACCGCGCACCGCCACGTGATGAGCGTCGCGCACGAGATCATCGAATCCACGGGTCCCGCTCGGCACGAACACCACGTCGAGGTTGCCTCGGTCCGTAACCAGGTTCCACGTCCCCACGCGCGCGAGCGATGCGGCATCCAGCGAGAACGGAACGCCCTCCTCGTCCCCGGCCACCCGGATCCTCGCGTTCAGCTCACGCATCGCTTCTGAGAGGCGCCGCAGGTTGTCGGGGCCCTCCTGGGGGACGATGTCGACGTCGGTCGTGATGTGAGGAGCGCCGTAGAGGATCGCCGCGAGGCCGCCGATCAGGACGTATCGCACGGCGTGGCGGTCGAGGGCCGCGAGGATCTCCTGCGGTGCGAACGCGATCATCTGGCCGGTGGACGGTCGCCGGCGCCGAGCAGTTCGAGTCCGGCGAGCATCTGGTCGAGGCGCTCGTCAGGCGTTCGGCGAAGGTTCTGTTCGGCCAGGCTCAGGTGGTCGAGATCCATCGGGACGAGGTGGACGTCCAGGTCGAACCCGCACGCCCGCACGAGCTCGACGACCCGCCTCCAGGAAGGGTCCACGTCACCGGACTCGATCCGGGCCACGGCCGCCTGGCTGACACCGGCGCGGGTGGCCAGCTGCCGCTGCGTCAGGCCGGCTCGCCGTCGTGCCTCCCGTACGAACTGCCCACCGCTCACGACCCGAGTATACATCGGGGCTAGCGATCTGACGTTCGAGGAGCATCACAACGATGAGTGATGTGCATCAAGCCGAACGGAGCGCACAAGGGCGAAGTGGGGGAAGATATGGCGCTGCCGCCGTTCGTTTGGTGCCCATGTCGACGATGCTCGAGACCGAGACGCTGACCCAGCCCGTGCATTGGGACGACGGGGACGAACCGATGCCGGCGCTCTACCTCGGGCATGGGGCGCCGGTCCTCGTCGACGATCCCGTCTGGACGACCGAGCTCGCGCTGTGGGCCGGCGAGCTGCCGCGGCCGAGGTCGATACTCATGGTCTCGGCGCACTGGGAGTCCGCGCCGCTCACGCTCGGCGCGACCGAGACCGGCACGCCGCTCACGTACGACTTCTATGGGTTCCCCGAGCGCTATTACCTGATGACGTATCCGTCGCCCGGCGCGCCCGATCTCGCTGAGCGCGTCAAGGGGCTGATGCCGGACACCGAGCCCGTCGCCGAGGAGCCGAGCTACGGGCTCGACCACGGCGCGTACATCCCGCTGATGCTGATGTACCCGAACGCCGACGTCCCCGTACTCCAGATGTCGATGCCGTCGCTCGACCCGCAGCGGCTGTTCGAGCTCGGGCAACGGCTGCGGCCGCTGCGCGAGGAAGGCGTGATGATCGTGGGGTCGGGCTTCCTCACCCACGGGCTGCCGTTCCTGCGCGAATGGCGGATCGATGCCGAGCCGCCCGGCTGGTCGCGCGACTTCGACGAGTGGGCGCGGGAGGCCCTTGCCCGAGGCGACGTCGACGAGCTGATGGGTTTCCGGTCGCGCGCGCCCGGCATGCCGTACGCGCACCCGACCGTCGAACACTTCGCGCCGCTGTTCGTGACGCTCGGTGCGGCGACCGATCCAGAGGATGCCCCCGATACGACGATCGAGGGCTACTTCATGGGCCTCGCGAAGCGCTCGGTTCAGGTCGCATAACCGCGGGGCTCGGTCTGAGGCGGCCTGGGGCACGGCGCTGCAGGCCCTTCGGGAGGTCTTGGAACGGTGGAACGACGGAGGCCGGGCTGGGTCCCGGCCTCCGCTGTGATCCGGTGCCGCTCGTGCGCTGAGCGGCTACCGGGGCGTGCTCCCTTGCATCGCCTCGAGCTTCGCGCCGTTCCATCGGGTCAGGCTCGAAGCGGGCTCGACGGTGGTTCCGGCGGCGAGCTGGCGTCCCTCCATCGCCTGGAGCTTCCCGGCGTCCCACCGCGGGACGCTAGCGTTGACCTCGGCGGCCAGCTGGCGTCCCTGCATGGCCTGGAGCTTCCCGACGTCCCACGACCTCGATCCGACCGTCACCGGAGCCGATGCCGTCCGCTCATCGAGCACCCGGGTGATCGCGCTCCCCGCGAGGCCCCCGACGACCGTCGCGACCACGACGGCGACCAGGACGCTCGTGCCGGGGAACCCTCTGTGGATCCTCGGAACCTCGACCCTTGCGCTCATCACGCACCCCCTTGCTTGACTGCGCCGATCATGGGTCGAAGGG
>DATHSY010000098.1:0-8069 GCA_035463715.1 Actinomycetota bacterium | reverse complement strand
GGACGAACGCCGGGACGAACCCCGGGTACGCGTACGCGCGATGGTGCGCGAGGCCGCCGAACTCCGCTCCGGCGCGCAGGTTGTTGCCGTAGTCGAACACCACCGCGCCCCGCTCGAGGAACCCGACCATCGCCTCGCAGTGCTCGGCCATCGACGCGTGCGCGCGCCGCTGGTACTCCTCAGGGTCGCTCGCACGGAGATCCGCCGCCCGGTCCAGCGCGAGGCCCGCGGGGACGTAGCCGCCGAGCGGATCGTGCGCGCTCGTCTGGTCGGTCACGACGTCCGGCCGGAACCCTCGGCCGAGCAGCTCGGGCTCGATCTCGGCGCAGTTGCCGACGAGCCCGATCGAGACGGCCTCACGGGCGGTCCGCGCCTCCTGCGCCCACGCGAGCGCCTGATCGAGGTCGGACGTCTCCCGGTCGAGGTACCGCGTCTTGATCCGGCGCTCCACGCGCGCCGGGTCGACTTCGATGCAGAGCGCGACGCCGCCGTTCATCGTCACGGCGAGCGGCTGCGCGCCGCCCATCCCGCCCAGGCCACCCGTCAGGGTGATCGTCCCGGCGAGCGAGCCGCCGAACCGCTGGCTGGCGACCTCGGCCAGCGTCTCGTACGTGCCCTGGAGGATCCCCTGCGTCCCGATGTAGATCCACGAGCCGGCGGTCATCTGACCGTACATCGTGAGTCCCTGGTGCTCGAGCTCGCGGAACGTCTCCCAATCCGCCCACTTCGGGACGAGCATCGCGTTGGAGATCAGGACGCGCGGTGCCATGTCGTGCGTTCTGAAGACCGCGACCGGCTTGCCCGACTGTACGAGGAGGGTCTCGTCGTCACGCAGGGACCGCAGCGACGCGACGATCGCGTCGAAGGCGTGCCACGACCGGGCGGCACGGCCGGTCCCGCCGTAGACCACGAGGTCCTGGGGGCGCTCGGCGACGTCGGGATCGAGGTTGTTCATCAGCATCCGCATCGCCGCCTCCTGCGGCCACCCCAGGCAGGAGCGATCAGAGCCTCGTGGAGCGCGGACCTCGCGAGCGGACATGGTGGTCGGCACCCCCTTCGGCCGTTCGGCCACATCCGATGATAGTGGGACCCCCATCCGGCCCCCTCGTGGTCGCCACGGCCATCCCTCCGGGTCATGACGAGCGCGCCCGACATGCCGATACCATCGGTCAACGTGCAACGGATCACGGTGCTGATCGCCGACGACGAGCCTGAGGTCCGCTCGGCCCTGGCCGAGCTGATCGCGTCCGAGGACGCGCTCGAGATGGTGGCGGCGGCGGCCGACGCCGACGAGGCCGCCGAGCTGGCGCTGAGCCTGCATCCCGACGTCGCGCTCGTGGACGTGAAGATGCCTGGCGGGGGCGCGAGGGCGGCTCGGGAGATCGGCAGGGTCTCCCCCCAGACACGGGTGATCGCGCTGTCGGCCTACGAAGACCGCAACACCGTGCTGCAGATGCTCGGGGCCGGCGCCGACGGATACCTCGTCAAGGGCACCGCGTCGGAGGAGATCATCCGCGCGATCAAGCGGGCGGTGCAGGGCCAGACGAGCGTCTCGACCGAGGTGATGGCGAGCGTCGTCCAGGAGCTGACGAGCCAGCTGCGGCGCGAGGAGGGCCGCATCGAGGAGCGCCGCGCGAAGACCCAGCGGATCGAGGGCGCGATCGCCGGCCAGGAGGTCGCCGTCGTGTTCCAGCCGATCTTCCGGATGGACGACCGGCACGTCGTCGGGTACGAGGCGCTGTCGCGATTCGACGGCACGCCGCCGCGCTCGCCGGACGTGTGGTTCCGCGAGGCTGCGGAGGTCGGTCTCGGGCTCGAACTGGAGCTCCTCGCCGTCCGGATGGCGTTCCGCGAGCTGACGAACCTGCCCGGCGAGGGGTACCTGTCGCTGAACCTGTCGCACCGGACCGCCGCCGCGCCACGCCTGCTCGATGCGCTCGGTGACGGGCCGCTCGACCGGGTCGTCGTCGAGATCACCGAGCACGAGGCGGTCGAGGACTACGACGAGCTCGTGACCGCGCTGAAGGAGCTGCGCCGGCGCGGCGCCCGCACGGCGATCGACGACGCCGGTGCAGGGTTCGCGAGCCTTCGGCACGCGCTTCTGCTGGACCCAGACATCATCAAGGTCGACATAAGCCTGACCAGGCAGATCGACACGGATCGGGGTCGACGCGCCCTGACGGCCGCGATCAGCTCCTTCGCGGAGGAGATGGCGATGGACATCGTGGCCGAAGGTGTCGAGACCCAGGCCGAGGTGGACACGCTCCAGGCCCTGGGTGTCCGGTTCGGCCAGGGGTTCTTCCTGGCACGCCCGGTGCCGGCCACCTCGCTCGGCTCGAACGGGGCCAAGATCGGCTGAGCTCAACTCGACGCGGCCCGCGCCGATGCTCCTTGGGAGGCAGGCGCCGGGCGCCGGGCGCTTCGGGCAGGGGGCGAATGGAGAACATCCGGGTCCTGATCGCGGAGGACGAGGGCGCCGTTCGGGAGGCGATGGCCGATCTGGTCTCGTCCGATCCCGCCATGGAGGTCGTGGGCACGGCCGCCGATGCCGAGGAAGCGATCCAGATCGCGCGCACCACCAAGCCGGACGTCGCCCTGATCGACGTGAAGATGCCGGCCGGCGGCGGGCCGCGGGCCGCCCGCGAGATCCGGAAGGAGTCGCCGCAGACGCACGTCGTTGCGCTCTCCGCGTACGAAGACCGCCGTACCGTCCTCGAGATGCTTCGCGCGGGCGTCGTCGGCTACATCGTCAAGGGCACCGCCGCGGAGGAGATCTTGTACACCATCCGGCGGTCGATGCGTGGCCAGGGGAGCCTCTCGGTCGAGATCACGGCCGACGTGATCCACGAGCTCGCCACGCTGCTCGATCGCTCCGAGGGTCTGACGCGCGAGCTCCAGGAGCTCAACCGGACGAAGAGCGAGCTGATCCAGATCCTTTCGCACGAGCTGTTCACGCCGATCACGACGATCCAGGGCTTCGCGATGACCGTTGCCGAACACGGCAAGCAGCTCCGCCCGGACGAGGTCAGCGAGCTCGTCGTTGGCGTGTCACGCGCCAGCGGCCGGATCCGACGTCTGATCGGGAACCTGGCCGCCGCGGCCCGGCTGGATCGCGAAGGTGTCGAGCTCTCCACCCGTCCCGTGGTGGTGGCCGAGCTGGTCGGACAGGCGGCCTCGGAGTTCCCGCACAACCTCGAGCGGGTCCGGATGCCCGACGACGCCTCGGAGCTCACACGCCGGGCGTGGGCCGACATCGAGCTCGGCGCTCGAGCCGTCGTCACCGTCCTCGAGAACGCGCTCGCCCTGTCGCCGGAGAGCGAGCCGGTCGACATCGGGTTCCGGCAGGTCGGCAGCGAGGTCGAGGTGCACGTCTCCGACCGCGGTCCGGGCGTCCCCGAGGACAAGCGCGAGGAGATCTTCGAGGCCTTCACCCAGACGGACACCAGCAGCACCCGGACGCACGAGGGCCTCGGCATCGGCCTGTACCTCGCGCAGCGGATCATGCGCGCGCACGGTGGCAGCATCGGGGTTCTGCCGCGCGAGGGCGGCGGCAGCACGTTCGTCCTGTCGTTCCCGGCCTTCGTCGAGCCCGGCGTGACCGACCCCGCCCCGCGGGCCCCTTCGCTCGTCTAAGGGCGCGTCCGAGGCGATCCGGCTCAGATCGTTCGGGCCGTGCGGCGGTCCACCGCCCAGGACGAGCCCTGCGTCCCCTTGGTATAGGACTTCATCTCGCTCGCGATGGCGACGGCCTCCGCGTAGTGACTGAAAGTGCGGCGGGCGGTGGTTGCGATGCCGATCGACACCGTGACGATGGGGAAGGTCTGCACCTCGCCCATCCGGTTCGGGACCTCGATCGAGCCACGCTCGCGGTCCTCGGCGTCGTACATCTCCGACGCCTCGGAGTCGAACCGCTCGATGATCCGCTTCGCAAGGTCCTCGGCCTCCTCCGCCAGGCACACGACGACGAAGTCGTCACCACCGACGTGGCCCACGAACGCCTCGGTCCCGGCCGTCTGGAGCGTCACGTCCTGGATCAGGCGCGCGGTCCACTGGATCACCTGGTCGCCGCGCATGAAGCCGTAGTGGTCGTTGTACGACTTGAAGTTGTCGATGTCGGCGTACAGGATCGCGAACGACCCACCGGCCTTGACGCGCAGATCGATCTCGTTCTCGATCCGGACGTTCCCGGGCAGGCCGGTGAGCGGGGACTGCGCGCGCATCTCCCTCGAACGGCGGAGCACGCCGCGGATCCGCGCCAGGAGCTCGGGCGTGTCGAACGGTTTGACGATGTAGTCGTCCGCCCCGACCGAGAAGCCCTCGAGCTTGTCGGCGGACAGGCCGCGCGCGGTGAGCATGATCACGCTCACGGTCGAGGTCTTGCTGTCCTGACGGAGGTTCCGGGTGAGCTCGAATCCGTCCATGTTCGGCATCATCACGTCGGCCAGGACCAGCTCGGGGGTCCACTCGCGGGCGATCCCGAGCGCCATCTCGCCGTCGGAGGCGACCCGGACGTCGTACCCGGCTGCCCGCAGCTCGATCTCCAGCAGGCGCGCGATGAACGGGTCGTCGTCGGTGACCAGCACCCTCTCGCCGGCGCCCTCGGTCCCCTCCTCGGGCTCTGGCCCCCCATCCGTGCTCACGCGAAGCTCAGCCTCCACGCAGAGGCAATCGGCACCTCTGGGAGGTGTCTGTAGCGACCCGGGGACGTCACCGCGACCTCCGGGGGGGCCTCATGACGACCGCCTGCGGTCGACGGCATAGCAGGACCCGGTCGTCTTCTTCGCGAAGCCCTTGAGCTCGGTCGCGACTTCGATCGCCTGGGCACGGTGCTCGAACGGCCGGGCGGCCGTCGTCGCGATCCCGATCGAGATCGACAGGACCGGGTACCGGCGCATCGTCCCCTGCCGGTCCTCGGCCTCGATGAACCCCCTGGCCTGGTCCTCCAGGCTGTACAGCGTCGGGGCGAGCTCGTCGAACCGACGGATCACCTCACTCGCGACGGCCTCCGCAGCTTCGGGAGCGCACACCACGACGAAGTCGTCTCCCCCGATGTGGCCGACGAACGTCGAGACGCCCGCGACGTCCTTCGCCGCGTCGCGGATCAACAGGCCCGTCGCCCGGAGCGCATCGTCGCCCTTCATGAATCCGTACCGGTCGCTGTACGACTTGAAGTTGTCGACATCGAGGTACAGGAGCGCGAAGGGCTCATCCCCCTCGATCCGAGACTGGATCTCCTCCTCGATCCTGACGTTGCCGGGAAGCCCCGTGAGCGGCGACTGCGCCCGCATGTACATCGCGCGCCGCAGCGTCGTCGCGATCCTGGCGAGCAGCTCTTGGTTCTCGAAGGGCTTGACGATGTAGTCGTCGGCGCCCGCCGTGAGACCCGTGAGCCTGTCGGCGGCCAGGCCGCGCGCCGTGACCATGATGATGCTGACGCCTTCGGTGCGCGGATCGTCGCGGAGCCGCCGCGTGAGCTCGAAGCCGTCCATCCGCGGCATCATGACGTCCGCCAGGACGAGGTCGGGACACCGCTCGAACGCGAGCTCCAGCGCGGCCTGTCCGTCGGGCGCATGGGCGACCTCGTATCCGGTCGCCGCGAGCTCGACCAGCAACAGCCGAGCCAAGAAGTCGTCGTCCTCGACGATGAGGACGTACGCGCCAGCCTCCGACTCGTCGCCCATCGCAGCGCCCCCGGTCCGGCCATCGGCAGGATAGCCCCAGAACCCGACCGGGCGGCGAGGTGGAACATCCGTTTCCGTGGCAGGATTGGCGGTCGGCGCTTGGCATCCGGAGGCGCGAGAGAGCTCGTGCGGTACCTGGAGACGTTCCTCGACGCGATGGGCGACACGCCGCTGGTGCGCCTGCACGCCGTGACGCGGGGCGTCCGGCCCACCGTGCTCGCCAAGTGCGAGATGCTGAACCCTGGCGGCAGCGTCAAGGACCGGATCGGCATCCGGATGATCGACGCCGCCGAACGCGCCGGCCTGCTCAAGCCCGGGGGCACGATCGTCGAGCCGACGTCCGGCAACACCGGACACGGCCTCGCGATCGTCGCCGCGATCAGGGGCTACCGGTGCATCTTCGTGATGCCGGACAAGATGAGTCAGGAGAAGATCGCGCTGTTGCGTGCGTATGGCGCCGAGGTCGTCGTGACGCCGACGGCGGTCGCGCCCGAGTCGCCGGAGTCGTACTACCGCGTCGCTGACCGCCTCACCGAGGAGATCCCGGGAGCGTTTCAGCCCAACCAGTACTTCAACCAGGAGAACCCGAACGCGCACTACGAGTCGACCGGTCCGGAGATCTGGGAGCAGACCCACGGGCAGATCGACGTCTTCGTCTGCGGGGTGGGCACGGGCGGGACGATCACCGGCGCCGCGCGGTACCTGAAGGAACGCAAGCCGGAACTCGTAGTGGTCGGGGCCGATCCGGAGGGCTCGCTGTACTCGGGCGACGAGGCGCGCCCCTACCTCACCGAGGGGATCGGCGAGGACTTCTGGCCCGCGACGTTCGACCCGAGCGTCGTCGACCGGTGGGTGCGCGTGTCCGACCGGGATGCGTTCCGCGTGGCGCGCGCGATCACCCGGCAGGAGGGGATCCTCGTCGGGGGCTCGTCGGGGACCGCGGTGGTCGCCGCGCTCGAGGTCGCCCGCGAGCTCGACGAGTCGAAGACGATCGTCGTGATCCTGCCCGATACCGGGCGCAACTATCTGTCGAAGCTGTACTCGGAAACCTGGATGCTCCAGCACGGGATGCTGGAGCGACCGGACGTCGTCCACGTCGAGGAGGTGCTGCGCTCCAAGCACACCGAGGTCCCGCCGCTCGTGACGGTGTCGGCCCACGACAAGGTTCGGCAGGCCGTCGACGTGCTCCACGAGCACGCGATCTCGCAGGCGCCGGTGGTACGGGAGCCGGGAAGCGACGACGTCGCGCAGTTCGTCGGCTCGATCCGTGAGGCGGCCCTCCTCGACCGTCTGTTCCGTGACCCCGACGCGCTCCAGGCCGACGTGGCGGAGGTCATGGGGCCGCCGATCCCGCTGGTCGAGGACGACCGGCCGATCGAGGTCGCGTTCGAGGCGCTGCAGTCGGCACCCGCCGTGCTGCTGGTCCGCTCCGGTCGCGTCCTGGGCGTCGTGACGCGGACCGACCTGCTCGAGTTCCTGGCCCACCAGCGGAGCGGGTGACGGGTGCGCGCGATCGGGATCGACGTTGGCGTTCGTCGAGGCCTGGACGTCGTCCTGCTCGACGGCGACCGCGAGGTCCTCGACACCCATCGTCGGGTCGCACCCGACGACGTCGCCGCGCTCGTCGCGGACCTCGAACCGGACGTCGTTGCGGTCGACGCGCCGCCCGCATGGGCGTCGTCGGGGCGCTCACGGCTCACGGAGCGCGAGCTTCGGCTGTTCGGGATCCAGAGCTTCAACACGCCGTCGGACAAGCGGATGGCCGATCACCCGTTCTACGAGTGGATGACCGTCGGGTTCACCGTGTACGAGGCGCTCGCTGAGCGGTTCCCGCGCTTCCGCGGCGCCGGCTCCGTGAGGGGCATGGCGATCGAGGTGTTCCCGCACGCATCGGCGGTCGTGCTCGCCGGAGCGCTCCCCCCGGCCGGGATGTCGAAGCAGCGGTTCCGCCGCGACGTCCTGCTCGCGAGCGGCGTCGATGCCGCCCGCGCGCTACGTTCGATCGACCAGGTCGACGCGGCGCTCGCCGCGCTGACAGGGCTCCTCGCGCTGGAGCGCAGGTTCAGCGCGCCGGGCGATCCGCTCGAGGGCCAGATCGTGCTGCCCTCGGCGAGCCTGCCGGCGCACCCCTACCGCCGCGGGCGCGCGCCCGAGCCTGCGACGTCGCAGCCGGCCCTGCCGGGGCTGTCGCCCTGCGCGTGCGGTGACCCTGACTGCCGCGCGCTCACCGCGAGAGAGTTCGCGCCAGGCCACGACGCGAAGCGCAAGTCAGTGCTGTGGCGGCTCGTGCGCACGGGCGTCGACGCGACCGACGAGCTCATGCGACGTCGGTGGGAGCTCCCGCCCGAGACCCGATGACCGACGACGGCATGCGGTTCGAGACGCGCG
>DATHSY010000097.1:0-2651 GCA_035463715.1 Actinomycetota bacterium | reverse complement strand
CCGACGCGCTCCTCGCCACCGCGCGCGGGCTCCTTGCGATGTCGCTCCCGATGATCCGCGAGCGCGGGATCACGCTGATCGGCATCACGTACACGAACCTGTCGCACGACGACGCGATCCAGCTGGCGCTGCCGTTCGAGCACTCACGCGTGGCCGCCGTCGATACGGCGCTCGACCTCGTCCGCGAGAAATACGGGTCATCGTCGATCGCGCGAGCCGTGCTGCTCGGCCGCGACCAAGGGCAATCCGTGCCACTCCTTCCCGACTAGCATCCTCCCGGGATGCTCGAGCGATCGGAGGCTCGGTTCCGGGCGATCGAGATCGGCCTGCCTTCCTGGGCCGACGCCGAACCCGACCGGCTCGCGTTCGTGTCGAACGAGACCGGCGTCTGGCAGGTCTGGACGCTCGACCTCGCGACCGGCCGACGGGACAGGATCACGGACGAACCGCTCGGCGTCGCGCGCGTCCTCGTGTCGCCGGACGGGAAGATCGTCTGGTGGTCCGACACGAAGGGCGACGAGTGGGGCCGGCGGATGTTCACGCGGTTCGACGGCGGCGATCCGACGCCGCTCGTGCCTGACGCGGATGAAGCATGGTCGAGCGGCTTCTCGTTGACCCGCGGCAGGGCGGCGTTCGGACGAGCCACCGAGGAGGACTACGCGATCTACGTCGTCGACGACGGTCAGGCTCCACGGTTGCTGTATCGGCACGACGAGGTGGCGGGTGTCGGGCGCCTGCTGCCCGAGGGGACCGGCGGGATCTCGGCGGACGGCTCCCTCGTGTGCATCCGCCACAGCGAGCAAGGCGACGTCATCCATCCGGCGCTGCGCGTCCTCGATGCGACGAGGGGCGAGCCGGTCGCCGAGCTCAGCGATCCGGGTCGGGCGCTGAGCCCCGTCGCTTGGGCGCCGTCTGAGCCGCTGCTGCTGTTCACGTCGGAGCGTGGTGACTTCGAGCGGCCGGCGATCTGGGATCCGGTGCGGAACGAGCGACGGGACCTCGACGTCGATCTGCCTGGCGCCGCGATGCCGCTCGCGTGGTACCCGGACGGCGACGCCATCGTCGTCCGGCAGGAGCACGAGGCGATCGACCGGCTCCATCGCGTCGACATCCACACCGGCGAGACGCGGCTCGTCGCAGACCCCGGCGGTGAGATCGAGGAGGCGGTCGTCCGGCCCGACGATGAGGTCTGGCTGACGGTCGGCAACGCATCGCACCCTCGGCGTCCGGAAACCGGGGACGGGCATCCCGTCGTCTCGATGCCGAACGACGCGCCGCCCGGCAGGCCGTTCCGCTCGTTCTGGTTCTCGAACCCCGCGGAGGACAGGATCCAGGCGGTCGTCGTGACGCCACCCGGCCCCGGGCCGTTCCCGATCGTGATCCGTGCCCACGGCGGACCGGAATGGCACGAACGCGAACGCTGGGACCCCGAGGTGCAGGCGCTCGTCGACGCCGGGTACGCCGTCGCCGGCGTGAACTTCCGGGGGTCGACCGGATACGGCATCGCGTTCCGAGAACGGTTGACCGAGAGCCCCCTGCTTGCCGAATCGGAGGATCTCGTCGCGTGCCTCGACGCGCTGATCGAGGAGGGCCTGGCGGACGGGGGGCAGGCGTTCCTGTTCGGATGGTCGTGGGGCGGCATCCTGGCCTGCCTGGGTGAGGGGCTGCACCCCGATCGGTGGCGTGCCGTCTTCGCAGGCGCGCCCGTCGGCGATCTCATCGAGGGGCATCGAGTCGCCATGCCGCTCATCAAGGCGCTCGACGTCGTGACGTTCGGAGGCGATCCGACGCAGGTCCCCGAGAGGTACCGAGAGCGGAACCCGATGACGTATGTCGACCGCGCGCAGGCGCCGGTCCTCGTCATCTCCGCCGAGAACGATCCTCGCTGTCCCCCCGCCGCAGTCATGCCGTGGGTCGAAGCGCTCCGGCGGCGTGGTGTCGATGTCGAGCTCCACGTCGATCCGGGCGGACACTGGCTCAACGCGATGGATGTAGGGGTCCGTGATACCGACCGGATCCTGTCTTTCTTCGAACGCCATCGGTCCTGATCGTTCACCGAGGGAACGCTCGCCAGCCTCGGTCTCAGCGCTTCTTCGCGTCGTTGGTCCGGTCCTCGCGGACGACGCGGATCAGGACCTCGGCCGGCTTCTTGTCGTCCTTCCTCCTCGAGAAGATCGCCTTCGCGATGACGGCCGAGAGCGCGCCGCCCACCAGGATCCCGAGAAGGCTCTTCGCCGAACGGAGCGGCCCGGGCAGACGCCCCTCGAGCTCGAGCAGGTCCTTCTCGAGGCGCTGCCGCGTCTCGTCGATCTCCGTCACCTTGCGATCTGCTGCTTCGCCCATCTGGCGTCCTCCTTCAGCTGTTGCTGCGTCTTCTCGGGCGTGGGCGCGTTCTGCACCTGTCGCCGCCCGACCAACACGAGCACGCCCGCGATCAGCACGAACACGCCGCCGACGATCAGCTGCGCGGCCCACGTCGGCATGACAAGATCGAGCGCCGACGAGCCGGCGGCCGCGACGAACGCGAGCGCGAACACCGCGACGACGCCGGCCGCCGCCATCATGCCGGTGCCCTTCGCACGTTCGGCCACCGCCTCGGTCGCCTCGATGCGCGCCAGCTCGACGTGCTTGCGCACCAGCTCGCCGGCCCC
>DATHSY010000096.1:0-3104 GCA_035463715.1 Actinomycetota bacterium | reverse complement strand
GATGTCACAGATCGTAGTAGAGGAAGAACTCGTACGGATGCGGACGCAGGCGCACCTGGTCGAGCTCACGCAGGCGCTTGTACTCGATCCACGTGTCGATCACGTCCTGCGTGAACACGCCACCTTCGAGCAACCACTGGTGGTCGCTCTCGAGGGAGTCGAGCACCTGCTCCAGCGAGCCGGGGACCTGCCTCACCGTGCCCTTCTCCTCGGGCGGGAGGTCGTACAGGTCCTTGTCGATCGGCTCGGGCGGCTCGATCTTGTTCTTGATCCCGTCCAGACCCGCCATGAGCTGCGCCGCGAACGAGAGGTACGGGTTGCACGATGGATCGGGTGTCCGGAACTCGAGCCGCTTGGCCGCCGGGCTCTTGAAGTACTGCGGGATGCGCACGCACGCGCTGCGGTTCCGCTGCGAGTACACGAGGTTGATCGGCGCCTCGTAGCCCGGGACCAATCGCCGGTACGAGTTCGTCGTGGGGTTCGTGAACGCGAGCAGGGACGGCGCATGAGCGATCAACCCCCCTATGTACCAGCGGGCCGTGTCGGAGATCCCGGCGTAGCCGATCTCGTCCCAGAACAGGTTCTCGTCGTCACGCCACAGGCTCTGGTGCGTGTGCATCCCCGAGCCGTTGTCCTGGAAGATCGGCTTGGGCATGAACGTGACGGTCTTGCCGGCGGCGCGCGCCGTGCTCTTGACGACGTACTTGTACTTCATCACGTTGTCGGCCGTCTTGAGCAGCGTGTCATAGCGGATGTCGATCTCCGCCTGGCCGGCCGTCCCGACCTCGTGGTGGTGGACCTCGATCTGGATCCCGACCTCCTCGAGGTTGAGCACCATCTCTGAGCGCAGGTCCTGGAAGTGGTCCATGGGGGGCAGGGGGAAGTAGCCCTCCTTGTACCGCGGCTTGTAGCCGAGGTTCGGCTCGCCGGACAGCTCGCGCTCGCGACCGGAGTTCCACACGCCCTCGATCGCGTCCACGTGGTAGTAGCCCTCGTGCTGGTTCTGATCGAACCGCACCGAGTCGAAGATGTAGAACTCGCACTCCGGACCCCAGAACGAGGTGTCCGCGATCCCGGTCTGCTTGAGGTGGAGCTCCGCCTTGCGGGCGATGTACCGCGGGTCGCGTGAGTACATCTCGCCCGTGACCGGATCCTTCACGAAGCAGTGCAGGTTCAAGGTCCGATGCTTCGTGAACGGGTCCATGTACGCCGTTTCGGGGTCCGGCACGAGCAACATGTCGGACTCCTGGATCTCCTGGAACCCGCGGATCGAGGACCCGTCGAACCCGAGCCCATCCGCGAAGCTGTCCTCGGTGAGCTCCGAGAGCGGTATCGAGAAGTGCTGCATCAGTCCGGGCAGGTCCGAGAACCGCAGGTCCACGATCTGGGCGCCCGATTCCCTGGCGAGGGTCAGGACCTCCTTCGGCGTCGTCACGTGTACTTCCCCCTTCCTCTTGGGCCCTTGGGTGGGCCTTGGGTGGGCCTTGGCGGCCGATCGCATGAGCGTAGAACCGGCGCGCCCGGATGTGGTTTCGCCTCCGTTAAGACTTCGTAACGCTGTGTAGTTGGCGCGGCCGGTGCCGATAGAACGAGGATGAGGATCCTCGCGTCGCCGGAGGCCTGGCGGATGGTTCGCGAGAGCGGCGGCCTGCTGTTCCTGGGCCTCCGCAAGCATGCGACGGGGGCGCGGGCGCCGCTGTCTGCGCTCGCGGTCTCGACCGAGCCGCCCGGCCCCGAGGCGCTCGACTACCGGCGGTTCCAGGTGAAGGACGTCGTGGTGTTCCTCCCGCCAGAGGTCCCCGAGCCGTACGAGATCCAGCTCCAGGTCCGCGGGTGGATCAGGCGTCGGCTGCACGCGTTCTGGAACGGATCGCTGTTCGTGCTGTAGCGGTGAAGGGCCGCGTCACACGTCCGCCGTCCGGTACCCCACGCCACGGATCGTCTCGATCAGGTACTCGTGCTCCGGCCCGAGCTTCGAGCGGAGGCGCCGGACGTGGACGTCGACGGTCCGCGTGCCACCATAGAAGTCGTATCCCCAGACCTCGCGCAACAGCGCCGGGCGGGTGAAGACCCGACCGGGTCGTGAGGCCAGGAACCGCAGGAGCTCGAACTCCTTGAACGTGAGGTCGAGCGCACGCCCGGCGACGGTGACCTGGTACGTGTCGACGTCCAAGACGAGCGGTCCCAGGCGGACCGTCGTGCCCTCGCCCGATCCGAGTCGACGCCTGAGCATCGCGAGCCGGACACGCGTTTCGGCCTCGGAGGCCCCCGGGAACAGCAGCTCGTCGGCCGCCTGGT
Organism: Actinomycetota bacterium; assembly: GCA_035463715.1. Lineage (GTDB taxonomy): Bacteria > Actinomycetota > UBA4738 > UBA4738 > HRBIN12 > DATHSY01. The sequence continues at coordinate 806 of DATHSY010000096.1, read as the reverse complement.
CCCACGCGAACCGTTCGAGGTCCCGCCGCTCGACGATCGCGACCACCGGCAGCGTCGCGCTCCGAGCGCGCAGCGCGCGCATCACCGCGAAGGCCTGGCCGGGGTTCTCGCCGCCATCGACGAGGACGACGTCTGGTGCCAGTCCGACGACGTGGTCGACGGCGGCCACCGACAGGTGCTCCGTCTTGAGGTCGGGTTCGGGTGACGCAGCCGGCAGGACTTCGGCGAGGGAACGGTCGCTGAGCAGCACGATCACGGCCACGACCTCGGGCAGGGTACCAGGGCTCCCGCCAGCGGCGGTAGCCTGCGAGCAGCGTGGCAACGGTCGAGGTCCGTCTGTTCGCGTCGCTGCGAGAGCTCGCTGGGGCGCCCTGCGTCCGCGTCGAGGGTGGGACCGTCGGCGCCCTGGTCGACGAGCTGTCGGCGCGGTACGGCGAGCGCTTCGGCCAGATCGCTCGCGCGGGGACCGTGGTCGTCGACGGCGAACGCGTCGCGTACGACCACCCGCTCGCGGGCGGTGAGGAGGTCGCGGTGCTGCCGCCCTTCTCCGGCGGTGCGTGAGCGACGCGCTTCCGAGCCCACGCTGGGATACTGGTAGCCCCGTGTCCCGCTCCTTCCACCGCGTGCTGCTGCTCGTGAACCCGGTCGCGCGCACCGTCTCGCGTCCGACGCTCGCCGTGATCGAGAAGGCGCTCTCGGCCGACTTCAAGCTCGAGGTCCTCGAGACGGTCGAGCGCGGCCACGCAACCGAGATCGCCGAGCAGGCCGTCGGCGACGGGATCGACCTCCTGGTCGTCTTCTCGGGC
>DATHSY010000095.1:0-2372 GCA_035463715.1 Actinomycetota bacterium | reverse complement strand
TCGCGGGTCACCATCACCTCGACGTCGCGGAACCCGGCGTCCGCGATCGACTCGAACGCGTCGGCGAGCGGTCGCGAGAAGAACGGGGCGGTCGAACACGCGAGGTGCGGGCCCCGCCGCGGGCGCGAAGGATCCACGCGCTCGATGGTACACGCCGCCCCCCGGAGCGCCTGCGTATGCTGCCGCCGCGATGTGGATCCTGCCCCTTTGCGCATCGGCGATCGCACTCGTGTTCGCGGTCCTGCTCGTGCGGGCGTTCGCGCGGAGGCGGCGCCCCTTCGACGCATGCTGGGCGCTCGCGATGCTGATGTACGCCGTCGCCTCGGCGATGATGGCGCTGGGTGTCCAGGGCGGCTGGACGAGCGGCGAGTACCGGACGTATTGGCTCCTCGGCGCCGTGCTCAACGTGCCGTTCCTGGCCGCCGGACAGGTCCTCCTGCTGTTCCGCCGTCGATGGGTCCTGCCCCTGGTGGTCGTCGTCCTCGCGTTCGTGACGGCGTACGCGCTGGCCGTCGTCCGCTCCGCCGACCTGTCCCAGGTGGCCCTCGCGCGGGACCTGCCGTCGGGCAAGGAGGTGTTCGGCGACGGCACCCCAGCCCATCGGCTGCCGCAGCTGATCGCGATCCCCGCGTACCTGATGCTCGTCGGGGGGACGATCTGGTCGGCGTCCCGGATGCGTCGCACCCCCGAGGCGCGGGACCGCTTCGTCGGCCTCGTTGCGATCGCCGGGGGGGCGACCGTGATCGCCGCGGTCGGGTCCGCGTTCGCGGCGGCGGGGAGCTACGTCGCGTTCTCGCTCTCGCTGGCGGTCGGGATCGCCGTGATGTTCTGGGGGTTCCTCAGGACCGGACGGGCGGCCCGCTCGGTGCGACGCCTGGCGGCCGGATCATGAGCGGCGGGATGCGCGTGGTCCGTCTGTACTCCCGGCCCGGCTGTCACCTCTGCGACGAGGCGCGAGCCCTGATCCTCGCCGAGCGGGACCGGACCGCCTTCGTCTTCGAGGAGGTCGACGTGAGCACGGGCGAGGACCTGGAGCGTGAGTACGGCACCAGGATCCCCGTCGTCGAGGTCGATGGGGCGGAGGTGGCGGAGATCTCGCTCGACCCGGACGAGTTCGCCGCGGTCGTGCGCGCGTAGGTCGCGACGCTTGTGCATCTGTGAACGGGCCCGCCCCTCCGGTACCATCCGTGCGTGAGCAGGCGGCCGATCCCCGAGGCGACCGTCGGACGCCTGCCTGTGTACCTGCGGGCCCTGGTCGAGATCGCCGAGACGGGCACCTCGACGATCTCATCCGAGACCCTCGCCGAGGCCGCGGGCGTGAATTCCGCCAAGGTGCGCAAGGACCTCTCGCACCTCGGCTCGTACGGCACGCGAGGCGTCGGCTACGACGTCGCCTACCTGATCCACCAGGTCCGGCGTGAGCTGGGTCTCACCCAGCACTGGCCGATCGTGATCGTCGGCCTCGGGAACCTCGGCCACGCGCTCGCGAACTACGGTGGCTTCGAGGCGCGAGGGTTCCGGACCGCGGCGCTCGTCGACGCGGACCCGGCGAAGGTCGGGGAGCCGATCGCGGGGCTGGCCGTGCGGCACGTCGACGAGCTCGGCGACATCGTCAACGAGCATCCGGGTGCGATCGGCGTGATCTCGACGCCCGCTTCGGCGGCGCAGGAGGTCGCCGAACGGCTGGTCGCGGCGGGGGTCCGGTCGATCCTGAACTTCGCCCCGGCGGTGATCCAGGTCCCCGAGCGGGTGTCGGTCCGCAAGGTCGACCTCGCCGTCGAGCTCCAGATCCTCGCGTACTACGAGCAACGCAAGGCGACGCTCGCCGACGTCAAGCGGCGCGGGCGAGCCGTCGCGGATCTCGCGCAGTTGTGAACGCAGTCGCTCGCCGACCCGACGACCACGCGGTCGGGGTGGGCTACTTCGCGATCGTGAACCAGAGCGCGATGAAGACGACGATGATCAACACGCCGAGCAGGATGAACTGCACGGCGCCCTGATCGATCAGCGGCACGCTCTCTTGACCAAGCATGGGCTCCCCCTAGGCGGGTCCGTACCAGGGCGGCGCGGTCCCGCCCGTCAGGATCTCCTTGCGACGCCGTTCGGCGCGGTCCAGGAACGGCAGGTGGACCAGGAACAGGATCGTGGAGCCGATCAGGAACATCCACGAGTACCGCGGCACGCTCCCCTGGGAGAAGCTCAGGTAGACGGTGATGAGCGGCCCGCCGCCCGTGTAGTAGCCGTGGCCCGCGGCGAGCTCGGTGCCGTCCTCGGCGCGGGAGTACGAGACGTCCTCGACGACGAAGCTCGTGGTCGTGAAGGCCCCCTGGTCGAACTCGCCGAGGCCAGCCTCCTCGTTCGCCTGCTCGGCG
>DATHSY010000094.1:0-8009 GCA_035463715.1 Actinomycetota bacterium | reverse complement strand
GGTGAGGTCGATGCCGCGATCCGCTCCGGCGGATGGGTGTGGCTCGACGTGATCGAACCGACTCCCGAGGAGCTCGGACAGCTGCAGGAAGCGTTCTCGCTCCATGAGCTCTCGGTCGAAGACAGCCTGCGATGGGGTCAGCGGTCGAAGATCGAGTTCTACTCCGGATACGTCTTCCTCGTCCTGCACGCGCTCTCGCTCGACGAACGGGACGAGCTCGTCGATCGCGAGTTCCACATGTTCGCCGGGCGGGACGGTTGGGTCATCACGGTCAGGCGCGAACCGCTGTTCGCGATCGACAGGGTCGCCGCGCGCGTCTCGGCCGAGCCGGACATGAAGCGCGAGGGGATCGGGTTCGCGCTGTACGTCATCCTCGATGAGGTCGTCGACGGCTACCTCGACTGCGTCGAGCGGTTCGAGGATCTCTCGGACGACCTCGAGGACAGCGTGTTCGCCGACGACGGTCAGGGGACCGTCCAGGAGAACATCTACCACTTGAAGCGCAAGGTCGTGACCTTTCGACGGTTGGCGCTCCCGTCCCGAGAGGTGATCGACCTGCTGACGGAGTCCGGCGGTGTGGTGACCCCCCCGTTGCGCCCGTACTACCGGGACGTGATGGACCATGTGATCCGAGCCGGCGAGCTGATCGACAACATCCGCGAGCTCCTGACCACCGCGCTCGAATCCCAGCTCGCGCAGGTCGCGAACCGACAGAACGTCGTGATGAAGCAGCTGTCGGCGTGGGCGGCGATCATCCTGATCCCGACGCTGATCGCGGGGATCTACGGCATGAACTTCCGCAACATGCCCGAGCTGGACTGGGAGTTCGGCTATCCCTTCGCCATCGGAACGATGGTGGTCGCGGCGGGGACCCTCTACGTCGTGTTCAAGCGGAAGGGCTGGCTGTAGCGTGTGCCGCGCGCTGAGGGTCCTCGTCGTCGCACCGGACCCGGCGACCCTGTCGAGGCTCAAACGCGATGCGGTCAGTGCGGACTGGGAGCTGACCGCCGGCGCGAGCACCGAGGCCGAGGCGATGGCGCAGCTCGAGTCGGAGCGCCCGCACGTCCTCGTCGCGTTCGGCGGCTTCGAGGGCCTCGTGCGGGCGGCGAGGGAACGGCAGCCGTCCCTGCGGATCGTCACGGACCGACCCCTAGCCGTCGAGACCGTCGTCGTCGTGGACGGAACCGACCTGCGGGCCGCCATCAAGGGACTGCCGAGGCCCGGCGGGCCGCTCACCTGAGTCCGGCCTCGCGTGGCTGGGCACGTCGGTACGATGGGGGCATGCCGTCGAAGGTCCTGCTCGCCGCCCCGCGCGGGTACTGCGCCGGGGTCGACCGCGCCGTCGAGGCGGTCGAGGAGGCGCTCACGCGCCACGGCGCACCCGTCTACGTCCGCAAGCAGATCGTCCACAACCTGCATGTGGTCCGCGATCTCGAGGCCAAGGGGGCCGTCTTCGTCGAGATGGAGACCGACGTCCCGGAGGGCGCGGTCGTCGTCCTGTCCGCGCACGGAGTCGCACCCTCGGTCTATGAGGCCGCACAGGCCCGGCGTCTGGTCGTGCTCGACGCGACGTGCCCGCTCGTCACGAAGGTCCACCTCGAGGCTCGTCGGTTCGCCGCCGACGACCGGACCATCCTGCTGATCGGCCACGCCGGTCACGAGGAGGTGATCGGCACGACGGGCCAGGCTCCCTCACGGACGGTCCTGGTCCAGAGCGTCGAGGACGCCCGGACCATCCAGGTCCCGGACCCGGACGGGCTGTCCTACCTGACGCAGACGACGCTCTCGGTGGACGAGACGAACGAGATCCTGTCGGTGCTTCGCGAGCGGTTCCCCATGATCCAGGGGCCGCCGCGGGAGGACATCTGCTACGCCACGCAGAACCGGCAGGACGCCGTGAAGGAGATCGCGCGCCGTGCCGACGTGGTCCTGGTGATCGGCTCGGACAACTCGTCGAACTCGAACCGTCTGGCCGAGGTTGCCCGCGAACTGGGGACGCCCGCGTACCTCGTCGACGACGAGACGGAGGTCGATCCCGCGTGGCTCGAGGGTCGCGAGGTCGTCGGCGTCACTTCCGGTGCGTCGGCACCCGACTGGCTCGTCGACCGGATGCTCGGGTTCCTCGCCGAACGGGGGGCCTCGGAGGTCGAGGAGGTCACCGTGACGCAGGAATCGCTGCGGTTCTCGAACGTCCGCGTCTAACGCGTCTAACCCGCGGCGGTCCGGCGCAGGCCGGTCGTCACCCCGAACCGCTCGGGCAGCCAGAACTCGACCGTGGTGCCGCGACCGATCGCCGACTCCATCCGGAGCCAACCGCCGGCGAGCTCGGCGCGCTCCCGCATCGCCGTCAGGCCGATGTGCCCCGCAGGGGAGGCCGCTGATTCCGGCGCGTGGAAGCCGACCCCGTCGTCGGAGATCCGGACGAGGACGCCACGGTCGCGGGGCGTCAGCCGAACCGCGACGCGCGCGGCCTTCGCATGCTTGCGGACGTTCGAGAGCGCCTCCTGGGCGATCCGATACGCGGCCGCCCGAACGTCCGGCGAGAGGTCCTCGACCAGCTCGCTCGTCACCGACGATCCGAACCCGTCCTCCTCGGCCGTCTCGCGTAGGTACTGACGCAGAGCCGAGTCGAGGCCCTCGCGGTCGAGCGCCGCCGGCCGCAGCTCGAACATCAGCCGGCGCAGCCTGCCGATCGCGAGGGAGACCGACCGGTCGAGCTGCTCGACCGAGCCGCGGAGCTCCTCGGGGACGCGTGCCCGGAGGGCGGCGAGCCGCATCCCCACAGCCGTCATCTTCTGGATCGGGTCGTCGTGGATGTCGTTCGCCACCCGCTGACGCTCCTCCTCCTGCACCGAAACCAGCCGGGCGAGCAACCGGCGGCGCTCGTCGGCGGCCGAACGGAGCTGCTGTTCGGTCCTCGTTGCGTCGGTGATGTCGGTCATGACGCCCTGCCAGTGCAGGGGCGCGCCCGTGCCGTCGGGGACCAGGGCGGCCTCGTCCCGTACCCAAAGCAGGCGACCGTCGCGGGTCAACATCCGGTAGATGCTGATCAGGGCCTCACCGCGATCGATGGCTCCTCGCTCATCCTGGATCGCGTCGTGGAGGTCGTCGGGGTGCACGTGCGAGCTCCACGGGGCGGGGTGCGCGAGCCATTCCTCCGCCGTGTAGCCGAGGAGCTCCTCGATCTTCGGGCTGACGTACGTCCATTCGCCCTGCTCGCCGAGCTCCGCGATGTAGACCATCCCGGGCAGGTGTTCGACCAGTGTCCGATAGCGGACCTCCGCCGCGCGGAGCCTGTCCTCGGCGCGCTGGAACGTCTCCACGTCCACCATCAAGCGCGACAGCCGAAGGGCCGTCATCGCGAGCAGGACGAAGAAGCCCGCGACGAGCAGTACCGTCATGTCCCGGTCGCGCTGGACGCTCGGCAGGACGAGCAACGTCGGTGAGAGCGCGAGTGCGGCGGCCAGCAGACCGAGCCGGAGGGTGCGGCGGCTCCGGCCGGTGACCGGGACACCCTCGGTGATCCCGCTCGCGGAGGGGTGCAGCGCGGCGGCCGCCAGGAGCGAGCACTGCAGCACGTACGCGACGCACACCCATCCGCCGTAACGCCAGGTGCCGTGCAGCGTCGTGACCGAGTACCCCATGTCGGCCACGAGCTGGATCAGGATCGACACGAACAGCAGCCAGAACGCCGGGGCTCGACGGCGTGCCGACACGACCATCCGCGCCGCAACGGCAGCGACGCCGAGGTCGAACAACGGATAGGCCAGTGCGACGGCCCGTCCGGGCGATCCATCGGCCTGCTCGAGGGCGGCGTCGAACGCGAGGAACCAGACGACGAGTCCGGCGGCGATCGCGATGATCGCGGAGTCGAGCAGCTCACCGCGTGTCGGTCGTCCCGATCGTCGGACGAACACGATCAACCCGGCGAGCAGGAGCGCGTACGCCGGGATGTAGAGAACGTCGGCGAGCGACGGGACCGACAGCGGCCGTCGCAGGAGGACCGGCTGTCCGTACCAGAGGACGTTCGCGATCGCGTACGGGACGAGCCCGATGGCGATCAACGTCCACGCCGGATGGCCTCGCAGCCCGTTCCGGAACCACGCCCACCAGGTAGCGCCGAGCATGCCGACGGTCGCGGCGAGGAACAGCCACGCCTGGGCGACCGGGAGGCTCGAGAGGGCAGCGAAGGTCGCGGCGACGCCAAGGCTCGCCGTCAGGTACCACCGCCAGGCTCGCGCCGGCAGAGCGATCGCCCCCTCTCGGGAAGGCATGCGACGGGAGACCGAAGCCGGGCCCCTTGTAGGGAATCGAACGGTCGGCAGGGGTGCTTGAGCCGGCGGTCAGCGCGTTGCGCCGGCCGTCATCCCTGCTCAGCGGCCGGTTGGGGCACGCGGACGACCGCGTCCAGCTCCTCGCCCCCCTCTTCCGGGCCGACGGCGATCAGCCGGTCGCCGGCGTGCAGGGCGAACTGTGGGCGAGGCCGGTACACCCACCGGCGGCCCCGCTGGACCGCCAGCACGAACATCCCGGTCTCGGTCTCGAGCTGGAGGTCCTTCAGGGTCCTGCCGTCGGCCCGCGAGCCCGGCTCGACGACCGTCTCGAACCCGATCTCCTCCGTCTCCTCGAGCGCCATCTGGATGACCGGGTGCAGCTCCTCGCCGCGCTCGACGTACCACGTCATGTCGCGAGCCGCGTCGCAGATCGCCTCGCTCGCCGATGCCAGCCGGAGCAACCCGCGGAGCTCGTCGGGGTTCCGCGCCTCGGGCGACGCGCGCAGGACCCAGGATTCGAGCTCGTCGTGCAGGATGTCGCTCCGAGCCTCGAGCGTGCCGACCTCGGCGGCGAGCGCCGCGTCCTGGAACAGCAGCGACGAGTACGCGAGCCCGACGGCCGCCTCGGACGAGTTCTTCATCTCGACCAGGATGTCCACGGCGCGGTCGAGCTCCGACAGTGGCGGCACGTCGAACGACGGTGGCGGCGGGAGCGGCGGCGCTCCCGCGATCTCGCGGATCAGGTTCACGCCTTCCTCCGGTCCCTGGTATACGAGGACGTCACCCTCGCTCACGACGCTGTCGGGCCCAGGGTCGAACTCCCACTCCGCGCCGCGCCGGATCGCGAGCAACCACATCCCGGTCTCGGTGGGAAGGGACAGCTCCCGCAGCCGCTGCCCGACCGCGGGGGAGCCCTCGCGGACCTTGACCCGTCCCGCAACCTCGTCGGCGTGCCTGAGGTCGGCCCGCAGCGCGTCGGGGATGCCCAGATGCGCCTCGACGATCCGGGCGATGTCCGAGGCTGCGTCGCCGATCTTGTCGATCGCGGCGGCGATCCAGAGCACGGCCTCCATCGCCTCGGCGTCCTCGGGGCTTCGCGCGGCCAGGATCGCGAGGGTGCGCAGCCGACGCAGGTACCCGGCCATGCGCCCCTCCAGCTTCTCGACCTCGCCGGCGAGATCCTCGTCGTCGAAGAACAACGCAGCGTAGGCCAGGTCGACCAGGAGCTCGGACGAGTCCTTCGCCTCGACCAGGAGCTCCTTGACGGTCTTCGGTTCTTCGTCCATCCCTAGGTCACTCCCCATAGTGTCATAGCCAGCAGGAGGCAGACGACCCCTGCGAGGTCCATGGTGCTCGTGACGACGGGCACGCCGTGGTTGTCCGGGTCAAGGCCGAACCGGAAGGTGACGACGGCCAGGTAATAGCCGATCACCAGCGTCAGCGGCAGGGTCAACAGCCCCGCCGTGAGGGCGACCGCGATGGTCGTTCCGGCGCCGGGTGTCGCCAGGTGCCGGAGCGGCGACAACGCGTACGCGACGAAGCCGATCAGCGCGAACACCCCGGCCGCCAGCGTCGAGACGACGACGGCGTCGATCAGCGCCGGCTGCTCGGGCACTCCCGTGGGCGTGAGCACGCCGAGCCGGAGCTTCGAGGACAGACGCGACGAAAGGATCCCGCCGAGCGCCCCCGCCTGCGACACGAACGGGGGGAGAAGCATCAGGAACACGGGATAGGCAACGAAGTGGTCGAGCTGGCTCTGCAACAACGTCCCGGCCAGGATGTCCAGCACCGGGGTCAGCATGATCACCGGGACCATCTCGAGCAGCATCCGTCGGACCGCCGGAACGTCGACGAACGAGCGGGCGACCGCCGCGATCGCCACGACGACGCCGACGAGCGCGACGGCGGCGTTCAACCGGTCGATGCGCGTGATGAACGTCGCGGCGAACAAGGCCGGGATCGTGACCATGTCGCCGACGGCCGTCACCATCGGCGTCGCGACCGCGTCGAGGTCGTAGCCCCGACGGTACGAGGTCACAGCCATCCAGACCGTGACGATCATCGTGATGCCGGACCCGAGCGAGCTTCCCGCGACCGAGATCGTGATCAGGTCGACGAGCGAGATCGAATCCAGGCCGAACGCGATCGCCGACACCTTGGCGAGACCCGCCACGTAGACCGACGACCCGAGTGTGAGGACGGTGCCGGCGCGGACGTTCTGTGCGAGCACGCCCGTGCGATCCCAGGTGACCTCGAACGTGCCGGCGTGCGTGCTCGTTCCCAGACGGGCGCCCATCGCCCCCGAGATCGCCCCGCGGACCCCGACGGCGGCCGGGATCAGGATGATCAGACCCGGCAGGTCCTCGAGCGTGCCGGCGATCGACGCGAGCGCGAACCCGGCCACGAACCCGGCGAGCGTGCTGAGCGACAGGGCGACCGCACCCTGACGAAGGGTGCCGCTTTCGGCGCGCCAATAGCTCAGCACGCGTCGGGTGCGGCGTCGGATACGCCTGAGGGCGCGGCCCCTGGTCGCCATGTCGTGGCGCCTCCGGGCGGAGGCCCCGCCGAGTATCCGTCGCCATCTCAGGCTCGGCAATCATCCCAGTCGCGTGCCCGTCAGCCCGTGGCGAGCACGCCGAGGATGTGCATGACCACGAGGACGCTGGTCACGCCGGCCAGGTCCATCACGCTGGTGATGACGGGGACGCTGTGGTTGTCGGGGTCGAGGCCGAACCGGAAGGTCGCGACGGCGAGCTCATACGCGACCCCGATCTGGAGGGGCGTGACGAGCGCGCCGGCCAGGACCGTGCCGAGGATCAGCGTGATCGGGGACGGATGCGCGAGCGACGTGAGGTCCGCGAGCGCGAGCGAGACCGCGCCGATCAGCGCGTACACGGTCACGCTCAGCAGGACGGCCATCGATGCGTCGAGGACGGCAGGCGCTTCGGGCAGCCGCCGCGGCGCGATCACGCCCGTCTGGAGCTTCGAGGTGATGCGGGACGAGAAGATACCCCCGACGGCTCCCGCCTGCGAGACGAAGGGCGGGATCAGGACGAGCAGCACCGGTACGGCGAGCAACTGCTCGTACCGGGCGCGGAGCAGCTCGCCCGCGACGACGTCGAGGATCGGCGTCAGCGCGATCACCGCCGTCATCTCGATCGCGACCCGGCGGACGAACGCGTTCGGGGATGTGAACGAGCGAACCGCAGCCGCCACGCCCGCCACGGCGCACAGGACGGCGAGGATCGTCGCGAGCGGCTCCATGCGGAGCAGCAGGGTTGCGAGGTACAGCGTCGGGAGCGTAGCGACGTCGCCCAGCGCGGTCACCATCGGCGTCGCGACCGAGTCGATGTCCCACCCCCGTCGGTGCGACGCCGCAGCGAGCGCCGTCGTGAGGGCGAGGATCACCAACGAGCCGAGGACGCCGCCGACGACCGACACCATGATCAGGTCGAGGAAGGTCATCTCGGCCGGATGGCCGGACGCCGTGAGGATCGCGCGGGCCAGCACCGCCAGCCACAGCGACGACGACAGCGTCGTCAGCAGGGCCACCATCGCGTTGTCGGCGAGGACGCTTCCGGGGCGCAGTGAGGGGCTGAGCGTGCCCGTCGCGTTCGCGGTACCGAGCCGTGCGCCGATCGATCCGAAGATCGTGCCGCGCATGCCGACGGCGGCCGGGATCAGGACGAGCATCTCGGGGTACGTCTCGAGGGTTCCGGAGATGTGCGCGAGGAT
>DATHSY010000093.1:0-4212 GCA_035463715.1 Actinomycetota bacterium | reverse complement strand
ATATGCAGGGCGTCCGCGAGCTGTGCACGCGGTACGGGATCCTGCTGATCGCCGACGAGGTCATGACCGGCTTCGGGCGCACGGGCGAATGGTTCGCCGTGAACCACTGGGGCGTCGTGCCCGACCTGATGACGATGGCCAAGGGCCTGACGTCCAGCTACCTGCCGCTCGGAGCCGTCGGGATCAGCCCGAAGGTGTACGAGCCGTTCGACGAGAAGGTCTACTACGGCGGGCTCACGTACAACTCGCACCCGCTCGCGCTGGCGACGGCGCTCGCGGCGATCCGCGTGATCGAGGAGGACGGGCTCGTCGAGCGCTCCCGCAAGCTCGGCGAGGTGATGCGCGGCCACCACGATGAGCTGCTCGACAAGCATCCGTCGGTGGGGCTCGTGCGCAACATCGGGCTGTTCGGCATCATCGAGCTCGTGCGGAACCGCGACACGATGGAGCCGATGGCGCCGTTCAACGGGACGAGCGACGAGATGAAGGCGGTCGCGAAGGCCCTGGACGAACGCGGGCTCTACACGTTCGTCCGCTGGCACACGATCATGACGAACCCGCCGCTCTGCATCACCGAGGAGGAACTGGCCGAGGGCTTCGCGATCATCGACGAGGCGCTCGAGATCGCCGATCGCGCCGTCGGTTGAACCGCGGACCCTAGAGGAGGGCGATGCGCGTCGCGCTCTGCCAGATGAACTCCAGGGACGACCCGGAGGCCAACCGCAAGCAGGCCGGCGAGCTGCTCGACGAGGCGGGCGAAGCCGGCGCCGACCTCGTCGCGCTCCCAGAGGTGTGGACGTACCTCGGCTCGGCCAGCCGCCACCGAGAGGTCGCCGAACCCGTTCCCGGTCCGACGAGCGACTGGCTGGCGGAACAGGCGCGGCGCTCGGGGATGTGGGTGCACGGCGGCTCGCTGCTCGAGTCCGGCGAGGACGGTGCTGTCTTCAACACGAGCCTTCTGTTCGATCGTTCGGGCGAGCTCGTCGCGCGGTACCGGAAGATCCATCTGTTCGACGTCCAGCTGCCGGGGCAGCCCCCCATCAAGGAGTCGTTCAGCTACACGGCGGGCGATCAGGTGGTGACGGCGGAAACCGAGTTCGGGCGGGTCGGGATGTCGATCTGCTACGACCTGCGGTTCCCGGAGCTGTACCGGTCGCTGGTGGCCACCGGCGCGACGATCGCGTTCGTGCCGGCCGCCTTCACGTACGAGACCGGGAAGGACCACTGGGACGTCCTGGTGCGCGCGCGAGCGATCGAGGACCAGACCTTCGTGCTGGCCCCCGCGCAGTGGGGGACCTGGGGCCCGCCGGAGCAGAACCGGCGGTGCTTCGGCAACTCGCTCGCCGTCGATCCGTGGGGTCGCGTGCTCGCCCGCGGACCCGACGGCGTCGGGGTCACGTTCGCCGAGTTGGATCTCGATGAGGTCCGGCGCGTCCGCGAGATCCTCCCCGCGCTGCGGCACCGCCGTTTGCCTCCGACGTGTTGAGCGCCACCGTTCGAAGGGTCCTAGGCCCTTCGAACGCTTTCCGTACTCGCCCCTCATCGCTCATGTGCCCCACGCCGATACCTCTTCCGTGAACGGATCGCCCGGCGCTCGCCGGGCTTCGAGCGGGAGGCGTGTCGATGGTCGGGGTGTGGTCCGGACGCCGTAAGGATGTGGCGGCCGCGCTCCTTCTCACGGCGGCGCTCACGGCGGCGCTGCTGGCGCAGGGAGCCCTCGCCCCATCCGCGGATGCGAGGACGGGCCGGCGCGATCACATGGTCTCGCTCACGAACACCGATCGGGCCGAGCGCGGGCGTGAGGCGCTCGGTCTGAACGCGAAGCTGTCCCGGTACGCGAAGAAGCACAGCCGTGACATGGCGCAAGCGGGTTACCTGTTCCACACCGAGGATCTGACCGCGAGGCTGAAGGGCGTCGACTGGTCGATCGGTGGCGAGAACGTGGGAGTCGGGTCGGACCTGGACGGGCTGCAGGACGCCTTCATGAGGAGCAAGCCGCACCGGCGGAACATCCTCGGGAGCCGGTTCGAGCACGTGGCGATCGGCATCGTCCAGACAGACGACAGCTTCTGGGTGACGGTCATCTTCTACGGCTAGCCCCTCCCGACCTAGCTGTAGGCGAGGAACCCCTGCCGGCAAGGGCGGGGGTTCCTTCGTGTCAGCCGTCCAGGCGTTCGAGGTCCTCCGGCGTGTCGACGTCGACGGGGGCGGGTCCGGCGACCCTCGCTTCGAACACGAGCTCCGGTCGTCGTTCGGCGAGGACGCGCGCGCCGGCGTCGCCGGTGAGCGCCCGCACCTCGTCCCAGACGGCGCGTCGCAGCAACGTCGGCCCGCGACCCTGGGCGAACGCGAGCCGGACGATCTCCTGCGGGTTCGTCTTCGCAGCGTCGGTGAGCGCGCGGACCACGCGGCTCGTCACGCCGGGCTGATCCGCGAGGAGGATGACGGCGGCGTCGGCTCCGGGTCCCAGCGCGTCGAGACCCGCGATCAGCGACGTCGACTGGCCCTCGGCGTACCGCGCGTTGACGACGATGCGCGCGTCCCGCACGGCGGCGGCGACGCGCTCGCCGTCGTGGCCGACGACGACGACCACCTCCTGTATGCCGGCATCGCGAGCCGCGTCCACCGCGTGGCGGACCAGGGGTTTGCCTCGGTAGGTCTCGAGCTGCTTCGTCGCGCCGAACCTGGTCGCCTCGCCCGCGGCGAGCACGACCGCGGCGATCACGACCCTTTCCGGCCGAACAGGCGCGAGAAGAACCGGACGATCGCCCGCCACACAGCCCACAGACCGAGGCGCAGCCCACCGATCGCTTCGGGGCGGGGGCCGGGCCCCGGGCTCGCGACCGGTACCGCTTCGGGCGAGACAGCTGCCTCGCCCGGGACCTCCGCCGTGATCCGCGTCCGCAGGCACTCCGCGAACTCGCGGGTGAGTTTCGCCGAGATGTCGGGGAGCAGGCCTCGGGAGAGCTGCGCGACCGAACCGCTCAGCGCGATGTCGGCCTGCATCTTCACGTTCGTGACGCCGTCGCCGGGCTCGAGCCACGACGTGACGCTCGCCGTGGCCGCGCCTTTGCCCTTGGTCTCCTGACCCTTCGCGACGAGCTTGACCCTGTGCGCCTGTTCGTCGCGCTCCTGCATCGTGACGGTCCCGACGAACGACAACGACACCGGGCCGAACCTCATGTTGATCCTGCCCTTCCACGTGGAGTCGTCGACCGTCTCGGTGATCTCGGCGCCCGGCGCGCAAGCGGCGACCTTCTTAACGTCCAGCAGGTACGCCCACGTCCGTTCCACGTCGGCCGGGACCTCGAACCCGTTCTCGATCAGCACCGCGTCCCCATGGTCAGGTTGGAGGGTACCCGTCGCGGCGTGCCGCGCGCCACCGCATCCGGTAGCGTTCGCGCCGCTCGAACGGAGGTGGCGTGGTGGCGAAGCTCGCGGGACGGGTGGCGCTGGTGACGGGGGCGGGGAGCGAGACGGGGATCGGGTTGGCTGCCGCGCGGGCCCTCGGGCGCGAGGGCGCGATGCTCGCGATCACCTCGACGACGGACCGGATCCGCGACCGCGAGGCCGAGCTGCGCGGCGAGGGGATGACGGTCGCCGGTCTGATCGCGGACCTGACCGTGTTCGACCAGGCGCGCACGCTCGTCGATAGCGTGATCGAGCTGTACGACCGGATCGACGTCCTCGTGAACAACGCCGGCATGGTGCAGACCGGGGTCGATACCTCGTCGTTCTCGCCACGGTTCCATGAGCTGACCGAGGAGCAGTGGGATCGAGCGATCGAGCTCAACCTGAAGACCGCGTTCAACGTCACGCGTCACGTCGTGCCACACATGCTCAGCCGCGGCTACGGCCGGATCGTGAACGTCTCCTCCGTGACGGGTCCCGTCGCGGCGATCGCCGAGAGCGTCGGGTACGGCGCGGCGAAGGCCGGCATGGACGGCCTCACGCGCGGCCTCGCGCTCGAGCTCGGCCCGCACGGGATCACGGTGAACTCCGTCGCGCCCGGCTGGATCGAGACCGGTTCGTCCGAGCCCGAGGAGCTGATCGCCGGCAAGCACACTCCGGTGGGACGTCCCGGCCGCCCGGACGAGGTCGCTGCGCTGATCGCGTTCCTCGCGAGCGAGGAGGCGAGCTACCTCACCGGCCGCTCGATCGCCGTCGACGGCGGCAACACGATCCAGGAGATGAAGGTCGCCCTCGAGTGAG
>DATHSY010000092.1:0-5902 GCA_035463715.1 Actinomycetota bacterium | reverse complement strand
GCGCGCGCGGCGAGCCCGGCGGCGTCGGACATCGTCGTGCCGCGGACGGCCTGCTTGACCCGTGGGACCGCGGGCGGAGCCACCGAGAGCTCCGTCACGCCGAGCCCGAGCAGCACGGGGACGGCCGTCAGATCGGACGCGAGCTCCCCGCACACCGCGACAGGAAGCCCCTGGGCGCTCGCGGCGGAGGTCGTCGCGGCGATCGTTCGCAGGACCGCTGGGTGGAGCGCGTCCGCCAGCGGCGCGACGCCGTCGTTCCCGCGTTCGGCCGCGAGGACGTACTGGGCCAGGTCGTTCGTGCCGATCGAGAAGAACGCTGCCTCGCGCGCGAAGCTCGGCGCGGAAAGCGCCGCGGCCGGCACCTCGACCATGATGCCGAGCGGCACCGACCCCGTGTGGCCGAGTTCGGCCTCGACCTCGGAGGCGATCCCTCGCGCCGCCCGGAACTCGTCCAGGGTCGTGACCATCGGGAACATCACGCGGACGTCGTGATCGACGGCGACGCGGAACGCCGCGCGGAGCTGGGTGCGCAGGATGTCCGGGCGTGCCAACGACAGCCTGAGGCCGCGCACGCCGAGGAACGGGTTCGCCTCCGCGGGCATCGGCAGGTAGGAGAGCGGTTTGTCGCCCCCGACGTCGAGCGTGCGCAGCACGACCGGGCGCCCCTCGATCGCCTCGGCGATCTCGCGGTACGCCTCGACCTGTTCGGTCTCGCCGGGCATCGAGTCGCGGCCGAGGAACAGGAACTCGGTCCGGAGCAGCCCGATGCCGTCGGCGCCCGCGCTCGCGGCCGCCTTCGCATCGTCGGTTCGCCCGACGTTGGCGAAGACGTGGATCGCGACGCCGTCGCGCGTGACGGCCGGCTCGGAGGCGCCGCGCCGGGCTTCGGTCTCGGCCGCGAGCGCCGCCGCCGTCCGGGACGCCGCGTCGGCGAGCGCATGCTCGTCCGGGCGAAGCCGGACGATCCCACGGTCCCCGTCCAGCACGACGACGGAGCCCTCGTCGAGGTCCAGGACGCGAGCGCCGAGGGCGACCACCGCCGGGATCCCGAGCGAGCGAGCCAGGACCGCGGCGTGCGACGTGGCGCCTCCCCGCGCCGTCGCGACGCCGACGACGACCGTCGGGTCGAGGGACGCCGTCTCGGCGGGGGTCAGGTCCGGCGTCACCAGGACACCCTCGCCCGACGGCCGCGCGCGTCCGTCACCGCCGGTCAGTCGCTCGGAGACCTGCCGCCCGACGGCCTCGACGTCGTCGGCTCGAGACCGCAGGTACGGATCATCGAGGGCTCGCCAGCTCGCAGCCGCGCGTTCGATCCCGGCAGCCCAGGCGACCGCCGCCGGTCCACCGTCGTCGATCGCCGCGTGGACCCCGTCGACCAGCTCGGGGTCCCGCAGCAGGAGCAGGTGCGCGTCGAAGATCGCCGCGGCGTCCTCGCCCGCGCGGGATGCGACGGACGTTCGGGTGGCGCGGATCTCGTCGGCCGAGGCGTCGATCGCCGCATCGAGCCGCGCGCGCTCCTCCGCGGGCGACCCCGCCGGGACGGAGTCCGGTTCGGGCTCCGGTCGCACCAGGTGCCGAACTGCCCCGACCACCACGCCGGGGGAGGCAGCGACGCCGGCGATCGTGTCGGGACCGGCGTCCGCCACCGGGGCGGTCGGTGTCTCGAGATCCGCGGCCGGTGCCGTGTCGTCGTCCCCGAAGTTCGCCTCGGCGAGCGCGCGGATCGCGTCGATCGCGTCGTTCGCGCCGGGTCCGGTCGCGCTGATCTCGATCTCGTGACCCTGGAGCGTCCCGAGCGTCGCGACCGCGTTCAGGCTGCGTGCGTCCGCCGGCCCGCGACCGTTCGTGAGGTTCGTGATCCGGACCACTGCGTCGTGCCCCGACGCCGCCGTCACGAACCGCGCCGCCGGCCGCGCGTGCAGCCCGAGCCGGTTCGTCACGACGAACCGCGCGGTCACCGCCTCGCCGTCGCTCGCGGCCGGACCGGCCTCCGGAGCGACGGCCGGCTCCTCGAGGTGTGCCGCCTTCGCCGCCAGTCCGCCACGGGCCTCGGCGACGACCTCATCGAGCGAGCGCCCGAGGCGCGCCGCCACCGCGGCCGCGACCGCGCCCTCGACGAACGGCGCGGCGGTCAGCCGCACGAGCGCTCGGCGTTCGTCGGGCAGCATCTCGACCGCCATCTCGGTCGAGAGCACGGCGCTGCCCAGATCCATCAGCACGACGACGCCGTCGTCGGACCATGCCCGTTCGATCGCGTTCATCACGACGACCGCGTCGGTTCCGATCGGACGGTCGGGGAGGTCGAGGCCGCCCGCCGGTTCGATCGCGATGTCCTCGCCGCCCATCTGTCGCGCGAGCTCGGCCGTGCCCTCGGCGAGCGATGCGCTGTGTGAGACGAGCACCAGCCCGACCATCGCGGTCAGGCGCGAGAGGCCAGCGTGCCGACCAGGTAGAAGCCGTACGCGACCGTCGCGATGCCGAGCAGCCACAGCCCCGCGTCGACCCGCCGGCGCGCCCGCGCGTCGAGGCCCAAGTCGAACAGCACGTTGCGGAGACCGAGCAGGGCGTGGACCGTCACGACGAGCAGGAAGAAGCACTCGATCGTGAAGATCAGCGGATCCGCGATGTAGTCGAGCACCTGCTCGTACGTCCGCAGGCCGCCGATGCTCTCGACGACGAAGTGGTTCGCGACCATGTGGACGCTCACGAGAACGAGCAAGACGATGCCGCTCCCGGCGAGCAGTTGCCAGACGCGGACGCTCGGCTGGTAGCGCTCGCGTTCCCGCGCGCGGCGAGAGGGCCTCGGTGGCCGCGTCTCGACGACGGCCATCAGGCGTCTCCCAGGATGTGGAGCCCCGCTGCGATCAGCGCGATCGTGCCGATCACGGTGCCGGCCCAGAACAGCGCACGCTCGCGGCCGGGAACGAGCCCGGTACCGATCAGCGCCACCCGCACACCGTTCAGCCCGTGGTACAGCAGCCCGAACACCAGCAGAACGTCGAGCAGCAGGAACACGCTGGTCGTCGCGATCCGGAGGAAGTCGTTCCAGGCGTCGGCGCCGCCGAGCAGCAGCGAGAGCACCGCGAGGTGCAGGTAGAGGTAGAACACGAGGCCCAGCCCGGTGATCCGGTTGACGGCGAACGCCCACCCGCCGATCGTCCGGCCCCGCGGGTCGAACCACCCGGAGGGGGACACACCGACGCCCTTACGAAGGACGGGGCCCCGCTCGGCCCGCAGGTCGCGTCCGTCGCGGTTCATGGGCCGCCCCCTTCGTGCGCGGCGGTCCGCACCGGGGCGCGCCGGCGCGGGCCGCCCTCGACGAGGACGCCGCGCATGTCCATGATCCGCTCCGCGGGGTACACGCCCGCGGGGCATGCCTCGGTGCACTCGAACGCCGCGTGGCACCGCCACACGGCGTCCGGTTGGTCGGCCCAGCGGAGGATGTCGACGGTGTCGGCGCCGCGCGGCTCCTCGACCAGCCGCTGCGCGGCCGCGAGCGCGGCGGGACCCACGTACTCGTCGGTCGTCGCGGCGATCGGACATGCCGACAGGCACAGCCCGCACTCGATGCAGTCCTCGAACCGCTCGTAGCCGTCCATCCCGTCGGGCGGTACCGCGCGCGGGAGGAACTCGCTGGCCCGCATCACCGGGTGCTGCTCCGGGAAGCGTGCGTAGAACTCGCGCATGTCGAGCACCAGGTCGGCCAGGATCGGGATGTTCGCCTCGGGCTCGACCGTGATCGTCGTCCCGAGGTCCCTCACGAACGTCACGCACCCGAGGCCCTCGCGCCCGTTGACACGCAGACCGCACGTCCCGCACGACGCGTGGAAGCACGAGTGGCGGATCGCCAGCGTGGGATCTCGGTGCACCTCGATCCATCGGAGCGCGTCGAGCACGCTCGCCCGCGGACCCACCGGAACGTCGAACTCGTCGTAGTGGGACTCGGCATCGCCGCGCTTGTACCGGAAGACCCTGAAGCGGCGGATCTCGGTGACCTTCGACGGTCCCTCGACCTTCTCGATCGGCTCCGCGGTGTGCATCGTCACCTCGTCGCCGCGTAGAACGCGGTGTGGGGGAGCAGGATGGTGTCGCGCGTCCGGCACTCGCCGTCGATGCCGAGCTTGCGGCACACGACGTCGGCGCACAGCTGCGCCATGCCACGCAGCGTCGTCGCCTTGCCCCCGGTGATCGTCACGAACCCTTCGACCCCGTCGGTCTCGGCGTGGTCGAACGTCTTGAATGTGCGCGACAGCTCGCGGCCGGTGTCGGCGTCGCCGCGCGAACCGATCAGCGGGCGCGCCGCCGACCACGCGGCCCGGAAACCGGCCTGTCTCACGGCCGGGATCAGCTTCGCGCCCTCTTCGTACATCTTCTCGATGTGGTCATCGGGGACATCGAGGTCGTCGGGGTCCTCAACGGTCCACGAGCTGGTGCCGACGATCGACAGCGCGCGCTGCGGTACGACGATGTCGCCATCGCCGGACCTGTGCATGCGGTTGACGACCATGTTGCACAGGCGCCCGCGCAGCGCGAGCAGGACGCCGGGCGACGGACGGATCGGAACGTCTACGCCCGCCATCGCCGCGATCCTCTCCGACCACGGCCCGGTCGCGTTGATCGTGATGTCCGCGCGGATCTGGCGCTGTTCGTTCGTGACGCGGTCGTGCATCGTGGCGCCGCCGACCCCGCCGTTGCTCCGGATCAGGTCGACGACCTCCATGTAGTTGAAGAGGTCGGCACCGTTGTACTGGGCCGTCGCGAAGAACCGCAGCGGCATCCGCATCGCGTCCATCGTCGCGTCCGGGACCCGGACCGCGGCCTTGAGCTCGGGGTTCAGGAGCGGCTCGAGCCGCAGCGCCTCGTCGGGTCGCAGCTCCTGCACGGGGATCCCGCACTCCTTGCACGACCGGACGAAGTCGTCGTGGTAGGCCATGTCCTCGTCGGTGACGGCGACGAACAGGCCGTCGTTCTCCTCGAACGAGCCGGGGGCGATCCGGCGGAGGATCATGTTCTCCTCGATGCACTCGACCGCCGACTCCTTGTCGCCGACCGCATAGCGCGCCCCGGAATGCAGCAGCCCGTGATGGCGGCCGGTCGTGCCGGATGTGAACTCGCCGCGCTCGACCAGCGTCACGCGCACGCCTCGAAGCGTCAGGTCGTGCGCGAGCGCGCCGCCTGTCCCTCCGCCGCCGACGATCAGGACGTGTGCGTCGCGGGCATCGGACGCCATCGCCCGACCTTAGTCCTCGTCCTGGCCCCTCGCGAAGTCCGGGCCCGGCTCGTCCTCGGGGTGCTTCTCCTCCTCGGTTTGGCCCTCGGCGAAGGTTCCCTTGTGCTCTTCGTCCTGCGGCCCCTCGGGCTGGTCCTCCTGTCCGCGGGCGAAGTCGGGGCCCTCCTCGTGCTCGGGGTGACGTTCCTCCTCCTCCTGACCTTCGGCGAAGGAACCCTTGTGGTGCTCGTGCTCTTCCCGCTCGCTCATCGCGCCTCCGTACGGCTCACCTCCGAGGGGAGGCCGGCGCGAAGCGCCGGCCTCCCCGTGCGCGTCCGCGCCTACTCCAGCCAGCCCATCGACTTCTCGACGGCCTTCTTCCAGAACCGGTACTCCTTGTCACGCTCGGCCCGGTCCATCTTCGGGTCCCATTCCTTGTCCTTACCCCAGTTGACCCGAAGGTCCTCGACCTCCTTCCAGAACCCGACGGCCAGGCCCGCGGCGTACGCGGCTCCCAGCGCCGTCGTCTCGGCCACCTTCGGCCTGATCACGGGGACGCCGAGGACGTCGGCCTGGAACTGCATCAGCAGCTCGTTGTAGACCATGCCGCCGTCGACCTTCAGCGAGGTGAGGTCGACGCCGGAGTCGGCGTTCATCGCGTCGACGACCTCCTTGGTCTGCCACGCCGTGGCC
>DATHSY010000091.1:0-36696 GCA_035463715.1 Actinomycetota bacterium | reverse complement strand
CCCAGCCTGGCGTCGCGCCAGGTCTCGCCACCGTCGACGCTCACCTCGACCCGCTCGATCGGGGCGACGCCCGACCAGGCCCGGCCGTCGAGCTCGACCTCGCCCCGCTCGACGACCCGGTGCCTGGTGAAGAAGTCGGGGAACCCCGGCGGGCGCATCAGCGCGCGCGGGGGGATCCGCGTGACGGGCTCGCCCGGTTCACCGTCGTCGTCGCTGCTCCAGATCCGGTACGACCCCGTCATCTGGAAGCCCTCGAACGGTACCGTCACCGCGGTGATCAACCCGAGCCACTTCACGTGGGTCATCCCGTACCAGCCGGGCACGATCACGCGAAGCGGGAACCCGTGCTGCGGCGGAAGCGGTGCGCCGTTCATCTCGTACGCGAGGAGCACGTCGTCGCGCATCGCCTCTCCCAGTGGGAGGCTGCGCTGGTAGTCCTGCTCGACCTCGTGGTCCAGACCGTGGTCCAGCCCGGTGAGGACGATCTCCTGCACGCCATCATCCAGGCCGGCGTCCTCGAGCACGCCTCGCAGCGGCGTGCCCGTCCACACGGCGTTGCCGACGGCCTCGACCAGCCAGGGCTGGCTCTCGACGTGCGGCTCGAGCAGCGCACGGCCGTTGCCCGCGCACTCGAGCGTCACCGCGAGCGATACGCGCGGACGCGAGCGGAGCTCGTCCAGGCTGAGCCTGACCGGAGTCCGAACCGCACCGTCGATCGACAGCCGCCAGGACGTCGCGTCGACGTCGGGGATGTCGGAGTGGATCAGCAGGTAGTGCAGCCCCGCCGGCGTGACGTCGTACCTGAGCGCCTCGAGCGGCATCCCGTGGTTGCGCGCCGCCAGCTGGAGCTCCGCGACGCTGATGCCGGCCCGCACGTCTGCCATGCGGCTATCCAAGCACAGTGGCGTGTCACCCTGCGAGCAGCTTGGGCAGCGCCTCCTCGTACGCGGCGCTCACCTCGTCGACCGTCGTCTCGAAGATCCGGTCGAAGACGATCCGCGGGCCACCGGTCTCGCCGATCCTGACGAACGGGACCTCGAGCGCGATCGCGAGCTCCTCGAGCCGGGCGGCGCGCGCCGGGGAAACGGACACGACGGCTCGAGAGGCGGATTCGGAGAACAGGGCGACGTGGGGGGGAAGGTCGCCCGCCAGCGTGACCGCGAACCCCGTGCCGCCCGCGATCGCCGACTCCGCGAGCGCCACGGCCACGCCACCCTCGGCGCAGTCGTGGGCCGACGACACGAGGTCGAGCGCGGCGGCCTCGATCAGCATCCGCTGCAGCCTGCGTTCTCGATCGAGGTCGAGCGCGGGAGGGCGTCCGGCGATCCGCCCGAGCACGACGTCCGCGAACTCGCTCCCGCCGAGCTCGGCGAAGGTCTCGCCGAGCAGGTACACGAACGTCCCGGGGACGAACGCGTGACCGACCGCGAGGCGGTGGTCCTCGATCACGCCGAGCATGCCGATCACCGGGGTCGGCCAGATCGCCGAACCGCCGGACCCGTTGTAGAAGCTCACGTTCCCGCCGGTGACCGGCGTGTTGAGCGCGCGACACGCATCGGCCATGCCGCGGATCGACTCGGCGAACTGCCACATCACCTCCGGACGCTCGGGGTTCCCGAAGTTCAGGCAGTTCGTGATGGCGAGCGGCGTGGCACCGACCGTGGCGACGTTCCGGGCGGCCTCGGCCACGGCGTGCGCCGCGCCGAGGTACGGGTCGAGGTGGCCGAACCGACCCTTGCCGTCGGTCGAGACCGCGATCGCCTTGACGCTGCCCTCGAGCCGGATCAGCGCGGCATCGCCGCCTGGCCCGACCACCGTCTCACCCTGAACGATCCAGTCGTATTGCTCCCACACCCACCGCTTGCTGGCCACGTTGGGGGACGTCAGGACGCCGAAGAACGCATCGGCCGGCGCCGTCGTCACCATCGCGAACGTCGGGTCGTCGTCGATATCCCCGTCCCCAGTTGACGGCGGTGCCATCGGCCGGTCGTACTCGGGCCCCTCGTCGGCGAGCGACCGGGCGGGCACCTCGGCGACGATCACCCCGTCCGCCTCGACGCGGAGTCCGCCGCCCGGCACGAGGGCCCCGATCGGGACGCACGCGAGGCCCCACCGGCGGCAGACGTCCTCGACGGCCCGGACCCGTTCGGGCGCGACGATCGCGAGCATGCGCTCCTGCGATTCGCTCGTCAGGATCTCGAACGCCTCCATCTCCGGCTCGCGGAGCGGGACGGCGTCCAGGCGAAGAACCGCGCCCATCCCGGCGCGGGAGGCCGACTCGCTGACGGCGCACGTGATGCCGGCGCCGCCGAGGTCCTGGAGGCCCTCGAGGAGCCCTCGTTCGACGAGCTCGAGGCACGCTTCGATCAGCAGCTTCTCGGCGAACGGGTCGCCGATCTGCACGCTCGGACGGCTCTCGGCCGCATCGTCCTCGATCGTTCGCGACGCGAGGACGGACACGCCGCCGATGCCGTCGCGCCCCGTCGCGGCCCCGATCAACACCATGATCGAGCCGTCCGCGACCGCGCGCGCGCCCGTCACGAGTCGCTCGGCCGGGGCGACACCGACGCACATCACGTTCACCGCCGGGTTCGCGCCGTGCGGCTCGGCGAACGCGATCTCGCCGCCGACCGTGGGGACCCCGATGCGGTTCCCGTAGCCGCCGATCCCCGCGACGACGCCCTCGAACAGGTACCGGTTGCGCTCGTCGGTGAGCGGACCGAACCGCAGCGGGTCGAGCAGCGCGATCGGACGCGCGCCCATCGACACGACGTCCCGGACGATCCCACCCACGCCGGTCGCGGCGCCCTGGTACGGCTCGATCGCACTCGGATGCGAGTGCGACTCCATCTTGAACACGACGGCGAGGGCGTCTCCCACGTCGACCGCTCCGGCGTCCTGGCCCGGTCCCACGAGGACCTGTGGGCCCTCGGTCGGCAGGCGGCGCAGGTGGATCTTCGAGCTCTTGTACGAGCAGTGCTCGGACCACATCGCGCCGTACATCGCGAGCTCGGTCGGGTTCGGGTCCCTGCCGAGCCGTTCGCGGATCCGCTCGAGCTCGTCGTCGGTCAGCCCGAGCGCGCGGTGCAGCGGCTGCTCGACCTCCACCTCAGACCTTCGCGGCCGCGAACGACAGCAGCGACGCGAACAGCGCCTGCCCGTCCGTGGTGCCGACGTCCGGGTCGACCGCGTGCTCCGGGTGCGGCATCAGACCGACGACGTTGCCTCGCTCGTTGCGGACGCCGGCGATCGAGCCCGTGCTGCCGTTCACGTTGTGGCGGTCGTCCAGCTCGCCGTCGGGCCCGCAGTACCGCAAGACCACCAGCCCATCGCCCTCGAGCCTGGGGAGCTCTTCCTCGGTCACGACGAACTGCCCCTCGCCGTGCTTCACCGGGATCCGAAGGACGTCGCCGGCGATCAGCCCCTCGGTCAGCGCCGACAGGGACGTCTCGACGCGCACGTCGACCGGCTTGCACACGAACCGCAGCGAGCGGTTGCGGATCAGCGCCCCGGGAAGCATCCCGGCCTCGCACAGGATCTGGAAGCCGTTGCAGACCCCGACGACCGGCCCTCCGGCGTCGGCGAACGCGGCGACGGCCTCCATCACGCGGGCGAATCGCGCGATCGCGCCCGTCCGCAGGTAATCTCCGTACGAGAACCCGCCGGGCAGGATCAGGGCGTCGACGTCGCCGAGCGACGTGTCCGCGTGCCAGATCGGCACGCCCTGCCCGCCCATCGTCTCGACCGCGCGGATCGCGTCGCGGTCGTCCAGCGACCCCGGGAAAGTGATCACGCCCACGCGCGGGCGAGGTTCGCTCACGGGTTCGCCTCCTCGGCGGCGAGGATCCGGAACGTCTCGATCACGGGGTTCGAGAGCAGGCGGACCGCCATCTCCTCGACCTGCGCGCGCGCCTGTTCGTCCGATCCGGCGTCCACCGTGAGCTCGATGTGCTTACCCACCCGGACGCCCGTGACGTTGCTCCACCCGAGCGCGGGGAGCGCCCCCTCGACCGCCTTGCCCTGCGGATCCAGCAGACCCGGCTTGAGCGACACCAAGACCTCGAAACGACGACGGCTCATCCGTGCTCCTGCCGTAGCCGTTCGAGGTCGACCGCGCACCGCTCCCAGTCGTGCTCGGACATGATCCCCATGCGGTGACGGTAGTGGTCGAACTTCTCGCCGGTCAGGCGCTCGTAGGCCTCGTGGTACGTGAGCGCGGTCTTCGCGATCACCTCTGCCGGCAGCTCGGGCGGAGGTGGCTCCTGGTCCCAGCCGCTCGCATCGAGCCAGTCGCGGACGAGCTGCTTGTCGAAGCTCGGCTGTACGCGCCCCGGGGTGTAGCCGTCCGCCGGCCAGAACCGGGAGGAGTCGGGCGTGAGCACCTCGTCGATCAGGATCAGCTCGCCGTCCGCGAACCCGAACTCGAACTTGGTGTCGGCCACGATGATCCCGCGCTCGAGCGCGACCTCGGCACCTCGCTCGTACAGGGCGATCGTCAGCTCGCGCAGGCGTTCGGCGAGCCCGCGCCCGATCAGGTCGACCGTCTCGTCGAACGTGAGCGGCATATCGTGCCCCTCGGCCGCCTTCGTCGTCGGCGTGAAGATCGGCTCCGGCAGACGAGACGCTTCCTCCAGCCCAGGCGGAAGCGGCACGCCACACACGTGCGCCTCGGCGCGGTACTGCTTCAGCCCGGACCCGGTGAGGTAGCCACGCGCGACGCACTCCACGGGGACCACGTCCGCCCTTCTCACGAGCATGGCGCGGCCGGCGAGCGACGGCTCGCTGCGCAACGGCTCCGGGAAGTCGCGTCGGTCGGCGCTCACGAGGTGGTTGCCGACGAGATCACTCGTGCGGTCCAGCCAGAACAGCGTGAGCCCCGTCAGCACGCGACCCTTGTCGGGGATCGGGTTCGGCAACACCACGTCGAACGCCGAGATGCGGTCGGTTGCGACGAGCAACAGCCTGTCGTCGCCGACGTCGTAGACGTCTCGCACCTTGCCCTGCGCGTGCAGCTTGCTCGTCGTCGTCATGCGTCCTCCACCTGGAGCTTGGTGAGCCGGTCGAACACCACGTCGAGGTTGCGGAGCGCCCGCACCGGGTCGAACAGCTCGTCGAGCCGGTCGCCGATCCGTTCACGGACCTCCGGAAGGGCGGCGATCTGGTCGCGGAACGTGCGCCCCTCGTCCCAGGCCGCCCCCGCGGCGGCCTGCACGATCCGGTACGCGTCGTCGCGCGACATCCCGGCGTCGATCATCGCCAGCAGGACGTTCTGGGAGTACACGAGCCCGCCGCCGACATCGAGGTTCGCCCGCATCCGGTCGGGGAAGACGCGGAGCCCCTGGAGCACGTCCGTGGTCTCGACGAGCATGAAGTGCAGCGCGGTGGTCGCGTCGGGGACGACGACGCGTTCGGCGGAGGAGTGTGAGATGTCGCGCTCGTGCCAGAGCACCTGGTTCTCGAACCCGACCGTCGCGGCGGCGCGCACGACGCGCGCCAGCCCTGTGATCCGCTCGCAGCGGACGGGGTTCCGCTTGTGGGGCATCGCGGAGGAGCCCTTCTGCCCGTGGGCGAACGGCTCCTGCACCTCCCGGACCTCGGTCCGCGCGAGCTGCCGGAGCTCGGTCGCAACCCCGTCTAGCGTTCCGGCGATCACAGCGAGCGTCGCGAGGTAGTCGGCGTGACGGTCGCGCGGGACGATCTGGTTGCTCGCCTCGGCCGGCCGGAGACCGAGGCGGGAGCACACCTCCTCCTCCACGGCCGGCTCGACCTGCGCGTAGGTCCCGACCGCACCGGAGACCTTGCCGACCGAGACGACGTCGCGCGCGCGCCGGAGCCGCTCGCGGTCGCGGTCGAGCTCGAAGGCCCAGAGCGCGAGCTTGTGTCCGAAGGTCGTCGGCTCGGCGACGACTCCGTGGGTCCGGCCGGCCATCAGGGTGTCGCGGTGCTCGAGCGCCATCGCCTTCACGACGGCCAGCAGCCGTTCGAGCCGCGCCAGCAGCAGGTCGGTCGCCTCGCGGAGCTGGAGCGCGAAGCCCGTGTCGAGCACGTCCGAGGACGTCAGCCCCAGGTGGATCCATCGGCCGGCGTCGCCAACGGACGACGCGACGTCCTGCACGAACGCGGCGACGTCGTGCTTGGTGACGCGCTCGAGCTCCTCGACACGATGCACGTCGAAAGAGGCGCGCTCGCGGACCGCGTGGGCGTCCGCCTCTGGGATCCGCCCGAGCCGGGCCCAGGCCTCGACGGCGAGGATCTCGATCTCGAGCCAGTGACGGAGCCGCGCCCGGTCCGACCAGACTTCGGCCATGTCGGGGAGCGTGTAGCGCGGGATCACGCGATCCCCTGCCGCCCGGCCGTCACAGCCTGAGGCCCTCCCCCAGGTCGTCCTTGAACCGCCACAGACGCTTCTGCACGTCGGGGTCGGCCACGCCGACGATCTCCGCCGCCAGCACCGCGGCGTTCACGGCCGCGTCGACGCCGACGGTCGCGACGGGGACGCCGCTCGGCATCTGCGCGGTCACGACGAGCGCCTGGTCGCCTGGCATCTGGTCCGAGGCGATCGGGACGCCGACCACGGGGATCACGGTCCGGGACGCCACGGCGGCCGCGAGGTGGCCCGAGATCCCCGTGCTGCAGATCAGCGCCTTGATCCCGCGCTCGAACGCGGTCCGCGCGTATTCGTCGACGAGATCGGGGTTGCGATGCGCCGACATCACGCGGATCTCGTGGGAGACGCCGAGCTTCTCCAAGATCGCGGTCGCCTGCTGCATGAGCGCCAGCTCGGCCGGGGATGCGGCGAGGACGCCCACGGCGGGTGCCTCGTGGTTCACGTCGCCTCCTCGGCGGCCCTGCGGGCGACGTCCCGCCGGTACCGCATCCCGTCGAACCGGATCAGCGAACAGGCCTGGTAGGCGCGGTCACGAGCCTGCCCCACGCCGGTCCCGAGCGCGGTGACGGCGAGCACCCGCCCCCCAGCCGTGACCACTCTACCGTCTCGCTCCTGCGTGCCGGCGTGGAACACGATCGCCCCGTCGACCTCGGCGGCGGCCTCGAGGCCGTGGATCTCGAACCCGGTCTCGAAGGGGCCGGGGTACCCACCCGACGCCACCACCACCGTCACGCACGCCTCGGGTCGCCAGTGCGCGCGGTAGGCGCCGAGGGTCCCATCCGTGCATGCGACGAGGAGCTGGCAGAGGTCCGAGGCCAGACGCGGGACGATCGCTTGCGTCTCCGGATCGCCGAAGCGGCAGTTGTACTCCAAGAGCTTCGGACCGTCGCCGGTGAGGATCAAGCCCGCGTACAGGACGCCGCGGTACCGGACACCCTCCGAACGCAGCGCGCGGACCGTCCCCTCGAAGATCGCCTCGATCGCGGCCTCGGTCGCAGCGTCGACGAAGCCGACGGGGCAGTACGCGCCCATGCCATCGGTGTTCGCTCCGCGGTCGCCGTCCTCGGCGCGCTTGAAGTCCTGCGCCATGACGAGCGGCAGGACGTCGCGACCGTCGGTCAGCGCGAACGCTGACACCTCCGGCCCCTCGAGGTACTCCTCGATCACCACGACGTCCCCGGCGCTGCCGAACGCCCGCTCGACGAACGCAGCGCGGAGCGCGGCCTCGGCCTCGTTCCGCGTCTGCGCGACCACGACGCCCTTCCCGGCGGCGAGCCCGTCCGCCTTCACGACGAACGGCGCATCGAAGGCGCCCAGCGCCTCGTGCCCGCCGTCGACGTCGCGGACCGAGACCGCCCGCGCCGTCGGGATCTCGTACCTGAGGCACAGCTCCTTCGTCCACGCCTTCGAGGCCTCGAGACGCGCGCCGTCGGCCGTCGGCCCGAAGACGGCGTGCCCGGCCGCCTCGAGCCGATCCGCGAGGCCCGCGACGAGCGGCATCTCGGGACCGACGACCGTGAGGTCGATCCGCTCGCGCTCGACGAAAGCCGCGAGCCCGTCCACGTCGTCGGGCGCGAGGGCGACGCGGGTCGCTTCTCCGCCGATCCCCGCGTTGCCCGGCGCGACGAACAGCCGGTCGACGGTCGTGTTCTTCGCGAGACCCCACGTGAGGGCATGCTCGCGCCCCCCGGCACCGACGACCAGGATCTTCATGCGTTCGCCAGGCTCTGTTCCCGGGCGGGACCGACGGACACGACCGAGACCGGGACGTCGCCGAGCTCCGCGATCCGGTCCACGTACCGGCGCGCCGCGACCGGCAGGTCCGCGAACGATCGGCAGCCGCCGAGGTCGTCGTCCCAACCCTCGAGCTCCTCGTACATCGGCCGGGCGCGGTGGAAGAGCGACTGGTGCGGCGGGAAGTCGTCGAACCGCTCCCCTTCGGCCTCGTACGCCGTGCACACCTTGACCGCTGCGAAGCCCGAGAGGACATCCAGCTTCGTGAGGAACAACTCGGTCAGCCCGTTGACGCGGGCGGCGTACCGGAGCACCACCGCGTCGAACCAGCCGCAGCGGCGCTTGCGTCCGGTCGTGACGCCGAACTCCTGTCCGATCCGGCCGAGCCGCTCGCCGTCGTCGCCCGTGTCCTCGGTGGGGAACGGGCCGGCGCCCACACGCGTGACGTAAGCCTTCGTCACGCCGATCACGCGATCGACCCACGAGGGGCCGATGCCGGCCGACGCGAGCGCGTACCCGGCCACCGGGTTCGACGACGTCACGAACGGATACGTCCCGTGGTCGAGGTCGAGCAGCGTTCCCTGCGCGCCTTCGAGCAGCACCGACCTGCCCGCGCGGAGGCCGTCGTCGAGCAGCTTCGACGTGTCCGTGACGTGCGGACGCAGTCGCTCGGCGTACGCCATGTAGTCCGCGCTGATCCGCTCGCCGTCCAGCGGGAGCCGCCCGTAGACCTTCGTGAGGACGAGGTTCTTCTCCTTGAGGACCACGTCGAGCTTCTGGCGGAAGATCTTCTCGTCGAACAGGTCCTGCACGCGCAGGCCGATCCGCGCAGCCTTGTCGCCGTACGCGGGCCCGATC
This sequence comes from Actinomycetota bacterium, assembly GCA_035463715.1. Classification (GTDB taxonomy): domain Bacteria; phylum Actinomycetota; class UBA4738; order UBA4738; family HRBIN12; genus DATHSY01. The sequence continues at coordinate 27,716 of DATHSY010000091.1, read as the reverse complement.
CCTCGCTTGGTCGTCCCTAGCGCGTTCTTACCGAGGAACCGCTCGGTGACCTTCTCCAGCTCGAGGTGGTACGGCATGATCAGATGCGCGTTGCCCGAGACGGCCAGGCGCGACACGTCGACGCCGAGACCGGCCAGCGTGTCCATCTCCTCCAGCAGCACGCGCGGATCCACGACGACCCCATCTGCGATCACGGACACCAGGCGCGGATACAAGATCCCGGACGGGATCAGGTGGAGCTTGAGCGTCCGGCTCTCGGCGATGACGGTGTGGCCGGCGTTGTTGCCGCCCTGGTAGCGCACGACGAAGTCGACGTCGTCCGCGAGCAGGTCCGTCGCCTTGCCCTTGCCCTCGTCACCCCATTGCGTCCCGAGCAAGATCGAGGCAGGCATGACCGCAGGAGTGTAGCCCGGGCGGGAGGCCCGCCCGGACCGGCATGGAAGCGGCCCGCGAGCCGGTCAGCGTTCGAGCCGGAACCGGATCATGACGTGCGTGTGGTACTCCTTGATCTCGTTGTCCTGGATCACGGCCGAGGTGGATATGACGTCCATCCCCTCGATCTGTCGGATCGTCTTCGCCGCCTCGCTCAGCGCCTGCTGTGCGGCGTCCCGCCACGAGCGATCGGACACCCCGACCAGCTCGATCGTCTTGATGACGGCCATCGGACCCCCTTACCGCCGGCGCTCGCCGGCCCTCATCCGTTCTCGTAGACCTCGACGAACCGACGGTAGTTGGCCGCGATCTGCTTCGCCGCCTCGTCCCGCCCCGTGTTGCCGTCGACGTAGGCCTTGAGCGGATCCCACCAGATCGAGCGGCCGATCGCGAACCCGATGTAGCCCGGCACGCCGCGACCCATCCGCAACCAGTGGTCGACCGCCGCGTCGTTCGCACCGCGGCCGAGCACGACGCACGCGACGCTCGCGCGATGCGAGCCCATCCGGCACTGCGCCGCGATCATCTCGCAGTCCTCGCGTTTGTCGATGCCCTCGATCTTCCAGATGTCGGGCTCCACGCCCGCACCTTGGAGCTCCGCGATCGTGCGCTTCATCAGCGGTGGCCGCGCCTGCTTGTCCCACGCGTCCTCGTCGCCGCCCATCGCCTCGAGCTGGTGCGGCTCCGGCGGGACGAGCAGCTCGAACAGGAAGGTGCGGTCGTGCCCGTGCAACCAGTCGCCGAGCCGCCTGAGCCGTTCGGTCTGACGTCGGTTCGTCTCCGCGTCGCCCTCGGGGTTGTACCGCACGAGGACCTTGGAGAAGGTCGGGTCGAACTCCTCGATGTGCGCGCCGAAGTCCTCTCCGTACTGGAAGTCGAACTCGTCTTGACCGCTCTTCTCGACCGGCATCGCCAGCGATAGGCCGTCCGCCTTCGCCTTCCGCGCGATGTCCGCGCCGAACTGCTCGTCGACCAGCGCCCCGGCCGACACGCGGGCGACGCCCTCGTCGAGCGAACGCAGCAGGCCTTCGAAGATCACCGTCTTCGCGTCCGAGATCCGGGCCGTCTCCTCCTCGCTCGGCTCTCCGGTCACGCCGAAGAACTTCTTCTGGAACGACCCCCGGTGGTCGAACGCCAAGATGTACAGCGGCTTGTCGTATCCGAGCTCCATCTCGCTCCTTCCGTATCCGTCTTGCGCTACGGCTGCTCGAACGGGTTCGTCGGGCGGAGGACCTCGACCGGCAGCGGAGCCACCTCGTCGCGGAAGTAGTCCGCATGGGTGGGAGAGCACACGACGAAGCCGAAGTGGATCGGCACCGCGACCTGGGGCCGCATCGCCTTGACCAAGCCGGCCGCCTCGCGCCAGTCCATCGTGTACGTGCCTCCGATCGGGACCATCGCGACGTCGGTCCGGAGCCCCTCGAGCTCCGGCAGGGCGTCGGTGTCCCCCGCGTGATAGTAGGTACGCCCGTCCAGTTCGAGGACGTATCCCACCCAGCCGTTCGTCTGCGGGTGCATGTCGAGGCGCTCCTCGACGACGTTGTACGCCGGGACGGTCTGGATCCTGACGCCCCCGACCTCGACCGCATCCCCGGGCGCGACGGCCGTCACGTCGCCGCTCAGCTCCGAGGCGACGTCCTTCGGGGCGACGAGCCGGGTGCCGTCCTTCCGGAGCCGCTCGATCTCACGCGGTTGATAGTGATCGAAGTGCGCGTGCGTGATCAGGATCACATCGGCGGGCGGATCTTCCGGACGCGTCCCCCACGGATCGATGTAGAGCGTCAACCCGTCGCCCGCGTACCGCATCGCCGACTGCCGGAACCATGTGAAGCCTTCGAGCACGTCCTCACCTCCGTCGTCGCGGGCTGTCCCCGCTAGTCTGGCAAATCACCGTGTCATCACGCGAGCCCGAGGAGACCACGCGGAGGAGGCCTGAGGGCGTCCGCGCGAGCGTCTCGCTCCTGAGGCGCAACCGCGACTTCCGGCGCCTGTACCTCGCGTCCCTGATCTCGCTCGGCGGGGACTGGTTCCTGCTGGTGGCGCTGATGGGACTCGTCCTCGAGGTCACCGGATCGGCCGTCTGGGTCGGGCTACTGATCGCCGCACAGGAGGTCCCGTTCTTCCTGATGTCCTTCGTCGGCGGCGTGCTCGCCGACCGGCTGGACCGGCGGCGGCTCATGATCATCGCCGACGTCGCCCGGGCGGTCCTGTGCCTGGGGTTCCTGTTTACCGGCGACGAGGGCACGATCTGGCTCGCATTCGTCCTGCTGGCCTTGATCTCGTCCTTCTCCGCCGCGTTCGACCCCGCCTCGTCGGCCGCGCTGCCGAACCTCGTCGACGACGAGGACCTCGGGCCGGCAAACGCGCTGATCGGGTCGGCCTGGGGGACGATGCTGGCGATCGGTGCCGCGATCGGAGGGGTCGTCGCCGCGTCGCTGGGACGGGACACCGCCTTCCTGATCGACGGGGTGACGTTCGCCGTGTCCGCGGCCCTGATCGCCGGGATCAGGCGCCCCTTCTCGAGGGTGCGGGACACCGACACCGAGCACCCCGGCATCGTTGCGGCGACCGTCGAGACGGCCCGGTACGCACGCCGGGACCACCGCGTCCTCGCCTTGCTCGGGGTGAAGGCCGGGTTCGGGATCGGAGCCGGTGTCCTCGTCCTGATCTCGGTGTTCGCGGAGAAGGAGTTCCACGCAGGCGAGGTCGGGATCGGGATCTTGATGGCGTTCCGGGGGGTCGGTGCGCTGATCGGTCCGTTCTTCGCCCGACGGATCGCCGGACCGGATGACCGTCGCCTGTTCGGCACGATCGGTGGCGCGCTCGCGGTCTTCGGGCTGGGGTATGCGCTCCTGTCGCTGGCGCCCGGGCTCGCGGTGGCGGCGGTCCTGGTGATGATCGCGCATCTCGGCGGTGGAGCGCAGTGGATGCTGTCGACGTACGGGCTCCAGCGGATCGTCCCCGACCGGATCCTCGGCCGTGTCTTCGCGTTCGACTACGCGCTGATCACGTTGACGTTGACGATCTCGAGCCTCGTGACGGGCTGGACCGCCGAGACGTGGGGCGCCCCGCTCACGGCGCTGGCCCTCGGCGGGGTCTCGCTCGTGTGGGCGGGCGTGTGGTCGCTGCTGACCACCGACGTCCGGCGGGCCGCCAGGCGCGACGCGCTCAGACCGGATCGCCACGTCGCCGCGGGCCAGGCGCAGCCGACCCGCTGACGGCCGCCCCCGACCCTGCCTACGATCGAGACGGCTGTTCCGGCGGCGGCGGGGGCGGTGTGCTCCCGGCCGGGGCCGGGGCTGGCGCCGCGGGCTCGGGCATCTCGGGCTCGGTCGACCGCTCGGTCGGCGCCGCACCGGGCGCGCCGAACGAGACGCCGGGCCCCTCCTGCGTGAAGTTGACCTGGGGCGGGCCGGCCTCGCGGATCCCGTCGGGGATCTCGAAGAACTCGGCCTCTTCGAAGTGGAACGTGTTCGCCACGAGGTTCGACGGGAACGACTGGACCCGCCGGTTGTAGTCGCGGACGTTCGCGTTGTAGAAGCGCCTGGAGGTCTGCAACCGGTCCTCGGTGTTGGCGAGCTCCGTCTGCAGGGCGAGGAAGTTCTCGTTCGCGCGCAGCTGCGGATAGTTCTCGACGACCGCGAACAGCTGACGCAGCGCGGCGACGAACGGGCCCTCGGCGGCGGCCTGTTCGGCGGGCGAACCCGTGGCAGCGGCGGCCGCGGCCCGCGCGCGGGTCACGTTCTCGAGCACCTCGCGCTCGTGTGCGGCGTAGCCCTTCACCGTCTCGACGAGGTTCGGGATCAGGTCGTACCTGCGGCGCAGCTCGGTGTCGATGTTCGCCCACGAGTCGTTGATCAGCTGCTTCTGCGAGACGAACCGGTTGTACGAGACCACGACGCCGATGCCGATCACGGCGGCGACGCCGAGCACGATCCAGAGGATCTCCATGTCAGGTCCTTTCCTCGCTGAGGTCGACGCGAAGGCCAAGCGTCAGCCTAGCCATCAGCCTAGCCGGGAGCACCCACCGGGTACAGTTCGTAGACCACACTCGGCACCTGGCTCCGGAACCCGTGGAGCGTTCCGAGCAGCGGGATCAGCTCGGTCGGGCGACGCTTCTTGCTGAAGCAGAGCAGCCACCGACCGCAGATCTCGAACTCGAACGCCGCGTCGGCTGCCAGCAGGTACCGCATCATCCGCGCGTCGACGAGGTCGTTGGCGAACTTCCGGTCCTGCGACTTCACGTTGAACCGGCCGTTGAACTCGTCCGATTCGAACTCGATGTCGCGAAGGCCGATCCGGTCGGCAAGCGCCGTGAACAGGTTCTCCCGGGAGATCGTGAGGTGCGAGCACGCAGCGTCGATCTCCGTCACGGCGCAGGAGAACCGGCGGTACGTGCGCGAGCGCCTTCCCTCCGAGTCCGTCGACTCCTCGTAGTACCAGTAGTCGAACTGGCGCACCGGGATGTCCTGCCACGCGCCCCACATCACGTTCTCGACCCCGCGTCCGTCCCCCCTGGTCAGCAGCGCGAACGGGTAGCCGAGCGTGTGGAACGGGTCGTCGGACGAGAACTCCAGCCCGAGCTGGCGCGCCATGAGCGCGAGCTCCTCGCGGCGCTTCTTCCTGAAGTAGTACGACAAGTACGCGGCCGCCACCGCGAGCAGCCCGAGCAGGATGAAGATCCCGATCTCCATGACCAGGGGTATCTACACCGGGCGACCCGGTGAAGCAACCGGGCGGGTCAGCGCGACGTGCCCTCGCGCCGGGCGCCGGCGAGCACGGCGACCCCGATCAGGATCAACGCGAGCGGGGCGAACAGCTCCGGCTCGATCGACCACACGTCGAGACGGTCGAGCAGGAACGCGACGCCCACGAGGATGAAGGCGATCCCCCAGACGATCGCGGACCGGTCGAACCTGCGACCATCAGACACGCCTGACCTCCACCTGCCCGATGCCGGTCGACAGCTCGAGCTCGGGGACCGGCGGCCCCGTGCACACGTCCCGGGTCTGATAGTCCGGGCCCAGCCCGCCCCTGGACTCGCCGAACACCACGACCTCGCCGATCCCGGCGTGCGCATCGACGGATACGCACGGGACCTCGGACCGGGCGGGGAGCAGGACGACGAGTTGACCGATCCCGACGTTCGCCTCGATCGCCGCCGACAGCGGATCCGTCTCGGCGTCGAACGCGAACGCGGTGAGGTCGACGGTGAGCTTGCCGACGCCCAGCTCGTAGGTCCGGTCGGCGAACCTCGCAGGACGCTCCGTTCGATCGCCCACACCACCGGTGAACGGGACGCGGACGAGCGTCGTGAGGACGAGGATGACGATCAGGACGACGCCGAGGCCGAAGAGCCCTCCACCGCTGCGTCCCGACGTGCCGGACACGAGCAGCGCGACGCCGACCACGATGAGGCCGATCGGCAGGACGACGTCGAGGTCGACATCGACGACATCCGACACATCGAGCAGCCAGATGACGCCGAACGCCGCGAGGACCAGACCGAAGACCAGCCGAGCCGGATTGAACGTGTCCCACACCGACCGGCGCGGACGTTGCGGCGGGATCGGCGGACGCTGTCCGGTGGGCTCGCTCACGTGCTCTTCCTCGATGCCTGGACGATGATCGCGAACCCGATCGCGATCAAGACGAGCGGCCAGAAGTACTTCCCGAAACCGGGCACGAGCATGTTGACGAGCAGGATCGAGCCGATCGCGATCAACAGGCCGCCGAGGATCAGCTTGGCCGAGTCGAGCCCCGTCACGGGCGGAGCGGTCCCCGAGCCGGGCGCGGCCGACGACGCCCCCTCCGGCTCCTCGGGGATCAGGATCCACCCGACCGCGTACATCACGATCCCACCACCGCCGGCCAGCGCGAGCACGACGAAGACGATGCGGATCAGCGCGACGTCGACGCCGAGGTACTCCGCCAGGCCGCCGCACACGCCGGCGACGATCCGCTGGCTCCGGCTGCGGTGCAACGTCTTCGGGGGCGGCGCCGCCGCGGGCCGGTCGGCGGGACGGTCGGGGAGCTCGGGCATCCGGGCAAGCCTACCCCGGCGGATCGGCCTCTCGCGGCACCGCCTCGTCCGACGGGGTCGGTGGGGCCGGACCGGCCAGGACCCGACGGAGCAGGGAGACGGTCTCGAGCGACTCGAGCGGGTCGATCCCCTCGGCGGCCGAATACATGAGCAGCATCCCCCCGCGGAGCTCCATCGCCCATCGCTCCCGCAGCGACAGCAGGCGTGCCCGCAGCGTTTCATCGAGCAGCCGCATCGCGCGCTCCCGGTCGTCCGACCGCACGTCGAACGCGTCGGTGAACGCCGCGTCGTCCAAGTGCACCTCGGGCATCGGGGCGCGCTCGGCATCGGGAACCATGAACACCTTCGGCTCGACCACCAGCGCGAGGTCTTCGGTAGGTGACGGCACGAGCGCGCACGTGAACCGGCGGCGGGTCCCCATCCCGTCGGTGTAGCCGACCGAGAAGACCTTCGCCTCGACCCCGCCCCAGTTCCCCCACATCAGATCCGAGATCGTCTGACCCGACCCGCGCGCGAACAGCGCCAGTGGGAGCGACAGGAGCGAGAACGGGTCCGTTCCCGCTCGTTCGAACCCCAGCCCGACGGCGGTGACGCTTTCCTTCGGCGGCCGGGCGACGCGGCGATACCGGATCGAGCCGGCGGCGATCGCGATCAACGCGATCACGATCACGACGCCCGGCGGGAGCGCCTTCAGCGCGAAGGCAAGGACGACCGCGCCGCCGAGGATGCTCAGGTAGAGCGGCCACCCTCGCATGCGTCGAGGCTATCCGCCGCGAACCTCGAACGCGAGCGCATCGTCACGGACATCGATCTCCACGGTGTCGCCCTCCGCGATCTCCCCAGACAGGAGCTTCATCGCGAGCGCGTCCTGGACCTCGCGCTGGATCAGTCGCTTGAGCGGGCGCGCGCCGAAGGTCGGGTCGTACCCCTTGTCCGCCAGGTAGGCACGCGCGGCGGGCGTCAGCACGACCGTCAGTTTGCGCTCCTCGAGGCGCCGCTGGAGCTGCGAGACCTGGATGTCGACGATACGCGCGATCTCGTCACGGCCGAGCTGCTGGAACACCAGGATCTCGTCCACGCGGTTCACGAACTCGGGCCGGAACGATGCGCGCACTTCCGCGAGCACCTTCTCGCGGCGCTCGTCCGGCGAGATCGACGGATCCGCGTATACGTACGAGCCCAGGTTGCTGGTCATGATGACGACGGCGTTGCGGAAGTCCACCGTCCGGCCCTGGCCATCGGTGAGCCGACCGTCGTCCAGCAGCTGCAGCAGGACGTTGAACGCGTCGGGGTGCGCCTTCTCGATCTCGTCGAGAAGCACCACGGTGTACGGACGGCGCCGGACGGCCTCCGTCAGCTGCCCGCCTTCCTCGTAGCCGACGTACCCGGGCGGGGCGCCGAGCAGCCGAGAGACCGCGTGCCGCTCCTGGTACTCGCTCATGTCGATCCGAACCATGGCGCGCTCGTCGTCGAACAGGAACTCGGCGAGGGCGCGGGCCAGCTCGGTCTTCCCGACGCCCGTCGGCCCGAGGAAGATGAACGAGCCGATCGGCCGGTTCGGATCGGAAAGCCCGGCGCGGGACCGGCGGATCGCGTTCGCGACGGCCGTCACGGCCTCTTCCTGGTCGACGATCCGCTCGTGCAGCGCCTCCTCGAGGTGGACGAGCTTCTGCATCTCGCCCTCCATCAGCCGGGAGACCGGGATGCCAGTCCACGTGCTGACGACCTCGGCGACGTCCTCCTCGTCGACCTCCTCCTTCAGCATCTTGCGGTCCCGCTGGAGCTCGGCGAGCTTCGTGTTCTCCTCGTCCATCTCCCTGGTGAGCTGGACGATCCTTCCGTAGCGCAACTCGGCCGCGCGCTCGAGGTCGCCGTCGCGCTCTGCCCGTTCGGCCTCGCCCCGCGCCTCCTCGATCTCCGAGTTCAGCTGACGGATCCGGTCGATGTGCTCCTTCTCACGCTGCCAGTGCGCACGCATGCCTCCGACCTGTTCCTGGAGGTCGGCGAGCTCGCGCTCGAGGCGCTCGAGGCGCTCCTTCGACGCGGGGTCCGTCTCCTTGCGCAGGGCGGCCCGCTCGATCTCGAGCTGCTTGATCCGCCGCTCGACCTCGTCGATCTCGGTCGGCATCGAGTCGATCTCGATCCGCAGCCGTGATGCCGCCTCGTCGATCAGGTCGATCGCCTTGTCCGGGAGGAACCGGCCCGTCACGTACCGGTGCGACAGGACGGCGGCCGCCACGAGGGCGCTGTCCTGGATCCGCACACCGTGGTGGACCTCATACCGCTCTTTCAAGCCGCGGAGGATCGCGATCGTGTCTTCGACCGACGGCTCGCCCACGTACACCGGCTGGAAGCGGCGCTCGAGCGCGGGGTCCTTCTCGATGTGCTCCCGGTACTCGTCGAGCGTCGTCGCGCCGATCGCACGAAGCTCGCCGCGCGCGAGCATCGGCTTCAGCATGTTGCCCGCGTCGACCGCGCCCTCGGCCGCGCCGGCGCCGACGATCGTGTGCAGCTCGTCGATGAACGTCACGATCTCGCCCTCGCTCTCGGCGATCTCGCGGAGCACGGACTTGAAGCGCTCCTCGAACTCGCCCCGGTACTTCGAGCCGGCGACCATCGCGCCGATGTCCAGGGCTACCACTCGCTTGTCCTTCAGGGACTCGGGGACGTCGCCCGCGACGATCCGCTGCGCGAGCCCCTCGACGATCGCCGTCTTGCCGACGCCCGGCTCGCCGATCAGCACGGGGTTGTTCTTCGTCCGGCGCGACAGGACCTGGATCACGCGGCGGACCTCGTCGTCGCGCCCGATCACCGGGTCGAGCTTGCCTCGGCGGGCCAGCTCGGTGAGGTCGCGGCCGTACTTCTCGAGGACCTGGTACTTCTCCTCGGGGTTCGGATCGGTGACTCGCTGCCGCCCGCGGACCTCGGCGAGCGCGGTCAGCACGACGTCGCGCTGGAGACCGGCCTCGCGCAGCAAGCGGCCGACCTCGGTATCGCCGTCGAGCATCGCCAGGAGCAGGTGCTCCGTCGAGACGTACTCGTCGGTGAGCGCCTGCGCCTCGCGGAACGCGGCGTCGAGCACCGCGACGGTCGCGGGCGAGAGCCGGATCTCCGCCGCCTGGGTGTAGACCTTCGGCAGCTTGTCGAGCGCGGCGTCGACCCGGTCCCGAAGCGTCCTCGGCGAGATCCCGATCCGGTGCAGCAGCGGGTACACGATGCCGTCGGGGTCCGACAGCAGCGCGAACAGCAGGTGCAGCGGCTCGATCGTCTGATGGCTCCGCGCGGCGGCCTGCTCGCGGGCCGCCTCGAGCGCCGTCTGCGACTTCAGGGTCAGCTTGTTCAGATCCACGTCCTCGTCACGTCCTTTCCCAGGGGAAGGAGACGACCGTGCGGAGCGGCATGATCTCTACGGACGCTGAGGACGGCCCGAGCGGCACCGGACGGCGCCGGCGCAGCCGGCGCACCTCGGCCTCGAGATGATCGTTGCGCCGCCGCAGCCGCTCGACCTCGTTCTCCAGCTCCATGATCATCCGGACGCCCGCGAGGTTGACGCCTTCGTTCTGCGTCAGGTCCTGGATCGTCTGCAGCCGCCGGATGTCGCGCTCGGAGTACCGGCGTGTGTTGCCGGACGTGCGCTTCGGCGACAGCAGCCCCTTGCGTTCGTAGATCCGGAGCGTCTGCGGATGTACGCCGGTGAGCTCCGCGGCGACGCTGATGATGTACACCGCCCGGTCGTCGCCCACCTCCGCTTTCTTGTCTGCCATCTCCCCTCCTATGCGTCCACGCCGAGGTGCCGGCGCGGCGAGTCCTTCTCGAGCTCCCTCAACTGCTTCAGGAGCTCGCGCTCCTCCCGCGACAGCTTCCGCGGGACCTCGACCCGCACGGTCACGAGCAGATCGCCGTGCCCGCCCTTGCGCGGCGCTCCCTTGCCCTTCACCCGGAACGTCTGGCCGGATCGCGTCCCGGCGGGGACCTTCAGCTTCACCGGGCCGTTCAAGGTCGGCACGTCGACGTTCGCGCCGAGCGTCGCCTCCGCGAACGTGATCGGCAGCTCGACCGTGAGGTCGTTCGCCTTCCGTCCGAAGAACGCGTGCGGCGCGACGTGGACCGCCACGTACAGGTCGCCGGGCTTCGCCCCCGCGGGACCCGGCTCGCCACGGCCTGCCAGGCGGATCCGCGCGCCATCCTTCACACCGGCCGGGATCTTGACCTGGAGCGTCCGCGTGCGACGCACGCTCCCCGATCCGTGGCACTCGGTGCACGGCGTCTGCACGACCCGCCCCGAGCCGTGACAGGTCGGGCACGTCTGCGCGACCGCGAAGAGCCCCTGGTTCGCCTGGATCTGGCCGGCGCCGCCGCACTGCGGACACGTGATCGGCGACGTCCCCGGCTCGGCACCGTTGCCGCCGCACCTGGGGCACGGCGCGGGCCCGTCGAGCCGGACCGGCACGGTGGTGCCGCGCATCGCGTCGTCGAAGCTGATGCGCACGCTCGTCTCCAGGTCCGAACCGCGGGCCGCCCGGCGTGCGCCGCCACGGCCACCGCGGCCGGTGACCGCGCCGAACAGATCACCGAGGTCCCCGATGTCGAAGTCCTCGAAGCGGACGCGGCCGCCGCCCGGGAAGCCGCCGCCCGGGAAGCCGCCGCCCGCACCGCCCGCACCGCCTGGGAAGCCGCCGCCGCCGAACCCCGCGGCTGCCATGTCGCGGACCTGGTCGTACTGCTTGCGCTTGTCCTCGTCGCCGATGATGTCGTACGCCGCCGAGATCTCCTTGAAGCGCTCCTCGGCCGAGGCGTCGCCCGGGTTCGCGTCCGGGTGGTACCGCTGCGCGAGCTTGCGGTAGGCCTTCTTGATCTCGGCCTGCGTGGCGTTCTTCGCCACACCGAGGACCTGGTAGTAGTCCTTCTCGAACCACTCGCGCCGGACGTCGCCGTTCACGGGCGACCCCCTAAGAGTCGTCCGAGGACTCGTCCGACGGCCCGTGAGGCTGGCCGACACGAACGCCGGCCGGGCGGATCACGCGGCCGCGGAGCTTGTATCCCTGGCGGAAGACGTCCGTGACGACCGGCTCGCGGTCGGATCCGGTCGTGCCCATCAACGCCTCGTGCTCCTCCGGGTCGAACGGCTTGCCCTCCGCGTCGATCCGGTCGACGCCCTCCGACCGAAGGGTGTCGACCAGCTTCGCGTACACGAGCTCGACGCCGCGATGGAACTTCTCGAAGTCCGGCTTCTGCTCCGCGGCCATCAACGCGAGCTCGAAGTCGTCGAGCACCTCCAGGAGCTTGCGGACGAGCGGCTCGGACGCCATCTCGATCGCCTGCGTCTGCTCGCGCAGGACGCGCTTGCGGTAGTTCGCGTACTCGGCCTGCAGGCGCTGCAGGTGGTCCCGCAGCTCGGCGATCTCGCGCCGGGCGTCCTCCGCCTGGGCCGACGCCGGCCCGGTGGCGACGAACGCCTCCCCTTCGGTCGGGGTACCGGGCGCGCCGGCCGCTCCCGCGGCCGGCGCCCCCTCGTCGGCGTGCACGCGACGCCGGTCCGTCACCTTCACGCGCGGGCGCTCCTCACCCTCGTGACGAGGGTGGCGCTCGTCGCGTCCGACGCGGTCCTTCTCCGTCACGAGGCCTTCACCGTGATCTTCCGAGGCTTGGCCTCCTCACGCTTCGGCACCGAGATCGTGAGGACGCCCTTGTCGAACGACGCCTCGATCTTGCCCGCGTCCGCGGTCTGCGGCAGCGTCAGCGACCGCGTGAACTGGCCGTAGCGCCGCTCGATCCTGCGGACGGACTCGTCGGTCGCATCCTTGTAGAAGAACTCCCGCTGCCCCTTGATCGTCAGCGTCGAGTCCTCAACCGAGACCTCAACGTCGGCGGGTTCGATCCCCGGGAGTTCGACGGCCACGACGAACCGGTCCTGCGTCTCGAACACGTCCAGGGCAGGAACCCAGCCACCGGACGTCCCTGTTCCGGACTCGCCGCCCCCGTAGGTGCGGCCGAAGAGTCGGTTCAGCTCGTTCTGGATCGACATGAGGTCGCGGAACGGGTCCCAACGTTCGAGCATCATCTACGACGCACCTCCTTCATCGACGATCTCGCCCTCGACGACGTCGCCGTCGCCCTCGGGCGCGCCCCCACCGGCCGCCGCGGCCTGCTGCTGGGCGCCCGGCTGGGCCTGTCCCTGCTGGTACATGGCCTGCCCGACCCGCTGGAAGACCTGCATCAGGTGGTCGGTGGCCGGCTTGATGGCATCGGTGTCCTCCCCCTTCAGCACCTCCTTCAGCTCGTCGTTCGCCTTGGTCAGCTCGTTGCGCTCGGACTCCGGGGCCTTCTCGCCCCACTCCTCGAGCGCCTTGTCGACCTGGTAGCTCAGCTGGTCGGCGGTGTTGCGCGTCTCGGCGGCCTCGCGCCGAACGTGGTCCTCGGCCGCGAACTTCTCCGCGTCCTTGACCATGCGGTCGATGTCGTCCTTCGACAGCGCCGTCCCGCCGGTGATCGTCATCTGCTGTTCCTTGCCGGTCGCCATGTCCTTGGCGGACACGTTGACGATGCCGTTGGCGTCGATATCGAACGCGACCTCGATCTGCGGCATGCCGCGCGGCGCCGGCGGGATCCCCATGAGGTGGAACTTGCCGAGCGAGCGCACGCCGGGCGAGTAGACGGTCTCGGCCTCGCCCTGCAGGACATGGATCTCGACCGTCGTCTGGTTGTCGTCCGCCGTCGTGAAGATCTCCGACTTCCGGGTCGGGATCGTCGTGTTGCGCTCGATCAGCTTCGTGAAGATGCCACCCTTGGTCTCGACGCCGAGCGTCAGCGGCGTGACGTCGAGAAGGAGGATGTCCTTCACGTCGCCCTTCAGGACGCCGGCCTGGATCGCGGCGCCGACCGACACGACCTCGTCCGGATTGACGCCCTTGTGCGGCTCCTTGCCGCCGGTCAGGCGCTTGACGAGCTCCTGGATCATCGGCATGCGTGTGGCGCCACCGACCATGATCACGTGGTCGATGGCCGAGACGTCCTTGCCCCAGTCCTTGATGGCCAGATCGAACGGCACACGCGTGCGCTCGACGAGGTCCTCGGTCATCCGCTCGAACTCGGACCGGGTGAGCTTCATCTCGAGGTGGAGCGGACCCTCCGCGGTCGCGGTGACGAACGGGAGGTTGATCGTGGTCTCGGCGACCTGGGACAGCTCGATCTTGGCCTTCTCCGCGGCCTCCTTCAGGCGCTGGAGCGCCATGCGGTCCTTCGACAGGTCGACGCCGTGGGCGTTCTTGAAGCCCGTCACCATCCAGTCGATGACCCGCTGATCCCAGTCGTCACCGCCGAGCTGCGTGTCTCCGTGAGTGGCCTTGACCTCGAAGACACCCTCACCGATCTCGAGCAGCGACACGTCGAACGTGCCGCCGCCCAGATCGAACACGAGGATCGTCTGGTCGTGCTGCTTGTCGAGGCCGTAGGCGAGCGCCGCGGCGGTCGGCTCGTTGATGATCCGGAGCACCTCGAGGCCGGCGATCTGCCCGGCCTCCTTGGTCGCCTGCCGCTGCGAGTCGTCGAAGTAGGCCGGCACGGTGATCACGGCCTGGTTCACGGAGTCACCGAGGTACGCCTCGGCGTCCCGCTTGAGCTTCATCAGGATCTGCGCGGAGATCTCTTGCGGCGTCCACTTCTTGCCGTCGATCTCGACGGACCAGCCGTGGTCGCCCATGTTGCGCTTGACCGAACGGACGGTCCGGTCCGGATTGGTGATGGCCTGCCGCTTGGCGACCTCGCCAACGAGGATCTCCCCGTTCTTCGAGAACCCGACGACCGAAGGGGTCGTCCGCGCCCCCTCGGCGTTGGGGATGACGACGGGCTCCCCCGCCTCCAACACGGAGACGACGGAGTTGGTCGTCCCAAGATCGATTCCGACGGCACGTGGCATGCGGCGCTCCTCCTGCTGGCTAGTTCCCTCCGGTCAAAGGTAGGAACACCGGCGCTCTCCTGTCAATTCCTGAGCGCAGAAACCTGAGTGCTCTACGCTAAGGGTCTACACCTCGGGGGAGCCGCGGCCGACGAGCCAGCCGGAGGGGTTTAGACTCCGGCCGTGCTGGTACGGGCTGCCGTGCTCGCGCTCCTGTTCGCCACGGCGACCGGGCTATTCGCCCGGCGCACCAGGTTCCTCTACCGGCTGGTGCGTCTGGGCCGGCCGGTCGACCGCTTCGGCGACCTTCCCGTGAGGGTGGCCCGGGAGGGGATCGTCGTCCTCGGCCAGCGCAAGCTCCTGCAGCGCCTGATACCCGGGCTGATGCACGCGTTCATCTTCTGGGGCTTCCTGGTCCTGCTGACGACGATCGCCGAGACCCTTGGGCAAGCGGTCAACCCGGACTTCGCCCTCCCGCTGGTCGGCCGGTCGGGTTGGCTCGGACTGGTTCAGGACATCTTCGCCGGGCTCGTGGTGCTCGGGATCGCCACGGCGCTGTGGATCCGCAAGGTCGAGCGGCCCGAGCGGTTCGTGGGCAGCCACCTCCAGGAGGCGGATCTGATCCTGGTCTGGATCTTCGGCATCATCCTGACGCTGCTCTGCTCGAACGCCGTCCGGATCGCCCAGGGCATCGCGGAGGCGCCGGCGGCCTGGACACCGCTCTCGAACGGGGTTGCCGGACCCTTCCGGCCGATGAGCCACACGGCGCTGGCCGCGTTCGATGCCGTGTTCCTATGGGGGCACCTCGCGCTGGTATTCGGGTTCCTCGTCTACATCCCGTACTCGAAGCATCTGCACATCGTCACGAGCTTCGTGAACGTGTTCCTGGCCAACACGAAGCCGGGCGGTTACCTCACGCCGCTCAGGATCGACCTCGGATCGGCGGAAGCCGACATGACGCTGGGCGCGGCGTCGGTCTCGGACCTCACGCGGAAGGAGCTGCTCGATCTATACGCCTGCACAGAATGCGGGCGGTGTCAGGCGGCCTGTCCGGCGTGGAACACCGGCAAGCCGCTGTCGCCGAAGCTGCTGATCATGAACCTGCGCGACCACCTGTTCGAGCGCGGGCCGCGGCTCCTGGACGAGCACACCGACGGCCCCGGAGCGGTGGAGGCGGAGCCGCTCGTCCCCGACGTGATCGATCCCGAGGTCGTGTGGTCCTGCACGACCTGCGGCGCGTGCGTGCGGGAATGTCCGGTCGACATCGAGCACATCGATCACATCGTCGACATCCGGCGGAACCTGGTGATGGGGGAGTCGGCCTTCCCGGCCGAGGCGGGGGCGCTGCTGCGGAACCTGGAGACCACGAATAACCCGTGGGGCCGGCCGCAGACCGAGCGCGCGGCCTGGGCCGAGGGGCTGGGTGTCGAGGTCCTGGCCGAGGGCGACGACCCGCCCGAGTACCTGTTCTGGGTGGGCTGCGCGGGGTCGTTCGACGAGCGGGCGAGCAAGGTTTCGCGGGTGTTCGCCGAGCTCCTGCGGGAGGCAAGCATACGGTTCGCGATGCTCGGACCGCGCGAGCTCTGCACCGGCGATCCGGCCAGGCGCATGGGCAACGAGTACCTCTTCCAGACCCTGGCGGAGCAGAACGTCGAGACGCTGAACGGTGCGGGCGCGACGAGGATCGTCGCGAGCTGCCCGCACTGCTTCAACACGCTGTCGAACGAGTATCCGGACTACGGCGGGCGCTTCGAGGTGATCCACCACACAGAGCTCCTGGCCGAGCTGGTGGCCTCTGGCCGCCTGCGGCCGAGGGGTGAGCTCTCGACGCTCCTCGCGTACCACGACCCGTGCTACCTCGGGCGGCACAACGGCGTCTACGACGCTCCGCGCTCGGCCCTGGATGCGGTGCCGGGGCTGCGGACCGTCGAGATGCCGCGGCACCGGGAGCGCGGCTTCTGCTGCGGAGCCGGCGGCTCCCGGATGTGGATGGAGGAGCGGATCGGCAAGCGCGTGAGCGATGAGCGGATGGACGAGGCCGTCGCGACCGGAGCCGATACCGTCGGCGTCGCCTGCCCGTACTGTCTGGTCATGCTCGACGACGGCGCGAAGGCACGCGGCGGCCCGGTCGTCGAGGACGTCGCACAGACGCTGGCGCGCTCGGTCCTTCCGCCGGACCGGTAGATCGTTCGTCCTCACCCGTTCCGGCGCCATCTCGGCGCTTGGCCGAGGCTACGCACGCCTCCCCACCCATCTTGCCCGCCCCGTGGGCCTGCGGGCCTCCGCTCGGTTCAAGAGACCGCCCGGTCCGTCCGAAGGAAGAACTAGACCGAACGGGGTACCGGGCCGTGCCGTGCCGTCCTCGGCCGCGAGAGGCAGGCGGCACGGCGAGCCGTGCCGGCGGGACGACGAGGAGACCGTGGAAACCACGATCGAGCGAGACTCGGGGGAGTGCCGGAGGCTGGCGGAGCTCCTGCGCCTCGACGCCGTCGGCATCGCGCGCGGGGGCGACCCGCGCCGCATCTCATGGTGGGCGAGGCCGGGATCCCCGACGCTGCCGATGAACGTCGACGACGTCCTCGAGGGTCGGGTCGACGGGTGGGTCGTGACCGTGCATCGGTCGGACGTCGTCTTCGGGCGCCTGCCCCCCGGCTCCTCGCGAGGGATCGAGCCGGCGCTGCGTTCGCTCCTCGAGTCGCTCGCGCTCGGCGACGACGTCCTCGCCCCCCCTCCAGGGGGAGGCATGGCACCCGAGGACCCCCTCGCCCGTGACCGGACGAAGTGGGCCTACGCGATCCACGACGGTCTCACACAGGTCGTGACCGCCGCCGTGCTGGACCTCGAATGGCTCGCCCGCAAGGCTGAGATGGAGCCGGCCAGGGCGATCGAGGCCCTCGACGAAGCGGCGCGCGAGCTCCGCAAGGCCCTCGAGGAGATCCGCGGGATGCTCGCCGTCGTCACGCCGAGCGAGCCCGAGGAACGCGCGGATGGGATCGACGAGCTGGTGCAGATGGTCGCGGCGCGGTGGCAGCTCCCGGCCGAGTGGTCGGTCGAGGGCGACCTCAGCGCCGTCCCGCGCTCCGTCCTCGAGGCGGCCTCGTCGGTGATCCGCGAGGGCGTCGCGAACGCCGCCAAGCATTCGTCATCGCGCGACGTCGCGGTGCGGATCCACGCCTCGCCGCAAGCGATGGAGGTGTACGTCGAGGATCGCGGGAACGGGTTCCGTCCCGAAGAGACGGGCCTGCACGCCGGGCACCTCGGCTTGGAGATGATGCGCCGCCGCGTTGCGGAGGTGCACGGAACGCTCGACATCGAGTCCGAGCCGGGACGCGGGACCCGCGTCGTTGCCCGGCTGCCCGTCGGCAAAGGAGACATGACGTGAAGATCATGATCGTCGACGACCATGCGCTCGTTCGCCGTGGCATGGCGCACGTCGTCCGCGAGTGCTTCAGCGAGGCGGACGTGATCGAGGCCGGCAGCGCCGCCGAGGCGACGGCCGTGATGCAGTCGGGAGGCGTAGAGATCGCGCTCGTCGACGTTCGCATGCCCGACATGGACGGGCTCGATCTGCTCCACGAGCTTCGGACGAGATGGCCGGACTGTCCCGTCATCATGCTGACGACCTTCGACCACGCGAACTACGTGCGACGCGCGCTCGCCGAGGGTGCCGCAGGCTACCTGCTGAAGGACGCGACGCCGGACGACCTCCAGCAGGCCATCAAGGTCGCGATGTCGGGAGGCGGCAACGTGCTGTCCCCGAAGGTGATCCAGAACCTGTTCGAGTCGATCGAGTCGTCGAGCGACGAGCGGGGCGACGCGCAGCAGCGCCCTGCGTCGAACCTGACGCAGCGCGAGACGGACATCCTGGCGCTCCTGGCAGAGGGCAAGAGCAACCGCGACATCTCGCGGTCGCTCTTCCTGTCGGAGAAGACGGTGAAGGCGCACCTCGCCGCGGTCTTCCGAAAGCTCGGCGTCAGCAACCGGACCCAGGCCGCCATGGCGGCGGTGTCGATGGGCATCGGCCCTGGGCGATACCCGATCGACATGAGCGTCGTCGGCGGCCCCCAGGGCGGCGCCGACTGATGCACGAGGGCACGACCGAGCTCGGCGGATCGGGAACCGCGCACCCAACGCGGCGCGCGAGGAGGGCGGGAACGTGAACGACGCACGGGTGACGAACGAAGAGTCCACTCAGGCGTACGAGGAGGACTGGTACCGGAGCCTCCGCGCGCTCGCCGAACGCCGCCGGAGCGAGCTCGAGCAGTCCGCCGGGGACGAGGACGAGGCAGCGCCCGAGGAGGGTCTCGGCGCGTCCTGGCCCACGCCGTCGTCGACCGATGCGACCGAGCCGCCTGCGGCCGGGACGGGATCCGAACCGAACGGCTGGGTCTCGGACCCGTCGCAGGTCGCTGCGACGGGGTCGACGTTCGGCCGACCCGCCAACCCCTTCGTCCCCGCGGAACGGTTCGGGAACATCCCGGAACCGCCGGCGGGCACGATCCCGGATGGGTCGGAATCGGACATCCCCGCAGATCTCGCGGCCTTGAGCAAGCCGGTCGAACGGACCACGGTCGAACGGGAGACCGTGGAACCGCGGACGGTCGAACCGGCCGCGACCGAAGCGGTGTCCGACCCCGTGGCCGCACCGTTCGACCCGAGCTCCGCGCCCCCGGCGAGCCCAACGATCCACGAGCTCTTCCCGCCGGCCGACGCGACTTGGGCCGAAGCCGACGTCACGCCGTCGGTCATCGAGCCGGAGCCGGAGTCGGCCATCGAGCCGGAGTCGGAGTCGGAGTCGGTCATCGAGCCGGAGCCGGAGTCGGAGCCGGTATCTGAAGCGGAGCCGGTCGTCGCCCAGATGGCTGTGCCCCTGGCTGACTCGACAGCGCAGCCAGCGCCCGCGCCCGCGCCTGCACCTGCGCCTGCACCCGACGCTGCGCCGGAGCCGGCGCCTGCGCTCGACGCTGCGCCGGAGCCGGTCATGCCCTCGCTGCTGTCGCGCGACCCGGCCGAGCGCCGCGAGGCGCTGCTCGCGCTCGCCGACCACGAGCCGTCGCTCGACGAGTTCGAGGCGACGGCGTCCCTGATGCTCGATCCGGACGCCGAGATCCGAACGCTCGCGCTCAAGACGCTTGCCCGCTACCCCGATCGCTTGCAGAGCGCGACGATCCGACAGGCGCTCCACGATCCGGCGGACGACGTCCGCGCGCTCGCCGTTCGGGTCGCCGCATCGCGCGGGCCGCGCGACGCCGGGATGCTGATGCCGCTGGTCGGCGCCCGGCGATGGCCCGACACCCAGAAGGCCGTCCTCGAGATCCTCCCGGCAGTGCTGGTGCTCGCCGCACCCGAGGCCGAGGAGCTCGACCCGCTGCTCTCGGCGGTCGCGGAGATCGATCCCCCCCTCGAGGTGTGGGAACGACAGGGCCTCGCGAAGCTCGCCGACGCGATCGGGACCTCGATGCTGATCGATGCGATGACGCTGCCCGACATGCGGCGCCTCGGAGCCGTCCGCCTGCTCGCCGGAGACCCGTCGCATACGGTCCGGGAGGCACTCGCCGCCCGCGCCGGAGACCCGATCGAAGAGATCCGCGAGACGGGCTCCGCCGCGTCCCGCGAGCTTGCCCGGCTGGCCGCGCCACCCGAGCCGAAGTCGGAGCCTGTGCCTGAACCGGGGGCAGGGGCGGAGGCGGATGCCCAGCCCGAACCGGAACCCGAACCGGAGCCCGAACGGAAGAAGGACATCGCCGCCCTGGCGCGGAGCGTTCGCGACGCGGCACCGGAAGAGGTAGAGAGCGCGCTGTTCGATCTTTCGCAGATCCCGCGCACCGAGGCCGCCGAGTGGGGCAGGGAGCAGCTCGCCTCGTCCGACCCGGAGGCGATCGTCCTGGTCGCCGCCGTGGCTGTGGTGCTGGGTCTCCACGAGATCGGGACGGAGCTGCTCGAGCGGACGTCCGGGCTGTCGGTCGAACGTCGCCGCACCGTCATCGACGCGCTGGCCGAGTTCCCCGATCCCGGCGAGCTCGCGGGCGCGCTCAGGACCGTCGCACCCGACAAGCGTCCCGACGCCGTCCATGTCGTCTGGCAGGCCCTCGGGACGCGCGTCTCGCCGCAGCTGCGATCGCTGCTGGTGGATCCGTCGATCGAGGTCCGCGTCGCCGTGGTCGACGTCCTCGGTCAGTCGGGCGACCCCGCCTCGGTCGAGGCAGTGGGGGGCCTGGTGTCCAGCGACGCCTCTCCCGAGGTGCGTTCGGCCGCCGTTCGCGCGATCGCGAAGGCCGGCGCCGAGATCGACAACGTCGCCCGCGCGCTCCAGGACGTCGACGCCGACGTGCGGGCAGCGGCGATCCAGCACATGCCCGGCGACCCGGCCGACCGCGTCGGCCCCATCCTCGCGGAGGCGCTCGCCGACGCCGACGAGAAGGTGCGTCACGCCGCGATGGAACGCCTGGCGGGCGTGTCTGCGACCCACCGAACGCTCGCGTGGTCGGCGCTGCGGGAGTGCCGTCCCGACGAACGGCACGCCCTGCTCGAGGCGTTCACCAAGAACGACCAGAGCGTCATCGTGGACATCGCCTTCGAGCACCTCTACTCGACGGACGAGGATGAGCGCGCGCTCGCGATCGAGGCCGTCGGATGGGGCGCGACGCAGGCATGCGTCGAATCCGCGATCCGGGTGCTCGGCGATCCGAGTGCGCTCGTCCGGCGTGCCGCGGTCGACGCGCTCGGCCGGCTTCGGGACCGTTCGGCGGTGGCCGCGCTCGGCAAGACGCTCGGCGATCCCGATCCTGAGGTCCGCTCCGGAGCGGTGCGCGCGCTCGGCGTGATCGACGACGAGGGCGTGCTCTCGTACCTCGTCGCCGCGCTCAAGGACCCTGAGCAGTCGGTCCGTGAGACCGCGAGCCACGTCCTGACCGAGTGGAGCTCGCCGGCTGTCGCAAAGCGGCTCGCGGGCGTGCTGACGGTCCCCTCGCTGCGCGATTCGGCGGCAGATCTGTTGATGCGGATCGGGCCAACGTCGGTGGAGCTCCTGATCGACGTCCTGCGCCAGGGCTCGCCGGGACTCCGCGGGACGGTCGGACCGCTGCTGAACAGCCTCGTCGGTGTGGATGAGTTCATACGCAGGATGGAGTCGGTCGAGCCCGAGCGCCGGTCGCGTGCCGCCGAGGCGCTCGGCGCCATCGGCGGCCCGGATGCCGTCGACACCCTCGTCGCGGCGCTGTCCGATCCCGACGAGCACGTCCGCTTGCGCGCGGCCCAGCTGCTCGGCGATATCGGCAACGCTCGCGCCGCGGAAGCGGTATCACGGCTGCTCGACGATCCCGTCCCGGAGGTCGCGGCCGCGGCACGGGAGGCGCTGGAGGCTGGGCTCGACCGTCGCGGGGACGAGGGCGAGACCTACGGCCACGGATCCTAGTCCCTGCGGAACTCCTCGAAGAACCGGCTCGCCGTCGGACCCCGCTGGCCCTGGTACTTGCTCTTGGTCTTCGCGGATCCGTACGGCATGTCGGCGGCCGTCGAGAGCCTGAAGAACGAGATCTGCCCGATCTTCATGCCCGGATAGATCGTGATGGGCAGGTTGGCGACGTTCGACAGCTCGAGCGTGAGGAACCCGTCCCATCCCGGATCGACATAGCCCGCCGTCGAGTGGATCAGCAGCCCGAGGCGCCCAGCACGAACTCGCCGGGGTGCAGGATGAACGGCTCGCCGTCCGGGACCTGCACCAGCTCGGTCAGGTCCGGCATCTCGCGCTTCACATCGATGTACGGGTAGCGCGAGTTCGCGAACACGCGGAACTACGAGTCGACGTGCAGGTCCACCGAGGACGGCTGAACACACGTCGGCTCGAACGGATCGATCACGATGCGCTTGGCGTCGATCTCCTCGCGGATCGAGCGGTCGGACAAGATCATGGCGTCAGGATGCTAACGGGTCGCCCGGCCCGAAGTTCGGTCGTCAGCGGAGCGTCTGCGAGACCTCGATCCACCGGTCGAGCGTCGCGCGCGCCGCGCCGTCGTCGATCGAGGACGCCGCCAGAGCGATCCCCTCCTCGACCGAATCGACACGGCCGGCGACCTCGAGCGCGGCGGCCGCGTTCAGCAGGACGACCTCGCGGCGGGGGCCCGTCTGGCCTGCGAGCACCCAGGCTGCGATCTCCGCGTTCGTCGCTGCGTCACCGCCCTTCAGGTCGTCGTCGGTCGCCCTGCGCAGACCGAGCTCGGAGGGGTCGAGCGTCCGTTCGCGGACCTCGCCGTCGCGGGTCTCGTGGACCGTGGACAGACCGGTGGTCGTGAGCTCGTCCAGGCCGTCCTCGCCTCGGAAGACCTTCGCCCGGACCCCGCGGCGCGCAAGCACCTCGGCGACGAGCGGCAGCATGCGGGCGTCGGACACGCCCACCACCTGAGCGGCCGGCCGCGCGGGGTTCGTGAGCGGACCGAGGAAGTTGAACGCCGTCGGCACGCGCAGCTCACGCCGGATCCCCGCCGCGTACGCCGCAGCGGGATGGAACACGGGAGCGAACATGAACGCGATCCCGGCCTCGTCGAGACAGCGCGATACGCCCCGCGGCCCCAGGTCGATCCGCACGCCGAGCGCTTCCAGGAGATCGGCGGACCCGCAGGCGGACGAGGCGGCCCGGTTGCCGTGCTTGGCAACGCGGACGCCGCTCGCCGCGACGACGATCGCGGCGAGCGTGGAGATGTTGAACGTGCCGGCGCGGTCACCGCCGGTCCCGCACGTATCGACGACTGGCTCCGACGACTCGACAGGGTGCGCCATGTCGAGCGCCGCGCGAGCGAAGCCCTCGAGCTCGTCGACGGTCTCTCCCTTGGTCCGTAGCGCCATCAGGAACCCGGCGACCTGCGCGGGCGTGACCTCCTCCCGCATGATCGCGAGCATC
Organism: Actinomycetota bacterium; assembly: GCA_035463715.1. Taxonomy (GTDB): domain Bacteria; phylum Actinomycetota; class UBA4738; order UBA4738; family HRBIN12; genus DATHSY01. The sequence goes on along the minus strand of DATHSY010000091.1, from coordinate 4,451 downwards.
GCCTGCTCGGCCTCGTCGACCGAAAGGGGATCTCCCGATATCAAGCGAGACAGCAGGGCCGGCCAGACGTTGGGGTCCAGCATGGGGTGGGCAGGCTAGCAGGTCATACAGTGCCGGAGGCGCCGCTAGACTGTCACGAAGTCCGGTGCGCCGGGCGGGAGCTGCGGGTGTGGTTCAATGGTAGAACGCAAGCTTCCCAAGCTTGAAACGGGGGTTCGATTCCCCTCACCCGCTCGAGAGCGCTGAACCCCTCGAGGCCGATCCTTCATGCGATCAGCTCGATGATGTCGTCCTCCACGACGACGTGGTCGCGGCCGACAAGCTGACCGGGGAAGCGCGCCGACGGACCCCAGATGTTGGCCCCGCGACAGCTCATGCGCAGCTCGGCGTGCACCTCCGCGGCGACGTCGGCGATGGTCGCACCTGGAGCGACGGCCATGGGGTCTTCCTCCTGCGACCCGGGGCGTCGCGTGAAGACGCGCACGAGGCCCGTCAGTCGCCAGACCGCATCGCGGAACCGGTCCACGCTGTCATCGTCGAGGATCGAAACCGCGATCAGGTCGAGGCCTTGCATGGCGAGGGCGAGCCGCGCGAGATGCGTCGTGTGTGCCTCATCGGCCTTCGTGGCAGCGAGGATCGCCGGCAGCGTGATGTTCGCGGCTTCCACCTCGGCGCGGACCTCGAGCAGCGGCTCGACGGGCGCGGTCGCGTCGTGGCAGTAGACGATCCCGTCGGCACCGCGGAGCACGCCGAGCAGCGCCCGGCCACCGCCTCGGTCCTCGCCGGCACCGGCGATCAGACCGGGGATCTCCACGAGCTGCACGGGGACGCCGTGGATCATCGTCACGGCGGGGACGGGACGGAGCGTCGTGAACGCGTAGTCACCGGTCTTGACCTGGATCTCCGACAGCGCCTGGAGCAGCGACGACTTGCCGACGTTCGGCGGGCCGACCAGCGCGATCTGCGAGACGCCCTCGCGGCGCACCGCGATCGAGTCCCGGTGGACCACCTTCGAGCGTCCGCGCGTCTGATCGATCTCGCCGAGCACCCACTTGCGGATGTCGGCGTACGGACCGTTCTTGTAGTCGGGCAGGTCCGCGAGGATCGCGCGGAGCTCCTTGATGCGCGCGCTCCCGTCCTTGCCGACGAGCCGGCGCTTGATCAGTTGCATCTGGACCCGGTGTGGCATCGGCACGACTCGAACCTCCCTGGACAGATGACGCGGGACGATCGTTCGGGAGGACGGTCGAACGCCGAGCGGCGACGAACGCGTCTTGCTCCCGCTGCTTCCCTCGACGCTCGGTGTGGGAAGCAGCGGCCTAGCCGGTCTGTCTGAGGACCTCCAGGCGCCAGCGCGCTTCGTCGCGGAGTGCCATACGCGCGAGGATAGCGTACGGCCCGCCGAGGGTCACTCGCGGCCCAGGTTCACACGCCCGGTCGGACAGACGTCGTTCAACGGGCAGATCTCGCAACGGGGACGACCCGCCTTGCAGATCTCGCGACCGAGTCGGATCAGGCCGACGTGCATCGACACGCGGAGCTGCGGCGGGACGATGTCCTCGAGGATCCCGTGCGCCTTCTCGGGGGTCGCCTCCGGTGGGATCAGGCCGAGACGTCGTGTGACGCGGTGGACGTGCGTATCGACAGCGAGCGCGTTCCGGCCGAGCGAGAACGCGAGCACGATCGCGGCCGTCTTCGGCCCGACCCCGTTCAGCGAGGAGAGGTACGAACGCGCATCCGCGTCGGACATCTCGGCGAGGAAGGACAGGTCGTACCGTCCCTCACGGCCGTGGATCTCGCGAAGGATCCCCTGGATCCGAGGCGCTTTGATGTTCGCAAGCCCGCCGGAGCGGATCGAGTCGGCAACGTCGCTCGTGCGGGCCGCCGCGAGGGCGTCCCAGTCCGGGAACCGTCGGCGGAGCTGCTCGAAGGCCCGAGCCGCGTTGACGTCGCTCGTGTGCTGCGAGAGCACGGTAAGGATCAGCTCCTCGAGGGGGTCGCTGCTCCGCGGGGGCGCGAGCGGCCCGAAGGATCGCTCCAGCCGCCGGTGGATCGCACGAACCCTGCGTCGGTCGGCCACGGCGCGCGCAGCCTATCCGAGCGCGCTACGACGCCGGGTGGAAGTCCTTGAACTGAGTGAGGTGCGGTAGGAACGTCAGCGGGATGCTGTCCGTCGGGCCGTTGCGGTGCTTGGCCACGACCAGGTCGGCGAGGCCCTTCTTGGCAGGGTCGGAGTCGTCCCTGTGGATGAACATCACGACGTCTGCGTCCTGTTCGATAGCCCCACTATTATGAGAGATAGCAGTTCCTCGACCGGCCAGCCAGTTCGAAGGCCCAGGTACTGTCATATCATAAACGACCTCCGAGCCGGCCACGACCACCTCCGTGACGCGGTCCCAGAACACATCACTCTCGGCCTCGCCGATGAGATCGGGCTCGCCGAGCAGCTCCCCGTACTGAGCGACCAACGATCTGGACGGAGGGAACCCGAAGTGCGCGGTGCCGCCGTACGACGTGCCGCGCAGTCTGGCCATGCCGCGCGTCGTCACCCCTTTCTCGCGCATCGCGCGCCGTACGCGCTCGATGATCTCCGGGGCAAGGGTGTCGACGTTCGTGTTCGGAACGATCTCATGCAGCGCGGTTGCGAGCTCACGCGCGGGACGAACCCGCGGACCGAACGCGCCGACATGGCGAAGGAACCACCGCTGGTCCACCGATCCACAGACGTGAACGCGCCACCACGGCCGGTACCCGTGCTTGGCCGCCCGCTTGATCCTCGCGACGATCCCGAACCGAAGCAGCAGCGTCGCAACGTCGTAGGCGAGGCCCTCGCTGCTCGTCGAGAAGTACACGGTGTGGCTCCCCCGCTGACCGGGCTTCCTCACGTGGACGCAGCCATCGGTCGCCCAGAGGTGACGCAGGAGGATCGCGACCTGCTGGTTGGACAATCGGAACGCTTCTCCCGGGATGCGCTTGTCGGCGGAACCCTGCCCGTAGATCCCCAGCTCGCGCAGCCAGGCGCTCACGCCCGTCGGCCGCCACCGAGTTCCGTTCCCACCGATGAACAGCTGGTGCCACGCCCCGCGTCCTCGGATCCGTTTCACCCTCGCGCCGAACTGCTCGGTGGCGGCTCGTGCGACAAGGCGGCTGTTGTCTTCGGAGGCCGTCGTGTACCGGAGCGACCGCGCCCGGAGGTAGCTGCCGTCGCCGATCAGTTGCCCGAGCAGCGCCACGCGGTCGTCGCGCCAGCGGATCGTCCGTGCGGGCTCGGGTAGCCGCCGGGCGATGCCCAACCGGTCGCCTTCCCGGATGTCGCGGACGCGCTTCCACCCGGACGCGCCGAGGAGCTGATGCTCCTCCGTGGCGCGGATCGTGCGCCCGCTCGCGAGTCGGACTTCGAAGAGCTGCCGCTCGCCGACCGGCCAGACCTTGTCGCTCCGCGCTTCGAAGATCCGCCCGTCCGTGCCCACGGCAAGCACGTCCGGCTCGGTACCGACGAGGTCGCGGATCGCTCTGCGCTGCCCGTCGGCCAGCTGAACCAGCGTGTCGCCGGGAACGCACTCGCGCAGGTCCGAAAGCTGCGGCCGCTTGTCCTGCCGTCGCTCGGGGTCCCGGTTCAGCTGGGACACCGCGATGACCGGGATCTTGAGCTCCTTCGCCAGCAGCTTGAGGCTGCGACTGATCTCGGCGATCTCCTGTTGGCGGTTGTCGACGCGCCGGTGGTGCGACATCAGCTGGAGGTAATCGACGATGATCAGACCGAGGCCCTGCTTGCGGGCCGACAGCCGCCGCGCCTTCGCGCGGATGTCGACGATCGTCACGTTCCCCGAGTCCACGATCGACAACGGCGCGTCGTGGAGCACCTCGGCGGCCTGCACGATCCGCGACCAATCGTCCGCACCGACCCGCTTGTTGCGGATGCTGTCCCAGGGCACGCGCGCCTCGGCGCACAGCAGCCGCATGCCGATCTCCCACCGCGACATCTCGAGCGAGAACATCGCGACCGGCCCGCGCGCCTCGACGGCGACGTTGCGTGCGAGGTTCGTCACGAACGACGACTTGCCGATGCCTGGCCGTGCTGCGACGACGATCAGGTTGCCCGCCTGCATCCCCGACAGCAACGCATCGACGTCACGGAAACCCGTCGGTATCCCGGCGAATGCCGACTCTCGGTTCTGGATCTTCTCGAGGTCGGTCATCGCCTGGTCGACGAGCTCTCGGAGCGATGCGACCTGCTCCTTCTCGTCGGGTCGCGCGACGTCGTAGATCCGTTGCTCGGCGTCGTCGGCGACCTGCTTCGGGTCCTCCGGCGCCGAGTACGCGAGGTCGATGATGTCGGCGGCAGCAGAGATCAGCCGCCGGAGCAGGGCGTGCTCGGCGACGATCCTGGCGTAGTTGGCTGCGGCGGCCGGCGTCGGCACCTGCTCGACCAGCTCGTGGATGTACAGGTG
>DATHSY010000090.1:0-5917 GCA_035463715.1 Actinomycetota bacterium | reverse complement strand
CAGATCGGGAAGTTCAAGCTCGTGTTCTTCCAGCCCGGAGAGTGAGCAGATGCCCGCGCGCAACTACCAGTCGATCGGGGAGGTGCTCGTATCGGTCAAGACCGAGTTCCCCGACATCACCATCTCGAAGATCCGGTTCCTCGAGGCGGAGGGCTTGATCCAACCGGAGCGCACGCCGTCCGGCTACCGCAAGTTCTACGACAAGGACGTCGACCGTCTGAAGCACATCCTTCGGATGCAGCGCGACGAGTACCTGCCGCTCAAGGTCATCAAGGACCGCCTTCTGAAGGAGGAGGCGGGCCCCGAGGAACCCGTCGAGGAGTCGCCCGAGGACCGCGCGGCCGACGAGGAGATCGCCGCGCCGCCGACCGGCCTTCAGATGTCGATCGACGAGATGGCCGCGGCGACGGGGATCGAGAAGGAGCGGATCCGCGAGCTCGAGTCGTTCGGGCTCGTCTGCTCGCACGGCCCTGACGGTGCCAAGTACTACGACGGCGACGACTACGTCGTGCTGTCGATCGTGCGCGACATGTTCCGGTACGGGATCGAGCCGCGCCACCTCACGATGTACAAGCACTTCGGCGAACGCGAGGCGTCCTTCTTCGAGTCGATCGTGATGCCGCAGCTTCGGCAGCGGAACCCCGACGCGCGGCGGCAGGCGACCGTGGCGCTCAACGACCTCGCCAAGGCGTCGCGCAGGCTCAAGGCCGCGCTGCTGCGGAACAACCTGCGGCAGCACCTTCAGACACCGTGACGAAGGCACCGTGACGACGGCACCGTGAGCCGCCGCGCATCGCGAACCGCCGCCGCCGCGCTCGCGACGTTGCTCGTCGCGATCCTCGCGCTGCCCGCGTTCGGTGCGAGGCGGGACGCGGACGTGCCGCCTCCAACGCCCGTGCCGGCCCCCGGTGGCGGGACGTCGCCCTCGCCCTTCCCCACATCCCTGCGGACGCCGCCGCCTTCGACGACCGAGCCGAGCGTCACGGCCGGGTCCGTGATCCTCGCGGATCTCGACACCGGGCAGGTGCTGTTCGAGCGCGGTGCCGATGTCGAGCGGCCGATCGCGAGTGTGACGAAGATCATGACCGCCCTGCTCGTGCTGCGGCGCGCAGATGCCACCGACGTGGTGACGGTGTCCGAGGCGGCGGCCGTCCCACGGATCGTTGGGCTGTCGCAGCTGGGACTGCAGGCGGGGGAGCAGATCTCCCTCGGAGAGCTGCTCTACGCGATCATGCTGCAGTCGGCCAACGACGCGGCCGTCGCGCTCGCCGAGCACGTGTCCGGGTCGGTGGAGGCGTTCGTCCGTTCGATGAACGCCCTCGCGGAGCGGCTCGGGATGCGGCACACGCGCTTCTTCTCCCCCAACGGCCTCGACGACCGCGGGTACTCGACGGCCCACGACCTCGTGACGCTCACGCGCGAGGCGTTCGCCGATCCCCTGTTCGCCCAGGTCGTCGCTACACGGTTCCACGAGATCCCATCGCCGAAGGGGCCACCCCGGGTCGTGCAGAACCGCAACGTCCTTCTCTGGCTGTATCCCGGGACGCTGGGCGGGAAGACGGGGTTCACGACGCCGGCCGGCTTCTGTGTCGTGACCGTGGCCGAGCGCGAAGCCATCCGGTTGATCGCGGTCGTCCTCGGGGCGCCCGGCGAGCCGTTCTCGGCGGCGGCGACGCTGCTCGACCACGGCTTCGCCGCGTTCGACCGGCGGCAGCTGGTCGCGCCGGGTGAGCGGTTCGGCGCCGTGGAGGTCCAGGGCCGCGACGTCCAGGTGATGACGCCCCGCACGCTCGACGGGCTCGTCCCGGTCGATGCGGAGATCTCGATGCGCGTTCGTCCGAGGGCGGGCATCCTGTACCCACCGGTGGCGGGGGAGCGGATCGCCACCCTGCTCGTGGCGGCGGGGGACATGAAGCTCGGTCGTGTCCCGCTGGTCCCGGCCGTCGTGCCGCCGCCGCCCGCACCCGAGCCCGGCCCGTGGTGGCTCCGCGCGACGTCCGCCGTCGTCGACGCCATGTCGGGCTTCATCGGCTCCCTGTTCGGCTGATCGGGTCTGCTACGATCGCGCCGCATGACGGACGTCGTCAGCGTCTTGTTCGGGCGCGAGGACATCCGCCAGCGGATCGAGGAGCTCGGCCGCACCATCACCGGGGACTATCAAGGGCGTGCGCCCGTCCTGATCTCGGTCCTCAAGGGCGGCTCGATGTTCCTCGCGGACCTGCTCCGCGAGGTCCGGCTGCCCGCCTCGATCGACTACATGGCGCTTTCCCGGTACGGCGACGCGCCCGAGTCGATGGGACGCGTCCGGATCGTGAAGGACCTCGACGCCGATATCGGCGGGCGCGACGTCATCGTCGTCGAGGACATCGTCGATACCGGATTGACGCTGACGTACCTGCTCAGCGTCCTCGCGTCCCGCAGCCCGACATCGCTCGAGGTCTGCACGCTGCTGGACAAGTCTGTGCGTCGGATCACGCCGCTCGAGATCCGCTACGTGGGGTTCGACTGCCCGGACCTCTTCGTGGTCGGGTACGGGCTCGACTTCGAAGAGCGGTACCGGAACCTCCCGGACATCCTGGCCGTGCATGACGTGCAGGCGCTCGCCGCCGACCCGGACCTGTTGCTGCCGTACGTGACCGGCGAGCTCGCGGTGACCGATCCGACCGCTGCGCCGAGCGCCGGCTCGTAGGTTGTCGGACCAGGGGGCCGGGGCTACAGTCGCCTAGCGATGATCGAGATGATGCTCGCCGGCGTCAGGATCGAGCTGCCGACGAACCAGCCGATCGTGTTGCTCCGCGAGTCCGGCGGCGAGCGGTTCCTCCCGATCTGGATCGGGCAGTCCGAGGCGGCGGCGATCGCCCTTGCGCTCCAAGGGGTCGTCACCCCGCGGCCCATGACACACGACCTGCTCAAGAACATCCTCGACGAGATGTCCGTCGAGGTGCAGAGCATCGTGATCACGGAGTTGCGCGAGGGGACGTTCTACGCGGTCATCAACATGCAGCGGAACGGGTCGGCGTACGAGATCTCGTCGCGTCCGAGCGATGCGATCGCGCTCGCCGTCCGCCTGAACTGCAAGATCTTCGCGAACGAGGACGTCCTCGAAGAGGCCTCGATCCTGATCCCCGCCGGGGACGACGAGGAAGAGGTCGAGAAGTTCCGAGAGTTCCTCGAGAACGTGAATCCCGAGGACTTCGGCTAGACCCTCTCGAGGGCTCGCTCTTCGGTTCCGCCAGGCGTACGCGTGCTACCCGTAGAAGATCTCGGTCACCCAGAAGGCGTCCGTCCCGCAGGACGACCTTCCGTCCAACCGGATGACACCGATCCCCACGCGGCGAGCGCTGGGGTTCAGGATGATCTTGCGGTGCTCCGCGTGGTGCATGAACGCGCGGTGTACGGCGCGGAGCTTTGTCGCGCACCCCACCACGGCCCCGCCGAAGCGGCTCCAGTCGTACGGCGCCAGCACGTCGTAGAGGTTCCGCACGTCGTACAGACGGTTGGAGCGGATCATCATCCGCGTGTGCTGAAGCGCGTCCTGGGAGAGCCTCACGTTGAGTCGCACCGGGCGGACGTCGTGGTTGCGCCGCGAGATATCTATGCTGTGGAGCAAGCGCCCACGATACGTACGCGCGAGAGCGAATCCCGCGATCGTGCTCAGCAGGATCGTGGAGAGAACAAGTACGGCGAGCGCTCGACTCGCCCGGCGGACCGTCGTCCTAGCTCGGCGGCGGTGCACGGGTCACGACCCTACCCGACGATCCGGACTGTTCCAAACACCCTGCGCAAGACCGCTCCCGATCACCAGCGTGCCCGCCGGGGTGCCGCCGGAGGGCGGATCCGGCCTTCGTTGACACCCCACGGGGGCGGGGATAGGCTCCATACGCCCGCGTAATTACGGAGCTGTCATGGCCGAGCAGCAGGGATATCGCGTCCCGGAGGTCTGCAAGATCGTCGGGATCAGCTACCGCCAACTCGACTATTGGGCCCGGACCGGGCTGGTCAAGCCGTCGATCAAGGACGCGCACGGCTCCGGGACCCAGCGCCTGTACTCGTTCCAGGACCTGGCGCTGCTGCGGCTGATCAAGCGGATGCTCGACTCCGGCGTGGGTCTCCAGCAGATCCGCAAGGCCATGGGCACCCTCAAGGAGCTCAAGGAGCCGACGCTCGGGACGACCCTCGTCTCGGACGGCAACCGGATCTACGCGGTCGACTCGCCCGAGGCGGTGGTCGATCTCCTCGGTAAGGGACAGGGCGTGTTCGCGATCGCCGTCGACAAGGTATGGACGGACCTTCAGGGAAGCCTGGCCAAGGCGAGCCGGAGGAAGGGTCGCGGCGCCGCCGCGGCCGGAGGGGCGTGAACGCCGGAACCGCGGCCGAAGCGCCGGTCCTGAAGAGCGACCTCGTTCGGTTCGCGCACGCGAGCGAGCGCCAGTTCGCGCGCCTGCTCGATTTCTACCAGATCGATTGGGAGTACGAGCCCCGGTCGTTCGATCTCGAGCACGACAAGCAGGGCAACGTGATCGCGCGGTTCACCCCCGACTTCTTCCTGCCGCAGTACGACCTGTACATCGAGATCACCACCCTCAACCAGAAGCTCGTCACGAAGAAGAACCGCAAGGTCCGCCGTCTCCGGGAGCTGTATCCCGGCGTCAACTGCAAGATCTTCTACCAGCGCGACTACCTCTCGCTCGTGACGAAGTACGGGCTCGAGGACAAGAGCGGCTGAGCCTCCCGGAACGCCCGCGTCCCCGTAGACTTGCGTCGAGCCGATGAGGTTCGCACCGCACACGGACGACGACGTACGCCAGATGCTCGCCCGGATCGGGCTCGAGCGGTTGGAGCAGCTGTTCGACCGCATCCCGCCGTCCGTGCGGCTGGACCGCCCGCTCGACCTGCCTCAGGGCGTCTCGGAGATGGAGGTCGTCGCCGAGCTGGCGGGCCTGGCCGGGCGGAACCGGACCACCGACGAGCTCGTCTGCTTCGCGGGAGGCGGCGCCTACGACCACTACGTCCCCTCGGTCGTCTGGGCGCTCGCCGGCCGGTCCGAGTTCTACACCTCATACACGCCGTACCAGCCGGAGCTGTCCCAGGGCGTCCTTCAGGCCCTGTTCGAGTACCAGTCGATGATCTGCGAGCTGACCGGGCTCGAGGTCTCGAACGCCTCGCTGTACGACGGCGCCACCGCGCTTGCGGAGGCGGTGAACCTTGCCCGGTCGACCCCTGGTCGCGACCGCGTCCTGGTCTCGGCTGCCGTCGATCCCCGATCCGTCGAGACGCTGCGGACGTTCGGTAGGGGAGCGGGGTACGAGCCCGAGATCTTCCCCGTCGACGGCGGCACGGGAGGCGCGCCGGAGGTCGGCGACGACGTCGCCTGCGTGATCGTGCAGCATCCGAACCGGTACGGGCTGCTCGAGCCGGTCCGAGACCTGTTCGGAGCGGCGCACGCCGCGGGCGCGCGGGCGATCCAGGTGTTCGACCCGATGTCGCTCGGCGTCCTGGCGCCGCCGGGAGAACTGCGCGCCGACATCGCGGTGGCGGAGGGCCAGCCGCTCGGCAACCACCTGAACTTCGGCGGGCCCTACCTGGGCGTGATCGCGACGCGCCTGGACGACGTCCGCCGGCTCCCCGGCCGGATCGTCGGCGAGACGGTCGACGTCGACGGCCGGACCGGCTACGTGCTGACGCTCCAGGCGCGCGAGCAGCACATCCGCCGCGAGAAGGCGACCTCCAACATCTGCACGAACCAGACCCTCATGGCGATCGCCGCGACCGTGTACCTCGCGTGGCTCGGCCCCGACGGGCTCGCCGAGCTCGGTCGGCGGTGCGCGGCCAAGGCCGCGTACGCGTTCGACCGGCTGACCGAGATCGACGGCGTCGAGCCGCTGTTCGAGGGCGCGGCGTTCTTCAAGGAGTTCCC
>DATHSY010000089.1:0-2655 GCA_035463715.1 Actinomycetota bacterium | reverse complement strand
CGCCTCCAGCTTGGAGTGGACCCCCAGCTTCGCGAGCAGGTTCCGGACGTGCGTCTGGACGGTCTGGGGGCTGATGTAGAGCCTCTGGGCGATGTCGTCGTTGCGCATCCCCTCGGCCAGCAGGCTCAGGACCTCCCACTCCCGCTCGGTCAGGCCCTCGAACAGGGCCATCGCGTCCCGACGGGCCTCGCGCTCCAGGGCCACCTGGTGCAGGAGCCGGAGGAGGGTCGCAGGGTCGATCAGGACCTCCCCGTCGGCGGCGGCCTTGGCGGCCGCGAGGACCTCGTTGGCCGCCTCGTCCTTGCCGAGGAACCCGGACGCGCCGGCCTCGACGGCATCCACGAGCAGCCGCTCGTCGTCGTGCGCCGTCATGATCACGACCTTCGTGGCCGGCGAGATCTCCTTGATCCGTCGGGTCGCCTCGATGCCGTCGATCCCGCCCTTGAACACGATGTCCATCAGGACGACCTCGGGGCGTTCGCGTCGGGAGATCTCGACGGCCTCCTCGGCCGTGTGGACGGGCGGCGCCACCATGCGCAGGGTCGGATCGCGCTCGACGACCATCGCGAGGGCGTCCGTGAGGATCTTGTGGTCGTCGGCGATGAGCAGCGTCGTTCGCTCTTCGCCGTGCTCGGACATCGGTGCCCTTAGCCCCCTCTCGGCACCCTGACGCGGAGCATCGTACCGCCCGCCGGAGCCTCCTCTATCTCCATTCGGCCCCCGTGGGCGCGGACATGAGCCCTCGCGATGAACAGGCCGAGCCCGGCGCCGGGCGTCCCCTCGTAGCCCGACGGCCGCCACGCCCCGTACCGCTCGAAGACGGCCTCTCGTCGATCGGCGGGGATGCCGGGGCCGTCGTCCACGACCTCGATCACGATCTCGGTGCCCTCCGCCCGGGCGGTGACGCCGATCGTCGACGCCGGCGGCGAGAACTTCGCGGCGTTGTCGATCAGGTGCCCGACCGCCTCCGACAGCCGGGTCCGGTCCACCGTTGCGGTCAAGCCCCGGTCCGCCTCGACGGCCATCGGGTGGTCCCCCACCGGCGTGCGCCAGGCCACCTGCTCGACCATGGCTCCGACGTCGTCGGCGCGGAGGTCGTACCGGAGCTGGCCCGCGTCAATCTTCATCGCGGTCGACGTCTCCTCGCCTATCAGCCGCAGCCGGCCGGCCTCGCCGTCGATCGTCCGGAACAGGTCCCGGCGTTCCTCGTCGGACAACGAGTCGTACAGCCGGCTGCCCGTCGATGCCAGCCCCTTGATCGCCATGATCGGGTTCTTGAGCTCGTGGCCGATCTTCGAGACCAGTTCGGCCCGGGTCGCGGCCCCTTGGGCCGGATCGGTCGAGGCGATCGGCCTCTCCCGCGAAGGCCGCCGCCGCGTCGCGAGCCAGATACCGAGCGCGCCGAGCGCGATCCCGGCGACGAACCAGACCGCTTCGTTCACCGGGCGAAGTCTAGGGGTGCCGCGGCGGCATCAGTGGTAGGTCTGCTCCTCGCCCGGGAACGTCCCCGATGCCACGTCGGCGGCGTAGGCACGCGCTGCCTCCGTGATGACGTCGCGCAGGTTCGCGTACGCCTTCGCGAGCTTCGGCGCATGCTCGGTGATGCCGAGGAGATCGTGCACCACCAGGACCTGGGCATCACATACGGCCCCGGCGCCGATCCCGATCGTCGGCACCTGAACCCCGGACGTGATCTCGCCGGCGAGCTCGCCCGGCATCGCCTCGAGGACGATCGCGAAGACCCCGGCCTTCTCGAGCGCGTGCGCCTGCTCGATCAGCTTCGCCGCCGCCTCGCCACGTCCTTGGACCCGGTACCCGCCGAGGCCGTGGACCGATTGCGGCGTGAGTCCGACGTGACCCATGACGGGGATCCCGATCTCGGTGAGGTGCCGAGCGAGCTCGAACTGCGGCCCCTCGACCTTGACCGCGTGGGCGCCGCCCTCCTTGATCATCCGGCCCGCGTTGCGGACACCCTCCTCCAGGGAGACCTGGAACGACATGAACGGCATGTCGCCGACGACCATCGCCTGCTCCGCCCCGCGCGCGACGGCGCGCACGTGATGGAGCATCTCGTCCATCGTGACGGGCAGCTCGTTCTGGTACCCGAGGACGTTGCGGCCTACGGAGTCGCCGACGAGCAGCACCGGGATCCCGGCCCGATCGAGGATCTGGGCGGTGGGGAAGTCGTAGGCCGTGAGCATCGCCCAGCGGCGGCCCTCGGCCTTCCATGTGCGCAGGTCATGGACGGTCACGGTCATCGCTCGCGCCTCCATTCGGCAGTGCACGGCTCGTGCCGGAGTCTACCCGTGACCAGGCGCTCCGTGGGCCGGAACCCGTGTCGGCGCGGGGTGCTAGGGTCGCGCCACGAGCGCACCCGGTAGACTCTGGAGGCCAACCACACCTGCTCCCCTAGACCTAGTGGGGGCCGTCCAGACCAGAGGAGGTGGAGAACTGAGGCAGTACGAAGTCATGCTCATCCTGCCCGCGGAAGCGGACGAGTCCATCGTCGCCGGAGCGCTCGAGCGCATCTCGCGCATCGCTTCCGAGGGAGGAGGCCAGGTCGGCAAGGTCGACCGTTGGGGCCGCAGACGGCTCGCCTTCGAGATCGCTCGTCAGAACGAGGGCTACTACGTCGTTGCGGAGTTCACCGCAGAT
>DATHSY010000088.1:0-12420 GCA_035463715.1 Actinomycetota bacterium | reverse complement strand
CTGATCGTGACGGACGCGGGCGTGGTCAGATGTCGCTGAGGCGAGGCCCGCGGCCGCCGAGGCGTCCTGCCCGGGCGCTCCCATGGCGGCGCGCCGCCTTCGCGTCCCTCGACTTCGAGACGACCGGGCTCGACTACCGGCGCGACGACATCGTGTCGTTCGGCGTCGTGCCCGTCGTCTCGGGCCGGGTGATCCTCAAGGCGGCGGCGGAACAGCTCATCGCGCCGGCCGTGCCGGCCTCGCCCGCGTCGATGAAGGTGCACGGGATCGTCCCGCAGGAGCTGGTCGACGCCCGGCCGGTGTCGAGCGCACGGGAGGCGCTCCACGGGCTCCTCGACCGGCGGTTCCTGCTGACCTGGTACGGCGAGGTCGAGATCGCGTTCCTCGGCCGCATCTTCGGGACCAGGCGCGGCACGTGGGCGCGTAGGACCGTCGACGTTCGCAAGCTGGTCCTCCGGCTCGAAGGACGTCCCGCTGCGACGCGCAACACGCTCGGCGGGTCGGCGGCCCGGTACGGGATCCCGGTGGCCTCGCCCCACGACGCCTTGGACGACGCGCTCGTGACGGCCCAGCTCTTCCTCGTGATCGCGGCCAAGCTGGAGGCGGCCGGCCGCGGCCGGGTCCGCGACCTGCTCGCCATCTCGAGATGACCTGCGCACCCCGCGTGACTTGAACGGCGAGTCAGGCGAGCGATATAACCCGGGGGTCGCAGACCCAGCACCGACCCGTATCGAAGGGAGTGGACCGGATGTCCGAAGAACCCCAGCACAGGTCGCCGCTTCACGACTGGCACGTGTCCAAGGGCGCCGACTTCCTGTGGGAGGACGGCTGGCCGTGGACCAATCACGAGGGCAACGATCCGATGGTCGAGTACGAGGCGATCCGGACCGCGACCGGCATCTGGGACCTGTGGGCGACCTGCAAGTACGAGATCACCGGGCCGGACGCCGCCCGGATGGTCCAGCGGCGGTTCACCAACACGGTTGCCGGCATGCGGCCGGGCCAGGTCCGGTACGGCGCGTTCGTCGACCCGAACGGCCTCATGGTCGACGACGGAAACGTTTACAGGTACGCCGACGACCGGTTCCTCCTGATGATCAACACCCCCGAGATCGAGGACTTCTTCCGCGAGACGGCGTCCGACCTGGACGCGAACGTTGCGCACCGGACCGAGGAACTCGCGATGATCGGTGTGCAGGGCCCGACGTCACAGCAGACGCTACAGCCGCTCACCGAGCGTGACCTCGGTGAGCTGCGGTACTTCCGGTTCTGGCCGGAGCCGACGACCGTCGCCGGGCGTCCCGCCTGGGTCCAGCGCACGGGCTTCTCGGGGGAGAAGGGCTACGAGGTCGTGACGGCGCCCGAGAACGCCCAGGCGATCTGGGACACGCTGCTCGAGGCGGGTGCGACGCCGTTCGGCCTCACCGCCGTCGACCTCGCCCGAACCGAGGTCGGGCTGATCATCATCGCCGTCGACTACAACCCGAGCGAGATCTCGCCGTGGGATCTGTCGATGGACCGGTTCATCAAGACCGACACGGAGAACGTGGCCGCGCAGAAGCTCGCCGACTACGGCGCGAGACGACCCAAGCGGTTCAAGACGCTGAAGATCGAGTCCGAGGCCGCACCCGACTACGGGGCCATCGTCACGCTGGACGGCCGCGAGGTCGGGACGGTGACGTCCCCCGCGGTCTCGCCGCGGGTCGGAACGATCGGGCTCGCGATCCTGCAAGCGGACGCGTCGGCCGACGGGACGAAGGTGGACGTCGCGGTCGGGGAGGGCACGGCCCCGGCGACGGTCGAGGTGCTCTCGATCCTGGATCCGAACAAGGAGCGCCCGAGGACCTAGGTCCGCTTCCGGGTAAGACGCCCGAACGTCCGGTATCCTCCCCTGAATCACACGCTTGTGATTTCAGGGAGGGGGAAGGATGCACACCTGTGCGCCGCCGAAGGACGAGACCAAGCCGCAGACGATCTGGACGTGCCCCGCGTGCGGGGCGATCTGGGAGGCCGCGCCGGACGGCCCCGGCATCTTCGACTTCGAGCGTAATGAGGCCGTGACCAGAGCGGTGTGGCTGCGCATCGAGGCCGGCGCCGAGGTTTCCGTCGCCGGCTGACGCAGCTCAGAACAGGCCGATGGTTCGGCCGTCGGCGTCGATGTCGACGCCGGTGAAGTTCGGGATCCTGCCGAGGCCGGGCATCCGCTGCATGTCGCCGCAGAGAGCCACGACGAACCCGGCTCCGGCGCTCGGGACCAGACCGCGGACGGGGAGCCGGAAGCCGCGGGGGCGGTTGAGCATGGCCGGGTCGTGGGTGATCGACAGGTGCGTCTTCGCCATGCAGACGGGCATGGTGCCGAAGCCGAGCGCGTCCATCCTCGCCAGGTCCTTCTCGGCCTGCGGCAGGTAGTCGACGCCGTCGGCGCCGTACAGGCGCGTCGCGATCGCCTCGATCTGGACGCGGAGCGGCGTGTCGGCCGGCGTGAGGAACGAGAACGTGTTCGGCTTCTCGCACGCCTCGACGACGGCCTCGGCGAGCTCCACGGCGCCGTCGCCGCCCCCCGCGAATCCCTCGTTCAGGACGACACGCTCGGCGCCGACCTTCGTCGCGAGCTCGTCGACGAGCTCGAGCTCGGCGGCCGTGTCCGTCGGGAAGCGGTTGATCGAGACGACGCACGGGAGCCCGTACGTCCTCACGATCTCGATGTGCGCGGCGAGGTTCTCCGAGCCGACGCGGATGGCATCGAGGTCCTCGCGCGCGAGGTTCTGGAACGAGACGCCGCCGTGGGACTTCAGCGCGCGGACGGTCGTGACGAGCACCGCGGCGCTCGGCGCGAACCCGCCCGCGCGGCACACGATGTCGCAGAACTTCTGGAACCCGAGGTCCGCCCCGAAGCCGGCCTCGGTCACCACGTAGTCGGCGAGCTTCAGCGCGACGCGGTCCTCGACGATCGAGTTGTTCGCGTGCGCGATGTTGCCGAAGGGGCCGGCGTGGATCATCACGGGCTGGCCCTCGAGCGTCTGGACCAGGTTCGGACGGATGGCGTCCTTCATCAAGACGGTCATCGCACCGGCGACCTTCAGGTCCTCGGCCGTGACCGGGTCGCCATCGTGCGTCGAGGCGACGACGATACGTCCGAGCCGTCGACGCAGGTCCTGCAGATCGGAGCCGAGCGCCAGCACCGCCATGATCTCGGATGCGGCCGTGATCACGAACTGGTTCTCTCGCGGGTAGCCGTGCGCGTGGCCGCCGAGGCCGACGACGGTGTAGCGGAGCTCGCGGTCGTTCACGTCGAGCGTGCGCGGCCACGTGATCGTCTGCGGGTCGATCCCGAGCGGGTTTCCGTGGTAGACGGACGCGTCGAGCGCGGCGGCGAGGAGGTTGTGTGCGGCGGTCACCGCGTGGAAGTCGCCGTTCAGGTGAAGGTTGATCTCCTCCATCGGCACGACCTGCGCGTACCCGCCGCCGGTGCCGCCCCCCTTGATGCCGAACACAGGACCCATCGACGGTTCTCGCAGGCAGAGGATCACGTCCTTGCCGATCCGGCCGAGGCCCTGCGTGAGCGAGATCGACGTCGTCGTCTTGCCCTCGCCGGCTTTCGTCGGCGTGATGGCCGTCGTGATGATCAGCTTGCCGTCCGGACGGTCGCCGAGACGGTCAAGCAGCGCGAGGGATACCTTGCCGCGGTAGCGACCGAACGGCTCGAGCTCGTCGTCCGCGATCCCCGCGGCGGCGGCCACCTCCGCGATCGGCCGGAGGGTCGCCTCCTGGGCGATCTCGAGTCCAGTCTTCATCCGACGGTGCCCTCCGCTCGGCGTTGACCGGCCGTTCAACCGGCACTGGCTGAGGATACCGTCCGTGGCGGCGCTTCCTTCTCCCGCTCGTCGCGACGGCCTCACCGGTGCGATGATCGTGGGATGGTGCGGCCCGTCCCGATCCGCCGCAACGTAGCCACGGCCCGCGTGCGCGAGGTGCGCGGCGGGCGGGCACGCGAGCACGCCGACCGCCTGGCCGCCGAGGAGCCGATGGAGATCCGGGTCGAGGGTCCGGGCTCGGAAGCCTTGTCCGTCGCGGTCACGATGCGGACGCCGGGTGGCGACTTCGAGCTCGCGGCCGGGTTCCTGTTCACCGAGGGCCTGATCGGCTCCCGCGACGAGATCCGGCGGGTGAGCTACTGCGAGGACCTCGCACCGGACGAACAGCACTACAACGTCGTGACGGTCGAGCTGAAGGGGGCCTTCGACGCGGAACGGCTGAAGCGCAACTTCTACACGACGTCGTCATGTGGGATCTGCGGGAAGGCGACGCTCGAGCACGTCGAGGTCGCGTGCGCTCGGGTCGCGCCCGGTCCCGAGGTGTCGCGGGAGGTGATCTCGCGACTGCCGAACCAGCTGCGCCGTGCACAACGGGTCTTCGACCAGACGGGTGGGCTCCACGCCGCCGGGCTCTTCGCGCCGACCGGCAAGCTGCTGTCGCTCCGCGAGGACGTCGGGCGGCACAACGCCGTCGACAAGGTCGTGGGGGAGGCGCTCCTCGCGGGCGACGTGCCGCTCGCCGGTCGGATCCTGTTCGTCTCCGGTCGCACGTCGTTCGAGATCGTGCAGAAGGCGGGGGTCGCGGGGATCCCGGTCGTGGCCGCCGTGTCCGCGCCCACGAGCCTGGCCGTCGATGCGGCCGAGCGCCTCGGGATGACGGTCGTCGGGTTCGTCCGCGACGAACGGTTCAACGTCTACACGCATCCCGACCGCATCGCGGTCGGCTGACCGGAGCGGCCGCTACGCGGCCCTCTGCTCGTCGAGCTTCTGCTCGATCCTTCGCAGGGTGTTCTCCATCCGCTCGTCGCTGTCCTTGGACTCGGCGCTGCCGTGATGGATCAGCACGGCCGACAGCACGACGAACGAGAACAGCTGGAGGAACTCGGACTGCCAGTTCTCCAGCGTCGACTGCCCGAACTGGACGATGTAGTCGCTCACGACGACCGGCTCCCCGTGCGTCCTCTGCTCCTGCGCGTAGACGCCCCACTCGGCGACGGCCTGCGCTGCCCACGAGACCAGGAACAGGACGCAGAAGGCGATGCTCAGACCGAAGTTCCTCCAGACCTTCTTGAGGTTCTCGTTCCGGCGCTCGACGACGATGCTCTTCACCATCGAGCCGATCAGATAGCCGGTCACGCCGGCGAGGACCACGATCGTGACGATCACCGCGATGGCTTCCATGCCAACCCTCCTCTGCGTCGGACGAGGTACCCACGTTGGTCCGCAACCGAACCGGGCCCGATCCGCACCCTCGGCGGGTGGGCATCCGACCCGCCGGGCATAGAATCGGCTGACACCGAAACGATCGGTGCAAGGGGGTCGGTCGATGCGGAACGGGCAGACGCGACTCACTGAGCCGCTGGTCCGCGACAACGGGGTGCTCCGCCCCGCCGGCTGGCAGGAGGCCCTCGAGCGGGCCGCCGCCGGGCTGCGGGCCGCGCACGAGCGGAACGGCGGCGACGGGGTCGGCCTGTTCAGCTGCTCCAAGGCCTCGAACGAGATGAACTTCGCGTCACAGAAGTTCATGCGTCAGGTCCTGGGGAGCAACAACATCGACAGCTGCAACCGCACCTGACACGCGCCCAGTGTCGTCGGTCTGGCGACGGTGTTCGGGGCAGGAGGCGGGACCAGCTCGTACGAGGAGGTCGAGCACACCGACCTCATCGTGCTGTGGGGGTCGAATGCGCGCGAGACGCATCCGATCTTCTTCCATCACGTCCTGCGCGGGATCCGGGGCGGCGCGCGGATGTACGTCGTGGATCCGCGACGCACGACCTCCGCCGAGTGGGCGGACACGTGGCTGGGGATCGACGTCGGCTCCGACATCGCGCTTTCGAACACGATGGCCCGCGAGATCATCCGCGCCGGCCTGCACAACCGGGAGTTCATCGAGCGCGCCACGGTGGGGTTCGACGAGTACGCGGCGTCGGTGGAGTCCTGGACCCTCGAGGAGGGCGAGCGCGTCACCGGCGTGCCGGCCGACGTGATCCGCGACCTCGCGCACGCGTACGCGCGGGCCGACCGCGCGATCTTGTGCTGGACGCTCGGCATCACCGAGCACCACAACGCGGTCGACAACGTCCTGTGCCTGATCAACCTCGGGCTGCTCTGCGGCCACGTGGGCCGCTACGGGAGCGGCCTTAACCCGCTCCGCGGCCAGAACAACGTGCAGGGCGGCGGCGACATGGGTGCGATCCCGAACAAGCTGCCCGGGTTCCAGGACATCGAGAAGGACCCGGAGGCGCGAGCCAGGTTCGAGGTGGCCTGGGACTGCGCGATCCCCCCGCGGTACGGCAAGCACCTGTCGGCGATGTTCGAGGCGATCGAGCACGGCGAGCTCACAGCGCTGTACGTGATCGGCGAGAACCCCGCGCAGTCGGAGGCCGACGCCGGGCGGGCGAAGCGGCTCCTCGGCAGCCTCGACACGCTGATCGTGCAGGACATCTTGATGACGGCGACGGCCGAGATGGCCGACGTGGTGTTCCCGGCGGCATCGTCATGGGCCGAGACCGAAGGAACCGTCACGAACAGCGAGCGGCGCGTCCAGCTGATGCGCAAGGCGCTCGATCCGCCGGGCCAGGCGCGAGACGACATCTGGATCGTCGCCCAGCTCGCCCGGTGCCTCGGCCGCGACTGGGGCGATCCGACGCCGAGGCAGATGTGGGACGAGCTGTGCTCGCTGTCGCCGATGCATCGTGGGATGAGCTACGAGCGGCTCGCGGACCTCGGCGGGATCCAGTGGCCGTGCCCCGACGACAGCCACCCCGGGACGCAGTTCCTCCACGCGCGTCTGTGGGAGACGGACCCGGAAGCACGCGGCATGCCTGCGCCGTTCAGCGTCGTCGTCTTCGAACCGCCGGTCGACGAGCTGTCCGACGAGTTCCCGATCCGGCTCACGACGGGACGCCGCCTGGATTCGTACAACACCGGTGTGCAGTCCGGCCTCTTCCGTTCGCCGATGCGTGCGCGCGAGGCGGTCTGTCTGTCCCCGGAGGACGCGGTCCGCTACGGCGTGGGCGACGGCGACCGCGTACGGGTCACGTCCCGCCGCGGGAGCGTGGAGGCGCCGGTCCGTGTGGACCGGTCCCTGCGTCCGGGGCTCGCCTTCATGACGCTGCACTTCCCAGATCAGGTCGAGACCAACGTGCTGACGATCGACGCGTGGGACCCCAAGTCCGGCACGGCGGAGTTCAAGGCGAGCGCCGTGCGGATCGAACCGCTCGAGCAGCCGGCGGTCACGGGCGGGGGCCAGTGAGGGAAGCGGCGTGGACCTGCACCTGATGAGCGCCGCCCCGACCGAGGAGGAGCGCGCCGCGGTCGACGATGTCCTGGGGCGCCCGGAGTCCGGGTGGCACGGCGGTCTGCGTGAGATCGACGTCGAGGGCCACGTAGGCTTCGGCGGCAAGGCGTCACGCGACCGGCGGCATCTCCTGTTGCCCGCCTTGCACGCGCTCCAGCGGGCGGTCGGCTGGATCAGCGAGGGCGGGCTGAACCATGTATGCGAGCGCTTGGACGTCGCTCCCGCCGATGCGTACGGCGTCGCGACGTTCTACTCGATGTTCCGGACCGAGCCACCGGCGACCAACGCGATCGTCCACGTGTGCGACGACATCGCGTGCCGGACGAAGGGCGCCGAGGCGGTGTGCGCGCAGTTCGAGCGGGCCCACGGGCCGGCCGGCTCGAAGTGGGAGCGAAGCAACTGCCTCGGGTTGTGCGAACGGGCCCCGGCGGCGCTGGTGCAGATGGTCGGGATCGGAGGGTCCGAGGTCGCGATCTCGCCGGTGAACGAGCACCACGTCGTCTCGCTCACCGACGGCGGCCCCATGTCGGCCGGCGGAGTGGACGCAGACAGCGCCCCGCAGACACGCGACGCCCGGACGCGCGACGACCTCCGACTCCTCCGTCGCGTCGGCGTCGTCGACCCGAGGTCGATCGACGACTACCGGGCGAACGGAGGCTATGAGGCACTGCGCACCGCGATCGAGCTCGGCCCCTCCGGAGTGATCCGCGAGGTCACCGACGCGAAGCTGCTCGGCCGAGGCGGAGCGGCGTTCCCGACCGGGGTGAAGTGGCAGGCCGTCGCGACGCAGCCCGCGCGGCCGCACTACTTCGTGTGCAACGCCGACGAATCGGAGCCCGGCACGTTCAAGGACCGCGTCCTTCTGGAGAACGATCCGTTCTCGGTCCTGGAGGCGCTGACGATCGCGGGCTACGCGACGGCGGCCGAGCGCGGCTACGTCTACATCAGGGGTGAGTACCCGCTCGCGACCCGACTGCTGGAGCAGGCCATCGAGCAGGCGCGTGCCCGCGGGTTCCTCGGTGACGACGTGATGGGCGAGGGTGTCCGGTTCGACGTCGAGATCCGGCGGGGGGCGGGCGCGTACATCTGCGGCGAGGAGACCGCGCTGTTCAACTCGATCGAGGGGCGTCGCGGGGAGCCCCGCAACAAGCCGCCGTTCCCCGTGACGCACGGCCTGTTCGGAAAGCCGACGGGGATCAACAACGTCGAGACGCTCGCGAACGTCCTCGAGATCCTGCGGATCGGTGGACCGGCGTACGCGGCGACCGGAACCGGAGACTCGACCGGCACCCGGCTGTTCTGCCTGTCCGGTGCCGTCGAACGGCCGGGCGTCTACGAGGTCGAGTGCGGGACGTCCCTGCGGGACCTGCTGTCCCTCGCGGGTCCGCCGCCGGCAGGCCGGTCGCTCCGCGCGGTGCTGCTGGGCGGGGCCGCGGGATCGTTCGTGACACCCGAGGAGCTCGACCTGCCGCTGTCGTTCGAGGGGGCGAGGGCGGCCGACGTGACGCTCGGATCCGGCGTCGTGATGGCCTTCGACGACACGGCGGACATGGAGGACATCGTCTTGCGGATCGCGGCGTTCTTCCGCGACGAGTCGTGCGGACAGTGCGTGCCCTGCCGGGTCGGCACCGTGCGCCAGGAGGAGGCGCTGCACCGGTTGTCGGCCGGCACGAACGGCTCGCGCGTCCGCGAGCTCCAGCTGCTGTCCGACGTCGCGCAGGTGATGCGCGACGCCTCGATCTGCGGGCTCGGACAGACGGCCTCGGGCGCCGTCCAGTCGGCGATCGCGAAGCTCGGCGTGTTCGGGGGTGCCGCATGACGACGGTCCCGCTCGCGCCGCCACGGCGGCTGGTCGATGCCGAGATCGACGGCACGACCGTCCGCGTTCCCGAAGGCACCACGATCTTGGAGGCGTGTCGAGAACGGGGGATCGACACGCCGACGCTGTGCTATCTCGAGACCCTGACGCCGGTGAACGTCTGTCGCGTGTGCGTCGTCGAGGTCGAGGGCTCGCGCGTGCTCGCGCCCGCATGCTCGCGGAGGGTCGAAGCCGGGATGCAGATCAAGACCGATTCCGAGCGGGTTCGGGTCTCGCGACGGATGGTCCTGGAGCTGCTCGCATCCTCCGTCGATCTGTCCCTGGTCTCCGACGAGGTCGAACGGTGGATCCGCGAGTATGGCGCCGATCCCGACCGGTATGGGCAGACGCGCGAGACCGTCGCCCAGCCGGTCAAGGTCGACAACGATCTGTACGTCCGCGACTACTCGCGCTGCATCCTGTGCTACAAGTGCGTCGAGGCGTGCGGCACCGACGCGCAGAACACCTTCGCGATCGCCGTCGCGGGCCGCGGGTTCGACGCCGGCATCTCGACCGAGATGGAGGTGCCGCTGCCCGAGTCGGCCTGCGTGTACTGCGGCAACTGCATCGGCGTCTGCCCGACGGGCGCGCTGATGTTCAAGAGCGAGCACGACATGCGGGAAGCGGGGACCTGGGACGGATCGGCGCAGACGATCACCGACACGATCTGCCCGTACTGCGGCGTCGGATGCACGTTGGAGCTGCACGTGCAGGAGAACTCGATCGTGAAGGTTACCTCGCCGCTGGACCACTCCATCACGTCGGGCCACCTGTGCATCAAGGGCCGGTTCGGCTTCCAGTTCGTTCAGGAGCGCGCGCCCGTCCCGCCGGTGCAGACGACCGAGCAGGACGGCCTGCTCGACGGGTGATGCGGCCGACGACATCGGCGAGCGGCTCCGCGACGGGGATCGTGCTCGCGGGAGGGCGCTCCACGCGTTTCGGTCGCGACAAGCTCCGGGAGCCGTACCACGGCGCGCCGCTCCTCCACCACGCGGTGCTCGCGCTGGCCCAGGTCTGCGGCGACGTCCTCGTGACGCTCGCGCCGGGTGACGTGCATCCGGAGCTCCCCACCGGGATCCCCCTGCTGGTGCAGCACGACCCGGTCGAGGGCGAGGGCCCGCTCGCCGCGCTCGCGGCCGCGCTGCCGAACGTCACGTCACGGACGGTGCTGGTAGCGGGCGGCGACATGCCGGGCCTCGCGCCGCCGGTCCTGCTCGAGCTTCTCCACGCGCTCGTAGGGTCCGGCGCCGATGGCGCCGCCCTCCGCGACGGCGCCCGGTTCCGGCCGCTGCCGGTGGCGCTGGCAGTTCGGCGCGCGCGCCCGGTCGCCTCGGCGCTGGTCCGGCAGGGCGAACGCCGGCTCCGCACGCTGCTCGACGCGCTTCGGATCGCCGCGATCGACGAGGAGACGTGGCGGGCGCTCGACCCTGAGGGTCGCTCGCTGTTCGACGTCGACACGCCCGCCGATCTGCTGCGCTGAGCACAGGGTCGGCCGGACGGGGGCCGCCGTTCGACCGAGGGGTTAGGACCTTCGGTGCCGATGCGAATCACCCGGCTCACCTGCAGGACTACCCGACAAGACGATGTGCCGTAGGGCACCGGCCGTGAAGACTGTCCTGGGTTCGGATCAGCGCCCGTGCGCGGGAGGTCGTTGGGATGAGGTCGGCGATGGTCAGGGGACGCGAGGTCCCCGACCGGGGGACCGCGGTCCGAGCCATCCGGACGACACGCGCGTCGTCGGCGACCGTGCTGTTCGTCGCCCTCGCGATGGTCGTCATCGGCCTCACGGCGCCGGCCCGCACGACGTCGGGTCTCGACAAGCTCGATCTCGGCCTCCTCGACACGCTGCGGCGTTCGCCCGGAACGGTCGTGAACGTGATCGTCCGCGAGACATCTCCGGCCAACGACGCCGCGGAGTCCCTCGTCGACGACCTCGGCGGATCCATCACCCGAGCTCTGCCCTTGATCGACGGCTTCTCGGCGCGTGTCGATGCGTCCGATCTCACGTCGCTCGCGCGGTCGCCGGCCGTCCGCCGCGTCTGGGGCGACGCGAGCGTGCGGATGTCGTCGGCAGGGACGTGGAGCTACGACTCGTGGGCCCCGAACACCGCGTGGCGGGGCTCGATCCGGTTGCCGCAGCTCGAGGGTTCGTACACAGGCGCCGGCGTGACCATCGCGATGATCGATACCGGCATCGCGCACTCCCAGGACTTCGGGGATCGGGTGCTCGCGCGCGTCGACCTCACGCCCGACCACGACGGCGGTGACCGCTTCGGCCACGGCACGCACATGGCCGGGATCATGGTGGGCGACGGGTCTTCGTCGTCGGGCCAGTGGCGAGGGGTCGCGCCCGGCGCGGACCTCGTTTCCGTGAAGGTCGCCGGTGCGGACGGCTCGACCGACGTGTCGGTGGTCATCGCCGCGCTGCAGTGGGTCCTGGCGAACAAGGCGCTGTACGGGATCGACATCCTCAACCTGTCCTTCGGAACGGACTCGGTGCAGTCCTACAGCGTCGACCCGCTCAACTACGCGGTCGAGCGGGTCTGGCTGGGGGGCGTCTTCGTAGTGGTGTCGGCCGGGAACCGCGGGATGGATACCGTCAACAAGCCCGGCGACGACCCGTTCGTCATGACCGTCGGCGCGGCCGATCTGAAGGGGACGACCGACCGCGACGACGACATCGTCGCCCCATTCTCGAGCGGCGGGTGGACGGTCGACGGCTTCATGAAGCCGGACCTCGTGGCGCCCGGCATCACGATCGTCTCCACGCGGTCGCCGGGCAGCACCGTCGAGTCGTTGCACCCCGAGGCGTGGGTGGGCGAGGGCTACTTGAAGGGCACGGGCACCTCGCAGGCCGCCGCGATCGTGTCGGGCGTCGCAGCGCTGATGTACCAGGCGGACCCGTGGATGACGCCCGACGTCGCGAAGGCGACGCTGCTCGGCACCGCCTACAAGTCGTCGACGTACCGCTCGCACGGCGGAGCGGGGCTCGTCGATGCGGCCGGAGCCGTCCTCGCCGCGCGCAACGGCAAGTTCCGCTGGGCTCCTGCGAACGTCGGGCTGGTGCCGTCCACCGGGCTGGGGTCGCTGCACCAGAGCCGCGGCTCCTTCCGCGTGTACGCGGATCCGAACGGCGACGGCGTGCCCGACCTGATCGAGGGTGAGATCGATGTCCTCGGGATGCCGTGGACCGCGACCTCGTGGTCGTCGACGTCGTGGGGTGCGAC
>DATHSY010000087.1:0-13581 GCA_035463715.1 Actinomycetota bacterium | reverse complement strand
CTGGAGCTCGAGGCGGGCGACAGCGGGTTCCGGAGCTTCGTGAGCGTGCAGGGATCGCTCTGCATGTTCCCGATCTGGCGCTTCGGGACCGAGGAGCAGAAGCAGCGCTGGCTGCCGCCGATGGCGCGCGGCGAGGTCGTCGGGTGCTTCGGCCTGACCGAGCCCGATGCCGGCAGCGATCCGGGCCGTATGCGCACGCACGCGAAGCGCGATGGCTCGGACTGGGTGTTGAACGGGACGAAGGCGTGGATCACGAACGGCGGCATCGCCGACGTCGCGATCGTCTGGGCACAGAGCGGCGACGGGGTACGCGGCTTCGTCGTCCCAACCGACGCTCCGGGGTTCTCGACGAACGACGTGCACCGCAAGCTCTCGCTGCGCGCATCCGTGACATCCGAGCTGGTCATGGACGGTGTTCGCCTGCCCGAGGATGCGGTGCTGCCGGATGTCGTGGGGCTCAAAGGTCCCCTATCGTGCCTGAACGAGGCTCGCTACGGGATCGTGTGGGGTGCGATGGGAGCGGCCCGCGCGTGCTACGACGCGGCGCTCCGCTACGCGGGCGAGCGCGTCCAGTGGGGCCGCCCGATCGCCGGGTTCCAGCTGACACAGCAGAAGCTGACCGACATGGCGCTCGAGCTGAACAAGGGGATGCTCCTCGCCCTGCGCCTCGGACGGATGAAGGACGAGGGCATCCTGCGACCCGAGCACGTGAGCATGGGGAAGCTGAACAACGTCCGCGAGGCGTTGGAGATCGCGCGCGTGGCTCGCGGGATCCTCGGCGCGAACGGGATCACGCTCGAGTACCCGGTGATCCGTCACATGAACAACCTCGAGTCGGTCTACACGTACGAGGGCACGAACGAGATCCATACGCTGATCGTCGGACAGGCCCTGACGGGGCTCCGCGCGTTCGAGTGACGCCGCCCGGGTCACGTCCCGGCGTCGGGTAGCCTGTGCCCGCTCCGACATCCGACACGGGAGGTTCAGGTGGTTCGCGAGATCGACTGGGCGCTGTTCGAGAAGGCCGTGGACATCACCGCCTCCGCACTGCGGGGGACGATGGGGACGGAGAACGGCCAGCCGCCGAAGTTCGCCGGCGACGTGTTCCGCGAGGTCTGGACCGCGCTGAAGGAGGCCTCGCAGGATCTCCAGAACAAGGGCCGCCCGGGGTTCTGATCAGGTGACCGCCACCGGCGCGAACGACGGCGTCGTCCAGGACGCCCGGGCGCTCCTGCGCTGGTACGAACCGCGTCGGACCGCGTATCCGTGGCGGCGCACCAGCGATCCCTACGCGATCCTGGTCGGCGAGGTCATGCTCCAGCAGACGCAGGCCGCGCGCGTCGCACCGGTGTTCGAGCGGTTCCTGGTGGCCTTCCCGACGATCGGCGATCTCGCCACCGCCTCCACGTCCGACGTGCTGAGGGTGTGGGACGGTCTGGGTTACAACCGGCGCGCCGTGGCGCTCCTGCATACGGCGCGGGAGGTCACCGCACGACACGGCGGCCGCCTTCCGGCAGACCCGGCAGAGCTGCGAGGGCTCCCCGGCATCGGCCCGTACACCGCGGCGGCTGTCGCCTCGATCGCGTTCGGCGTCCGGGTCGCCGCGGTCGACACGAACGTCCGGCGCATCGTCACGCGGGTCTTCGATGCGCGCGACGGGAACGTCCGGGGCGTCGCCGACCGGTGGATGCATCCGACCCGGCCGGGCGACTGGAACCAGGCGCTGATGGACCTCGGCCGGGAGGTGTGCCGGCCGGTTCCGCGCTGCACGACGTGCCCGCTCCGTCGCAGATGCGCGTCGGCAGCGCGCAGCGAGATGCCCGTGCGACCCGCCATCCGACGCCAGTCGTCGTTCGAGGGATCGTTCCGACAGCTCCGCGGCGCGATCGTCCGCGAGCTCCGGCACCGAGGGCCTCTTTCGATCGCGTCGCTCGCATCGGCGACCGGCAGGGCGACCCCCGATGTGGAGCGTGCGGTTGCCGCGCTCGCTCGCGAGGGCTTGGTCGACGCCGGGGCCGCCGCGTCGACGAGCTCGGTGGCGGCTCGGGTCCGTCTCCCCGCCTGACACGCCCGGGGAACGCCGCCTGCGTTCGACGCGTCCAACGCGAACCCTCACCGAGGAGGTCGCGATGCGCAGGGTCATCGTTCCGATGCTGGGGTTCCTCGTCGCTGCCACGGTCATCGGCCTTGCGGCAACGACCGGCGGGCACGACGACGCGATGAGCGGCGGCGGAGGTGGAGGTGGGAGCCCAGCGGTGGGCGACGCTCTGGCGCCGATGGCGCCCGAAGCCGGCGACGACGGCGGTGTGTCGCTCCGGGGCGTCGGCGAGATCCCGCTGATCGGACCCTCCGTCGTGAAGACCGCGAGCGTGTCGGTCGTCGTCGAGAAGGAGGGGTTCGATCACGCGTTCTCGGAGGCGTCGACGATCGCCGGTCGTCTCGGCGGCTTCGTCGAGTCGTCGTCGCAGGGGGGAACGCGCTTGCGATCCGGCGAACTGGTGATCCGGGTTCCGAGCCAGAGCTTCGACGCGGCGATGACGGAGCTCCGCCGGCTCGGGGACGTCGAGTCGCAGGGGTTCTCGGCCGAGGACGTGTCGTCCCGGTTCGTGGATCTCGAGGCGCGGCTCCGGACCTGGGAGACCCAGGAGACCGTGCTCCTCGGGCTGATGCGTCAGGCGACCACCGTGCAGGCGACGCTGCAGGTGCAGCGCGAGCTGCAGGAGGTCCAGTTCCGGATCGAGCAGATCAAGGGGTCGCTGCGGCTGCTCGAGGATCAGACCGACTTCTCGACGATCAACCTGTCGCTGCGCGAAGAGGGCGCTGCTGCGCACGTCGACAAGGCCGTCGCGGACGAGCGGCCGAGCCTCGCGGAAGCGTGGGAGCGTGCGATCAACGGGTTCCTCGGTGTGCTCTACGCGACCGTCGTCGGGCTCGGCTACCTGATCCCGATCACGGCGATCGCGGCGGCGGCGTGGTTCGGGTTCCGCCGGATGCGTCCAGCGACCTCCTGACGGCACACGCTCCGAGGTTCAGTCGCCGCGCAGCGCCGGCATCACTTCGGCGGCGAATAGCTCGACGGCGCGTCCCGCAGTCTCGAAGTCCATGCCTGGATAGTGCAGCCGCACGATCAGGTGGAGCTCCTCGCGGTCGCCGAAGGCCTCCACGCTGGGGCGCAGCGCACGGACGACCTCCTCGGGAGTGCCCGCGGCCGTCCAGCCGCGCATCTCCTCCTCGTCGGGCGGCGTGGGCCGCATCTCGTCGACGTCCGGGGTGTCGGCGCCGTCCTCCCATGCCCGGTACGACCCGAGCTGGTGTGCCACCCCCGCGCTCGCGATCGCCCACGCGTCGCCGTCCTTCGAGACGAAGGCGTTGTGCACCAGTGCCAAGCCCATCCGCTTCGGGTCCCTGCCCGCCTCGCGCGCGCCGTCCTCGAGCAGGGAGATCTGTGGACGCACGTTCTCGACGGCGTCGTCGTCGGTGATGTACCCGTCGGCGAGGCGCCCCGCGCGTCGGATCGAACGCTGGGTGTACCCGCCGAGGTAGATCGGCGGCCCGCCGCGACGGGCCGGCGCCGGCGTGACTCGGACGTGGTCGAGCGCGAACGACCTTCCCTCGAACGAGAAGCGCCGTCCGGTCCACGCCCGCCTGAGGATCTCGATCGTCTCGATCGTCCGTTGGAGCCGCTGGGCGATATCGACGCCGAACATCCTGAACTCCTCCTCGCGCCATCCGAGACCGAGGCCGAGGATCAGGCGCCCGTCGGACAGCGCGTCGACCACGGCCGCGTCCTCGGCGAGCCGCAGCGGATGGTGCAGCGGCGTCAGGACGACGCCGGTCCCGAGCATCATCCGCTCTGTGACGGCCGCGAACGCGGCGAGCATCGGCAGCAGCGAGGGGAGGTATCCGTCCGACGAGCCGTGGTGCTCGCTCACCCAGGCCGAATCGAACCCGACCGCCTCGGCGAGCCGGACCAGCTCCAGCGTCTCGTGATACTCCTGCGGGAACGTGCGTCTGGAGCCAGCCGGCAGCTGCGCGGTGATGAGCCCGATCCCGATCCGAACGGCCATGCGGCGCACACGGTATCCGGCCGCCGGGCCGCTCGTCACCGCGGTGCCTCGGTCGCCGGGCTAGGGTGTGAGGTACGGGCGCGCCGGACGCGGGACCTCCTCGATCGCGGACGCATCGACGATCACCTCGCGCCCGACCGGATAGATCGTGCCGTCGACCTGCACCCACTCGTTCGCCTCGAACGCGCCGGCGGGCACGTTCACGACGCGCACCTGCGCGACGGTCGCGTCGGCGACGCAACACGTGACGACGTAGCGGGTCAGCAGGAACTCGTCCGCCGGAGTGTCGTCGTAGCGGGTAACGAAGCCGACGAACGAGACGCTTTCGGATGCACGCGCCGCGAGCGCGCGCTCGCCCTCCTTCGACGTCTGGCCGGCGGCGACGTCGACGAGCGTCAGCTCCCCGGTCCCGATGTCCCCGGACGCGACGATCCCCGTCCCGGCGAAGGCCGACCGCTTCCCGGCGGAGAAGCTCCCTAGCGTGGCGGCAGGCAGGAACGCGATCAAGACCACCGGTACGACCATGATCCCCATCACGACCGCCTCCCGGCGCCGGACCGGCTCGGGCGACGTCGTCCGCGCCGCCAAGAGGCGGCCGATCGCGCCGGCCGTGAGGAGCACCGCCGCGACCGGAACGACCCACGAGGTCCTGGTCGACAGGTAGAAGGCATCGCGTCCCGTGAAGAGCAGGAACCAGAACAACGCGGCCCACGCCGCGATGACGAGCGCGCCGGCGACCCGTGAGGCGCTCCATCCGGTCGCCGTCGACCGTGCCGCCGTCCGACCGTCGCGCTGGCGTGCCAGGACGCTCATCCAGCGATCACCTGAACCCACAGCGTCGCAACGAGGGTCGCGGCCACGACCGTCACGACGATCGTGCGGACGAACCCGCGCTTGAACGTCCCCGAGTAGAGCGCGATCAGCTTGAGGTCGACCATCGGTCCGAAGACGAGGAACGCGAGCTGCGACGCCGGTCCGAACTGGACGAACGAGGCGGCCACGAACGCATCCGACTCCGAGCAGAGCGACAGCGCCGCGGCGAGCGCCATCATCGCGAGCAGCCCGACGACCGGCGCGGTCGCGATGCCGGACAGGACGGACGCCGGCATGAACGTCTGCACCGCGGCGGCCGCGGTCGCGCCGAGGAGCAGGTAGCGGCCCATGAACAGGAAGTCGTCGCCGAGATGGACGAACAGGCGGCGCCAGCCCGCCTCCGGCCTCACCAGCTCGACGTGGTGCACGTGTTCGTCGCCTGGGCGCGGCTTGAGGAGCTCTTCGCGCGAGCGGCCGCCGATCACCCAGCCGGCCGCGACGGCCACGAGGAACCCGATGCCGAACCGGCCGAGGATCATCGTCCACATCGCCTCGCGCCCTCGGTACGCGAAGACGGTCGACGCGATGACGACCGGGTTCAGCACGGGCGCGGCCAGCATGAAGGTGACCGCCGCGCTGGGCGCGAGCCCGCGCGAGGCGAGGCGCCGTGCGACCGGGACCGACCCGCACTCGCATATCGGGAAGGCGAGGCCGGCCAGCGCCGCCGCCGGCAGCCGGAGCGGGCGCGGCAGCCGCCCGATCCGCTCGAGCGTCGCGACGGGCACGAACACCTCGATCAGCGACGACGCGAGTGCGCCCAACAGGACGAAGGGCAGCGCCTGCACGAGCAACGAGCCGAACAGGATCAGGAACGTCTGGACCCAGGCGAACCGGCTCGGGTCGGTGAACGGGAGGACGACCGCGAGCACCGCGAGCGCGCCGACGACGGCAGCCGCGGTCGAACGGTCCGCCGGCCGAACGACGTCGCGGTCGAGCGCCTCAGCCATCAGCAGTACCTCGCGAACGAGACAGCGAACCCCTGGAACGCGTCGCGGAAGACCGGGCGGCCGTCGTCGGCGCGCTCGGCGAGCAGCGCGTCGACGACGCTCTGGCCCGTCGCGCCCTCGCGCGCGAGGACATCCTGGTCGAGGAACACGCCACCGGGGACGACGTCCTCGATCAGCGCGGTCCCACCGGGCACGCCGGCGGCCGCTTGGACGATCACCCGGTCGCCGTCCGTCGCGGTCGCATCGGCCGCGTCTCCGGTGCCTGTGACGACGATCAGCGCACGTCCGTGCGCGGCGCGGTCGGCCGCGGCGACGATCCGCGCCGTCCATCGGTCGAGCGAGTCGAGGTCGCCCTCGAGTACCACGCCGATCAGGTCGGTCACCTCGTCGCGTCCCGCGGTCGACCGCGCGAGGTCGTCGAGCATCCGCTCCGTGCCGCGGAGCAGGCCCGCGCCCGAGGCGTCGACGACGACGTCATCGTCCGGCTCCCCCTTATCGCGGTACCACTCCCCACCGATCAGTCCGCGGTACTCCGTTCGCGGCGCCACGAGCCCGATGAAGGCCTCGTCGTGGTTCTGCTCGTCGAGATCCTCGGCGAGCGTCGCGATGACGGTGTAGTCCGCACCGGGTCCGAACGCGACCGTCGTGTCGCCATTGTCGTTCCGGACCACGCTCCCGGTCATGCCGTGCTGCGAGGGCAGTCCGCCCGTCCCGATCGTCGCCAGCACCGCCGCGGGATCGAGAGGGAGCGATGCCGGGTCGGCCTCGAGCGTCGCCGGGTCGTCTCGGACCAGTCGTCGGAGCGAGGGCCACTCGTTCGGATGGGCGTCGAGCGTCGCGCTCCCGACGCCAGCCCACGTGACGATCACGACGAGGTGCGGTGTGCTCCCGGACGTGACCCCCGGGATCACCGTCCCCGAGCGCACGTCGGGGAACGGCCGTCGCAGACCGATCGCCTCGGCGACCGTAGGGGCGACGCGGTCGAGCGTCGTGCCGTCCGGGATCTCCGCGTCGGCATCCAGCCCCGCCCCGGTGAACAGCAGCGGGACGCGCGCGGCCGCGTCGCCGGCCGACGGCCACGCGATGCGTCCGGACGTCACTGCCTGCGGCCCTGCGAGCGTTCCGTCCTGTCCCGTGACCACCATGACATCCGGTGAGCGGTCCTCGTGGTAGCCGTTCTCGATCGCCGTGCGGATCCCGCCGGGGAGCGGGCAGAAGGGATCGTGGGCTGGCCCGTCGTCGGAACCTGCGCACGAGCGGCCGGCGCACGCCGCGCTGAGGACCCCCGCCGGCAGTCCGACCGCCGTGAGGAAGACGAGCAGCAACAGGAGCCTGCGTCCGGCCATCGACCCGAACACGCTACCGCGCCGGCTCGTCGCAGAGCAGTCGTCGTCGTAACGCTGCGGTGGGCGGTTGCCGCTCGCGTCGGTTCTCTGTTTGCTATGCCGTTCGTGACCTCCCGACGGCTGCCCGCCTTGGTGCTCACCCTGGGCATGCTCGTCTCGTCGTGCACCGCCTCCACCGAGGCGGGGCGCGACGGCGACGACGGGGTGCCGCGAACCTCCCGATCGGCCCGCCCGAGCGGCGACGCGCGGCCGGTGACCGGACATCCGACCGGACGCCTGGCCGAGGTCGCGTGCTCCCTCCCGCACGAGTGGCTCGTGCGAACCTGGCGGGGTTGGCGTGCCGACCGCAGCGCCGAGATCCAGATCCTGCCGCGGGAGCCGAATTTCGTCGGGTCGGGGCTCCCGCACGTCGGTCCCTGGGACTGGGCTGTCGACGTCCCGCTGTTCTGGTACGGACCGGGTCACATCGCGGCGGCGGGCGAGGTCGACCGGCCCGTCACCGTCGCAGGGATCGCCCCGACCCATGCCGAGTTGCTCGACTTCGACTTCCGCGCGCCCGACGGTGCGCCGATGACCGAGGCGCTCGCCACCGCCAGCGCCGCCGTGAACCCACCCAAGCTGATCGTCACGGTCATCTGGGACGCGGCCGGGCGAAACGTTCTCGACCGGTGGCCGAACGACTGGCCGTACCTGCGGTCGCTGATCCCCAAGGGGACGTGGTACGAGCACGCGTCCGTCGGCTCGTCACCCACGAGCACCGCGCAGATCCACGCCACGATCGGCACGGGCGCGTTCCCGCGGAACAGCGGGATCGTCGCGCACCGGATGCGCATCGGCGAGCGCCTCGACAGCCCGTGGAAGGTGGGTCCCGCCTACCTCGTGTCACCGACGCTCGGCGACGTCTACGACGTCGCGATGGGCAACCGCCCCGTGGTCGGTGAGCTCGGGACCGTGTCGATCCACCTCGGCATGCTCGGACACGGGTCGATGTGGAGCGGCGGCGACCACGACATCGCCGTGATCCGCGAGGAGGTGGGGGCCGAGACCCTCGGGGCCGAGGGCTTCGAATGGAACCTGACGCCGCAGCTGACGCCGTACTACCGGTTCCCGGAGTACCTGAACGACGTGCCGGGGTTCGAGCAGGACGTCCGGGCGGTGGATGCGGCCGACGGACAGATCGACGGCCGGTGGCGGACGAACGAGATCGAGCCGCTGCTCCGGGGGTTCGACACGCCCGCGCGGATCCCGTACCAGACCCGCGTGTTGGAGGAGATGATCGCCCGGGAGGGGTTCGGCGCCGACGACGTCCCGGACCTGCTGTTCGTGAACTACAAGATGATCGACTACATCAGCCACGTCTGGACGGTGAACAGCCCAGAGATGAGGGACGCGGTCCGCGCCCAGGACGAGTCGCTTCGCGATCTGGTCTCGTTCCTCGACGATCGGGTGGGGCGCGGCGAGTGGGCCATGGTCCTGACCTCCGACCACGGCTCGATCCCCGACCCGAAGGTCTCGGGCGCCTTCCAGATCTCCACGTCGCCGATCTCCGCCAGCATCCAGGCGGCGTTCGACCACGACGGAGACGACGAACGGATCGTCGAGCTCGTCCAACCCACCCAGATCTTCGTGAACGTCGACGAGCTGCGCGAGAACGGTGGCACGCTCGCGGGCGTGGCCGAGTGGGTCATGGGGCTCACGAAGGCCGACGTCGCCCCCGTCGGGACGCAGGTCCCCCCGGATCAGACCGACGAGACGGTCTTCGAGGCCGCGTACCCCTCGTCGATGATGTCGGACCTTCCCTGCCTGCCGGAGGCGCGCTCGTGAGGCTTCGCACCGTCCTTGTGATCCTCGCGGCCTTCGTCGGCGTCGCCGCGGCGTGCACGGCCGACGCGACGGACGGGTCTGGCGGCACCACGTCCGGCGCGACGCCTTCAGCGACCGACGCGATGCCTTCAGCGACCGGCGCCATGACCGGTTCGACCCCGCCCGTCGAGCCGGCCCCCGGCTTGTTTGCGGACGCCGCGTGCGCGATGCCGCACCGGTACCTCGTCCGGGTCTGGCGCGGGACCGACCCCGCCCGCTCTGGCCAGATCGCGGTGATCCCGCAGGAGCCGAACTACCTCGGCACGAACTTCCCCCACTCGGGTCCGTGGGACTACCTCCAGGACGTCCCGCTGTTCTGGTACGGACCCGGGATCGTCCCGTCGGTCGGCCGCGTCGATCGGCCTGCGACGATCGCCGACATCGCGCCGACCCAGGCCGCGATGCTCGACTTCTCGTTCGAGGCCGCCGACGGCCGGGTGCTGCCCGAGGTGGTCGCGACGACCCGGACGCCGCCGAAACTGATCGTCACGCTCGTGTGGGACGCGGGCGGTCGCGGCGTCCTCGACACGTATCCGAACGACTGGCCCGAGCTTCGGTCGCTGATCGACGGTGGCGTCTGGTACGACCACGCGAACGTGGGCTCGTCGCCGTCGATCACGCCCGCGACGCACGCGACGATCGGCACCGGCGACTACCCGATGCGCACCGGCCAGGTCGACGCGGAGTTCCGGTTGGCCGGCGGTCTCGTGCGGGCGGGGGCGCTCGGACCCCTGCTGCTGATGGAGCCGACGCTCGCGGACCTGTACGACCGCGCGATGGACAACGAGCCGCTCGTCGGCGCGCTCGCGAGCGTGACGTGGCACCTCAACATGATGAGCCACGGCGCGTTGTGGGGCGGCGGCGATCGAGATATCGCGGTGCTGCGAACGCCGACGGACCCAGGGAGCAACGAGGGCGCCGAGGGGACCATCTGGAACCTCCAGGGCAAGAACCAGCCGTACTTCGAGTTGCCCGGTTACGTGAACGACCTGCCGCCGCTGTCGTCGTACGTCGACGAGGTCGACGCGGCAGACGGGGCTCGCGACGGGAAGTGGCGCGACAACTCGATCGAGCAGTACGAGCAGGGCTGGGCGACGCCCGCGCGGATCCCGTACCAGAACGAGATGGTGAAGGAGGTCGTTGCACGCGAGGGCTTCGGCGACGACGACGTCCCCGACCTGCTCTTCATCAACTTCAAGGCGATCGACCACGTGAGTCACATCTGGAGCGCGAACTCACCGGAGATGCAGGACACCCTCCGGGCGCAGGACGCAGCGCTCGGCGACTTCGTGCGGTTCCTGGACGAGGAGGTCGGTGAGGGACGGTGGGTGATGGTCCTCACGGCCGACCACGGCGCGCAGTTCGACCCCAAGGTGTCCGGCGCCTTCCAGGTGACCCCGGCCGAGTTGACGCGCGATCTCGACGCCGCGTTCCCGGCCAGGGGCGGCGGCTCGGTGTTCCTCGCCGTCCGGACGAGCCAGATCTACGTGAACGAGCCGGTCATGGAACAGAGCGGTTACACGCTCGAGCAGATCTCCCGCTTCGTGCTCGAGTACACGAAGGCGCAGGGAGCGACCGACCCCTCGACCCTCGCCGAAGCCGAAAGCGACGACCGCGTGTTCGCGGCCGCGTTCCCGATCTCGCTGCTGTCCCGGCTGAAGTGCCTCGACGAGGCCCGCGCGTGAGGCGCGCGCTCGTCGCGTTCCTCGCATGTTCGATCGTTGCGGCGTGCACGGGCGGTGATGCACGGGAAGGGCCGAGCTCGACGGCGCCGACGCCGTTGCCGGTGCTCGACACATCCAGCGAAGCGCTCGCGCGACGCGTCTGTGCCCGGACGCCGCACGAGGTCCTATTGCGGACGTGGCGCGGCATCATGCCGGGCCGCAGCGGCGATATCCAGCTGATCCCGTACGAGTGGGCCTTCGTCCATGGCGGGCTGACGCACGCGACGCCCTTCGACTACACGCAGGACGTCCCGGTCGTGCTGGTCGGTCCCGGATACGTCCGGCCCGGCGTCTACGAACGTCCGATCACGCTCGCCGACGTGGCGCCGACGCAGGCGGCGCTGCTCAGGTTCGCGTTCCGGACGCCCGATGGACAGGCGCAGACCCAGGCGCTCCTGCCTGACGACGAACGTCCCCTGCCCCGGCTGCTGGTGACGCTCGTGTGGGATTCGGCGGGATGGGACGTCCTCGACCGATGGCCCGAGGCCTGGCCGTACCTCCGCTCGCTCGCCGAAGCTGGCGCGCTTTTCACCGGCGGCACCGTCGGCGCCTCACCGACGAACACGCCGGTCGCACACGCGACGATCGGAACGGGGACGTTCCCGATGCGGCACGGGTTCGTCGATGAGTACGTGCGGCTGAACGGGACGCTTCAGAAGCCGAACGCGAACGGCCCAGCGTTCCTGCTCGATCCGACGCTCGCCGACGTGTTCGACCGAGCGCGCGACAACCGGCCGATCGTCGGGGCGATCGCGACCCTCGCCGCGCACGTGATGATGATGAGCCACGGGTCGCAGTGGGGGGGCGGCGACCGCGACATCGCGATCACACGCGAGAAGGAGTTCGCGCCGACCGCCGGCGCCGAATCCGAGCAGTGGAACCTCACGCCGACGATGGCGCCGTACTACGAGCTGCCGGGATACGTGAACGAGCTCCCGCCCGTCACCGAGTACGTCCGCGAGCTCGACCAGGCGGACGGCGCGCTCGATGGGAAGTGGCGGTCGAACGACATCGAGCAGCTCGCGAACGGGTTCGATACACCCGCCCGGACGCCCTATCAGACGGCGCTGATCCGTGAGGTCATCGCTCGTGAGGGGTTCGGTGCCGACGACGTGCCGGACCTGCTGTACCTGAACTACAAGGCGGTCGACACGATCGGACATCTATTCAGCGCGGACTCGGTCGAGATGCAAGACGCCGTCGCGTGGCAGGATGTGGCCCTGCGCGAGCTCGTGTCGTTCCTCGACGCGACGGTCGGGCAGGGACGCTGGGCGATGACGATCCTGGCAGACCACGGCACTCAACGCGACCCGGAGGTCTCCGGCGCGTTCCTGATCGACAAGAACCGCCTCCAGGAGGCGGTGAGCGCGGCGTTCGACGGCGACGGCGACAGCGTCCCCCTCGTCGAGAAGGTCCGGCCGACGGAGATCTGGCTCGACACCGATGAGCTCGAGGACAACGGGCGCACCCTGGGGGAGGTCTCCGACCTGCTGATGCGGCTCACGCAGGCCGACACCGTCGCGCCGAACCGCGATACGCAGCCGGGGAAGGCGAGCGCTCAGGTCTTCTCGGCGGCGCTCCCGTCGTCGTTGCTCACGCGGCTGCCGTGCTTGCCCGAGGCGTCGGGGAAGCGGTGAGGCGGCGGCGACCGCTCGAGGAGCGGTCGCGCCCGCACATCCCATTTCTGTCGACCGCGGCCGTCCTGCTCGGCTTCGTCGCGGTGTCCTGCGTGATCCCGTGGTCGCGGGTCCACTTCCCGGCCGACCTCCCGCCGCTGTTCCTGAACTGGAACCCGGCGATCGGGCCCGGCCTCGTCGCACCGCTCGTGCTCTCGGTCGTCTTCGTCGGCGCGATCCCACGTCTCCTGCGCGCGCCGACCGTCGCGCTCCTCGCGACGCTCGTCGTCGTCATCTGGCTGCTCGCCGGATCGCTCGCGATGCAGTCCGGACGGATCCGCACGTTCGCCGGGTGCTGCGTCCCGGGCACCGGCACGGCACTTCTGACCGCACCCTTCGAACGCGACGGCGAGTACATGGCGGCGGTTCGGATCGTCGACGAGCTCGGACCGCGCGGGTTCGCGGAGCGGTTCGACGAGCTGAACCGGCGTGGCACCTCGTTCCTGCCGCTGCACGTGACCACGCATCCGCCCGGCGCGGCCATGTTCCTGTGGGCGCTCTCGGAGGCGACGGGCGGCGGTGTCCTGCCCGTCGTGCTGATCGTGATGCTGGTCGGCGCGCTCGGCGTCTTGCCGACGTACGCGATGGCGCGCGCCTTGTACGACGAACGGACGGCCAGGGTCGCCGCGGTGCTGTTCGCGTGCGCCCCCGGTGTGCTCGTGTACACCGCGACCTCGATGGACGTCGTGTTCATGACGGCCATCGCGACGGCGTTCGCGTTCGTCGTGCGCGCTCCGCGCTCCCTCGTGTGGTCGGTGTGCGCCGGCGTCGCCGCGGCGCTCGCGACGACCCTGTCATGGGCGGCGCTGGTGCTCGGGCCGCTCGGGATCGGCATCGGCCTGCTCGCGATCCGCGATGGCGTGCCGTGGCCGCGGGTCGCCCTCCGCGGAGCACTCGCGGTCGCCTCGTTCGCGGGGTGCGTGGTCGCGATCCGGCTCACGACAGGCATCGACCTCGTCGGCACCTACGGTTCGACGATGGATCGACACACCCACTACCTCACGTACCGTCGGTCGTATCCGTATTGGGTGGTCGGGAACGTCGTCGCGCTCCTGATCACGGCCGGGATCGCCACGACGGCACAC
>DATHSY010000086.1:0-2014 GCA_035463715.1 Actinomycetota bacterium | reverse complement strand
GTCCACCCTAGGGAGCAAACGGGGCACCTGGCAGTGACGTGCGGCAGCGGGCACGGGATCTCGTCGTTAATGGGGCCCGAGGCTTCGCCGTGAACCCGGCAGTACCCCTCGTCGTCTCGAAGGTCCGTCTCTTCCATCTCGCTCCCAACTATCGCCACACGGTGCCGTGAGGTTGAACGAGGCACTGTCGTCATGCTCCTGCCGCGTATCTGGCCCACAGGGTGAGCGGCTCGGTCGGGAACCCCGACCACCTCAGGACGCCGCTCACCGGGTCCCACGCCGGATGCATCGCCGTCGGCCTCACGCCGTCCGGCAGGCGGATCGCGATCTGGATGTGGTCCGGCCGGAGCGCCGGTTGCGGGACGACCTCGAGCCGGTACTCCCAGCCCTCGCCGGCCCGCACGGCGACCCCGGGGACCTCGTACGTCACCACGACCGAGTCCGTCCTCCCGGACTCGGTCTGCAGCAACGCCTGCGCGAGCGGCCTGCCGAACTCGGTCAGGCGCGCCATGTGATCGGCGGCCTGGATCCGGATCGACCCGGCGTCCGGTGGCAGGTACGCGGTCGCGAAGGCGTCGATGTCGCCCAGGCCGTCGCCCTGCCCGAACAGGATCGACGGGAACGCCTCGGCCCGCTCGACCGCGTTCTCGAGCCGGAGCTCAATCCGCACCCGCGCAGAGCCGTCGGGCACCAGCGTGACGCGGTACTCGACGGTCTTCTGCGCGAAGTAGCCCGTGCGGCTGTCGTTCGACGGCGTGTCCCAGACGACGGCGACCGCGTTGTCGGCCGGCGCGAACGTTCCGGCGACGCCGAGCCGCGTCAGGGCCTCCTGCTCACCGTGATCCCGGGAATAGACCTGCAGGTGGCGTTCGCGGGCCGACCGGGCCATCGCCTCGGCGAACGCCTTGTCCTCGAGCGGCCGCTCGAGGAGCGCGTCGAACAGGTGCGTCGCGAGCGCGGCCCGGACGAGGTCCGACCCGGGTTGCGGCAGCTCGAAGGTCTCGGCGTCGAGGATCTGCGAGACGTTCGTCGACGTGATGGTCACGGGCCAGACCGATGTCTGGACGTTTCCGATCGCCTCCAGGACGTGCGACATCCACACCGAGTCGACCGCCACGACCCCGTCCACGTGACCGAGCTCCGCCCGGTCCCAGAGCTCCAGGAAGAGCTCGGCCGCAGTGGGGAAGTCGACCACGTGGCTCGCGGCGACGAGGCGATGCAGCGACCCGAAGTCGCCGTAGCGCTGCTCGAACTCCGGCGACGCCTCGACCGGCTCGACGTTGGGCACCTGCGACAGGAGCTGCGGCTCGCCGATGTCGATCGCCCCGCCGTCCGCCCGCAGCAGCACGTATGAGCCCGGGTGGCCGCCGGATCCCCGAGCGTTGGCGAGGGTCTGGAGCAGGACCACGTACGTCCGCGGTCCCTCCGCGCCCAGCAGCCCGGGCAGCGAGTCGACGAGGTCCGCCGCCGTGTTGACCAGCGATACCGGGCGTTCCAGGGCATCCCGAGCGGCGACGACCGCCTCCCGGACCACGCCCGTCAATGCCCCCGTGTCGATCGCGCCCAGCGATGCGTCGGCCTCACTCAGTGCGGACGCGGCGCGGTGCACGACGGGCGCCACCTCTGAGAGGAGCTCGACGTCCACGGTGGCCGCCGTCTCGAGACCCGGGATGCTCTCGCCGTCCCAACCCGCTCGCCCTGCCGCGTCCGTCAGCGACGTTCCGGCCCCGGCGACCAGCGAGGCCGCGCCGGCGAGGTCTCGGACCGCGTCGACGTCGTCGCCGAGGGCTGGGAGCCAGCTCGTGACCCGGAAGACCGGGTGGTTCACGGCGTCGACGAGCCTTGAGGCGCCTTCCGTCGCGAGCGAGAACGAGGCTTCGGCCCTTCGAAGCTCACCGTCGAGGAGCGAGTCGACGCCGTCCTCGAGGCGGTCCCGGACGGTGTCGGCCTCACGCGCAACGGTCGCCCCAACCCAGACGCCGTCGAGCACCAGGAGCAGCACCAACAGGCCCGC
>DATHSY010000085.1:0-2278 GCA_035463715.1 Actinomycetota bacterium | reverse complement strand
CACATGGCGATCCTGCGCAGCCCGTTCGCGCACGCCGAGATCAAGGGGATCGACACCTCGCGCGCGGCCGCGCTGCCCGGCGTCGTGGCGGTCGTGACCGGCGAGCTGATGGCGCAGCACAACCTCGCGTGGATGCCGACGATGTCGTACGACACACAGGCCGTCCTCGCGACCGACAAGGTCCGGTTCCAGGGCCAGGAGGTCGCGGCGGTGATCGCCGAGGATCCGTACGTGGCGAAGGACGCGCTCGAGCTGATCGAGGTCGATTACGAGCCGCTCGAGGCGATCGTGACACCGCAGCGGGCACTCGAGCCCGACGCGCCGGTGATCCGGACCGACAAGGAGGATCAGAAGGACAACCACATCTTCCACTGGGAGACCGGCGACAAGGACGCGACCGACGCCGCCTTCGCGGAGGCCGAGGTCGTGGTGCAGCTCGACACGTTCTACCCACGATCGCACCCGGCGCCGCTCGAGACGTGCGGGTGCGTCGCGGACATCAACCCCGCGACGGGGCAGGCGACGATCTGGATGACCTCCCAGGCGCCCCACGCGATCCGCACGGTGTTCGCGCTCGTCGCGGGGCTGCCCGAGGAGAACATCCGGATCGTCTCCCCCGACATCGGAGGCGGCTTCGGCAACAAGGTGCCCGTGTACCCGGGCTACGTGGTCGCGACCGCGGCCTCGCTCCTGCTCGGACGGCCGGTGAAGTGGATCGAGGACCGGACCGAGAACCTGACATCGACCGGGTTCGCGCGCGACTTCCACATGCACGGTGAGCTCGCGCTCAAGCGGGACGGCACGATGCTCGCGCTCCGGGTCTCGCTGCTCGCCGACGAGGGTGCGTTCCACGCCGATGCGCAACCAACGAAGTTCAAGGTCGGGCTGTTCGGGATCGTGACGGGCTCCTACACGCTGAAGGCGGCGCACGTGATGGCGGACGGCGCCTACACGAACAAGGCCCCCGGCGGGGTCGCGTACCGGTGTTCGTTCCGCGTCACCGAGGCCTCGTACCTGATCGAGCGCCTGGTGCAGAACGCGGCGTACGAGCTCGGGATCGACCCGGCGGAGCTGCGGCGCAAGAACTTCATCCCGAAGGACGCGTTCCCGTACCGGTCCCCGACTGGGTTCGTGTACGACTCCGGCGATTACGAGGCGGCGCTCGACCTCGCCCTGGACAAGCTCGGGTACGCGGACCTTCGCCGGCGGCAGGACGAGATGCGGACGAAGGGCAAGCTCTACGGGATCGGAGTGGCCTCGTTCACCGAGATCGTCGGGGCCGGACCG
Source organism: Actinomycetota bacterium (assembly GCA_035463715.1). GTDB lineage: Bacteria > Actinomycetota > UBA4738 > UBA4738 > HRBIN12 > DATHSY01. Next base: position 991 of record DATHSY010000085.1, on the reverse strand, counting down.
CACAAGGACTACGACATCCTCGGCCTGTCGATGAACGACGGCGCGGAGCTTCGGATCCACCCGACCGGTAAGGCGATCCTGAAGATCAGCGTGCAGACGCAGGGCCAGGGTCACGAGACCACGTTCGCGCAGATCGTCGCCGAGGAGATCGGGATCCAGCCCGAGGATGTGAAGGTGATGCACGGCGACACCGACAACACGCCGTACGGCCTCGGGACGTACGCCTCACGGTCGACGCCGGTCTCGGGCGCCGCGACCGCGATGGTCACGCGGCGCGTCCGGGACAAGGCCAAGAAGATCGCCGCGTACCTGCTCGAGACCAACGAGGACGAGATCGAGTTCGAGGCGGGGCGGTTCTATCCGCGCGGAGCCCCGGACAACGCGAAGACGATCCAGGATGTCGCGTTCGCCGCGTACACCAACGTTCCCGATGGCATGGAGACCGGGCTCGAGGCCGTCTACTACTACGATCCGCCGAACCTCACGTTCCCGTTCGGCACGTACGCCGTCGGCGTCGAGGTCGACGGGGACACCGGCCAGTGGAAGGTCGATCGGATGGTCGCGGTCGACGACTGTGGCGTGCGGATCAACCCGATGATCGTCGAGGGCCAGATCCACGGCGGCCTCACGGAGGGGTTCGCCATCGCCGCGATGCAGGAGATCGCGTTCGACGAGAACGGCAACTGCCTCGGCTCGAACTTCTCCGACTACCTGATCCCGACGGCGTGGGAGACGCCGCGGTTCGAGACCGCAGCCACCGTGACGCCCTCCCCGCACCACCCGCTCGGCGCCAAGGGCGTCGGCGAGTCGGCGACGGTCGGCTCCCCGGCCGCCTACGTCAACGCCGTGCTCGACGCGCTGTGGCATCTCGGCGTCCGAAACATCGACATGCCGGTGACCAGCGCGAAGGTGTGGGAGGCGATCGAGGCGGCGCGGGGGTGAACCTGGAGCTGCTGCGGCTGGCGGGCGATCTCTCCTCGCGCGGCGAAGC
>DATHSY010000084.1:0-7359 GCA_035463715.1 Actinomycetota bacterium | reverse complement strand
GCCCGAGTCCGTCGACCTGCCGGGCTACAGGCCGACGACGAAGGGCAACCGCAAGCAGGTCCGCGAGGCCGTCAAGCTCATCCTGCGGGCCGAGCGCCCGGTCCTGTACGTCGGCGGCGGCGTGATCAAGGCCGACGCCGCCGCGGAGCTGCGTGAGCTCGTCGAGGCCGGCCGGCTGCCGGTCGTCACGACGCTTATGGCGCGCGGCGCATTCCCCGACTCGCACGAGCTCGCGCTCGGGATGCCCGGGATGCACGGCTGCTATACGGCGGTCACCGCCTTGCAGAAGGCCGACCTCTTGGTCGCGCTGGGCTCGCGGTTCGACGACCGGGTCACCGGGCAGCTGTCGACGTTCGCGCCGACCGCGAAGATCATCCACGCTGACATCGACCCGGCTGAGATCGGCAAGAACCGCGTCGCCGACGTGCCGATCGTCGGGGATGTGCGCGACATCATCGCCAAGCTCGTCGCGGAGCTCCGGCACCAGCAGGAGGGGCGCGGGGTGCCGGACCGTGAGGCATGGCTGCGGACGCTCGCCTCGTGGAAGGAGCGCTACCCGCTGCGGTACGAGCAGCCCGACGACGGCCTGCTCAAGCCACAGTTCGCGATCGATCGCCTCCGCGAGCTGACGGACGGCGACGCGATCGTCGTCGCCGGCGTGGGTCAGCACCAGATGTGGGCGTCGCAGTTCTGGCGGTTCGAGGAGCCGAGGACGTGGATCAACTCCGGCGGCCTCGGCACGATGGGCTTCGCGGTGCCTGCCGCGCTCGGCGCGAAGGCCGGCCGTCCCGACCGCCGCGTCGTCGCGATCGACGGCGACGGTTGCTTCCAGATGACCGCGCAGGAGCTCGCGACCTCCACGACCGAGAACATCCCGTTCATCACGGCGATCATGAACAACGCGTACCTCGGCATGGTGCGGCAGTGGCAGGAGCTCTTCTACAAGGAGCGCTATTCGCAGGTGTACCTGACGCACGACACCCCGGACTACGTGAAGCTCGCCGAGGCGTACGGCGCGGTCGGCCTCCGTGCCGAGCACGCAGACGAGGTGGACGCGGTGATCGAGAAGGCGCTATCGGTCGAGGACCGCAGCGTGGTGATCGACTTCCGCTGCGATCCGGGCGAGATGGTGTTCCCGATGGTCCCGGCCGGCGCGTCGAACGACGACATCATCATCGGGCCCGGCGGGCTGAGGCCCGTCGACGATCCGGCGGAGGCACCGATCGCATGAGCCTTCATACGATCTCGGTGCTGGTCGAGGACAAGCCCGGCGTGCTGACGCGCGTGGCGGGGCTGTTCTCGGCGCGCGGGTTCAACATCGACTCGCTCGCCGTCGGCCCGACGGGGGAGACGGGGCTCTCGCGGATGACGATCGTGGTCGACGTCGAGAGCAAGTCGCTCGAGCAGGTCACGAAGCAATTGAACAAGCTGATCAACGTGATCAAGATCCTCGAGCACGACCCGGGTACCACGGTCGAGCGCGAGCTGATGCTGGTCAAGGTCCGCACGAAGGGCGACGACCGGCAGCGCGTGATGGAGGTCGCGTCGGTCTTCCGCGTGAACGTCGTCGATGTGACGCACGCCACGCTCACGCTCGAAGCCACCGGGAAGCCCGAGAAGCTCGAGGCGCTGCTCGAGCTGCTGCGCGACTTCGGGATCGTCGAGGTGTCGCGGACAGGTCGGATCGCGCTGGCGCGCGGGGACCGCGGGATCCGCGAGCGCGTGGGACGGCGGCTCGCGGCCGTCGGGGACGAGCATCCGGGGTGGACCGGCGGAGGCGTATAGGGCCCGCTGCGGCGGGCTCAAGGGGGCGGAGCGGGGATGGCCACGATCTACCACGAGAACGACACCGACCGCTCGGCCCTGGAGGGCCATCGGATCGCCGTCCTCGGCTTCGGCAGCCAGGGCCACGCGCACGCGCAGAACCTGCGTGACTCGGGCTTCGACGTGCGCGTCGGACTGCGCGAGGGCTCGTCGTCCTGGTCGAAGGCCGAGGAGGCCGGCCTGCAGGTCCTGCCCACCGCCCAGGCCGTCTCCGACGCCGACGTCGTGATGGTCGTGCTCCCGGACACCTCGCATCGGAAGGTGTACGCCGAGGACATCGCAAGCAACCTCAAGGCGGGCGACATGCTGATGTTCGCCCACGGGTTCTCGATCCACTTCGGCACCGTGCAGCCACCGGCCGACGTGGACGTGACGATGATCGCGCCGAAGGGGCCGGGCCACCTGGTCCGCCGGACGTACGAGCAGGGGATCGGCACGCCCGCCCTCGTCGCGGTGCATCAGGACGCGACCGGCAAGGCACTCGAGCGCGCGCTCGCGTACGGCGCCGGCATCGGCGCCGCTCGGGCCGGGATCATCGAGACGACCTTCAAGGAGGAGACCGAGACCGACCTGTTCGGCGAGCAGACGGTCCTATGCGGCGGCATCTCCGAGCTCGTCAGGTCCGGATACGAGACGCTGGTCGAGGCGGGCTATCAGCCGGAGATCGCGTACTTCGAGTGCCTGCACGAGCTGAAGCTGATCATCGACCTGATCTACGAGGGTGGGCTGTCGTGGATGCGGTACTCCGTGTCCGACACGGCCGAATGGGGTGACTACCGGAGCGGTCCGCGCGTGATCGATGAGGGCGTGCGCGACCGCATGCGCCAGGTCCTGGCCGAGATCCAGAGCGGCGCCTTCGCGAAGGAGTGGATCGGGGAGGCCGACGCCGGCTTCCCCCACTTCCTCGCGCTCCGCAGGGAGGAGCGCTCGTCCCAGATCGAGCAGGTGGGACGGGAGCTCCGCCGGATGATGCCCTGGCTGGAGTCCGAGAGGAAGGTGCCACCGACATGACCGACCCCAACGTAGTACGGATCTTCGACACCACGCTGCGCGACGGCGAGCAGGCGCCCGGCATCGCGCTCACCAAGGCCGAGAAGGTCGAGATCGCCGAGCAGCTGGCCCGGCTGAACGTCGACATCATCGAGGCCGGCTTCGCGATCAGCTCCCAAGGCGAGTTCGAAGCGGTCCGCGAGATCGCGACCAGCGTCCGCGGCCCGGTGATCGCCTCGCTCGCTCGCGTCGTCCCGGGCGACATCGAGCGCGCCGCCGAGGCGCTCAAGGGCGCCGAGCGGATGCGGATCCATACGTTCATCTCGACGTCGCAGATCCACATGGACGCGATGCTGCGGATGAGCCAGGATCAGGTCCTCGAGGCGATCCGGGACGGCGTGAAGCTCGCAGGGTCGTACACCGAGGACGTCGAGTTCAGCGCGCAGGATGCCACCCGCACCGAGATGGACTTCCTGCTCGAGTGCTTCCGGGTGGCGGTCGAGCAGGGCGCGACCACGATCAACGTGCCGGACACCGTCGGCTACGCCATGCCGCACGAGTTCGGCGAGATGGTCGCCCGCGTGCGGGAGAGCGTCCCGGATCACGTGGTGATCTCGACGCACTGCCACAACGACCTTGGCCTAGCCGTCGCGAACTCGCTGGCCGGCGTCACGAACGGCGCTCGGCAGGTCGAGGTCGCGGTGAACGGGATCGGCGAGCGCGCGGGCAACTGCTCGCTCGAGGAGATCGCGATGGTCGTCCACACTCGCACGGAGGCGCTCGGGTTCCAGCACAATCTGAACATCAAGGAGATCACGCGGACCTCGCGCCTGGTCTCGGCACTGACGGGGTACAGCGTGCAGCCGAACAAGGCCGTGGTCGGGTCGAGCGCGTTCGCGCACGAGAGCGGGATCCACCAGCACGGTGTGCTCTCGAGCCGCGCGACCTACGAGATCATGGACCCGGTCGCGATCGGGCTCGAGGGCAACCGGATCGTGCTGGGCAAGCATTCCGGCCGTCACGCGTTCGCGGACGCGCTGCAGAAGATCGGGCTTGAGCTCGACAAGGACCACCTGGATAGGGCGTTCGCCAGGTTCAAGGAGCTGGCCGACCGCAAGATCCAGCTGACCGACGAGGACCTCCATGCGATCGTCGCCGAGGAGCTCGGCTCGACCGAGCGCGACACGTTCGTCCTGGACTCGGTCGTGGTGGGCGGCGGCACGCACCTCCAGCCGCGCGCGACGGTCCACCTCAAGCGCGACGAGGAGACGATCGAGGAGTCGGCGATGGGCGACGGGCTGATCGACGCCGCGATGGGCGCGATCCAACGTGCCTCGGGCGTCGAGGCGCGGCTCGTGTCGTTCAACGTCTCGAGCGTGACCGGCGGGTCGGACGCGTTGGGGGACGTCGTCGTGCAGCTCGACGTCGGTGGTCGCAGGGTGACCGGCCGCGGCGTCGCGACCGACGTGGTCGAGGCCTCCGCGCGGGCGTACCTCGCGGCGATCAACCGGGCGCTCCAGCTGACGAACGGTCACACCGGCGAGCAGGACGTCACCCCGTGACCGACCGCAGTCACCGGATCGGGGTCATCCCGGGCGACGGGACCGGGCCAGAGGTCGTCGGCCAGGCGCTCAAGGTCCTGGATGCCGTGCGTGAGCGGGACGGTTTCGGCGTCGACCTCCTGTGGTTCGATCTCGGCGCCGACCGCTACCTGCGCACGGGCGACGTGCTGCCCGACGACGACCTCGAGACGATGCGCCGCCTCGACGCGATCCTCCTGGGGGCGGTGGGCGATCCCCGCGTGCGGCCGGGCGTCCTCGAGCGCGATCTCCTCCTGCGGATCCGCTTCGAGCTGGATCAGTACGTCAACCTCCGTCCAGTGATCCGGTACCCCGGCGTCACGACGCTCGTGCCGACGCACTCCGAGGACGACGTCAACTTCGTCGTCGTGCGTGAGAACTCGGAGGGCCTGTACTCGGGCGCGGGCGGTTTCCATCGCAAGGGCACGCCGCACGAGGTCGCGGTGCAGGAGTCGATCAACACGCGGCATGGCGTCGAGCGGATCGTCCGATACGCCTTCGACGTCGCGCGGAACCGGCGGCAGCACCTCACCCTCGTCCACAAGACGAACGTGCTTACGTTCGCCGGCGACCTGTATCAACGCGTGGTCGAGGAGGTCGCCCCGGGCTACGCCGACGTCGCCACGGACTACGTCCACGTGGACGCCGCCTGCATCTACTTCCTGGATCAGCCCAGCCGGTTCGACGTGATCGTCACGGACAACATGTTCGGCGACATCATCACCGACCTCGGCGCGATGATCCAGGGAGGCATGGGCGTCGCCGCGGGAGCCAACATCAATCCGGACGGCGTCTCGATGTTCGAGCCGATCGGGGGAACGGCGCCGAGCGAGACCGGCAAGGGGACGATCAATCCGCTCGCCGCGATCGGCGCGCTGCAGATGTTGCTCCATACGATCGGCGAGCCGGCAGCGGGCGACGCGGTGTTCGCCGGCATCACCCACGCTACGCAGCGGATGAAGGGGATGCGCGCGGGTGAGATGGGCTACACGACGTCCCAGGTGGGCGACCTGGTCGTGGAGGGGGCGTCCTCGTGACTGGAACGGCGGTCGAGCTGTACGACACGACCCTTCGCGACGGCGCTCAGCGCGCTGGGCTCTCGTACTCGATCGACGACCGGCTCCGGATCCTCCACAAGCTCGACCAGTTCGGGTTCCCGTACATCGAGGGGGGCTGGCCCGGCGCGAACCCGCGGGACAGCGAGTTCTTCAAGCTCGCGACCAAGGAACGGCTCGAGCACGCGACACTGACCGCGTTCGGGATGACACGGAAGGCCGGGGAGCGCGCAGAGGAGAGCGGGGTGCTCCGCGAGCTGCTCGAGGCCGGTACCGACGTGATCTGCCTGGTCGGCAAGTCCTGGGACCTGCACGTCACCGACGCGTTGCGGACGGACCTGGCCGAGGGCGTTGCGATGGTCCGGGACTCGATCGCGTTCCTCCGTCGCGAGGGCCGGAGGGTGTTCTTCGACGCCGAGCACTTCTTCGACGGATACGCGCGGAACCCGGCGTTCGCGCTCGAGGTCCTCGCCGCCGCCGAGGATGCGGGGGCCGAGCGGCTCGTCCTGTGCGACACCAACGGCGGCTCGCTGCCCGCGGACGTCGCCCGCGTCGTTCGCGAGGTCGCGGAGCGGACGGACGTGCCCCTCGGGGTTCACGTGCACAACGACGCAGGATGCGCGGTCGCGAACTCCTTGGTGGCCGTCGAGGCTGGCGTCTTCCAGGTGCAGGGGACGATCAACGGCTACGGCGAGCGGACGGGCAACGCCGACCTCGTGCCGATCGCGGCGAACCTCGCGCTCAAGGTCGGCGCCGAGCCGCTGCCCGCGCCGTCGGTGGAGCGGCTCACGGAGCTGGCGCACTACGTGGCCGATCTGGCGAACGTCACGCCCGACTCGTACCAGCCGTACGCCGGCCGGTACGCGTTCACACACAAGGCCGGGCTCCACACGAGCGGGGTCGCCAGGTTCACCGAGGCGTACGAGCACGTCTCGCCCGAGTCGGTCGGGAACCGTCGTGGGGTGGTCGCGTCCGATCTCGGCGGGCGGTCGACGCTCCAGATGAAGGCTGAGGAGTTCGGGGTCGAGCTCCACGACGAGGCGGTGCCGAGGCTGCTCACCGGGCTCAAGGACCGCGAGGCGCGCGGGTACAGCTTCGAGCTCGCCGACGCGTCGCTCGAGCTGCTGATCCGACGTCACGACGGCTGGAGGCAGCCCTTCTTCGAGGTCGAGAGCTACCGCGTCCACGTCGAGCAACGTGAGGGCGAGGACCCGCTCGCCGAGGCGACCGTGAAGGTGCGGGCCGGAGGGACGCGACACATCGAGAGCGCGGAGGGACATGGTCCGGTCGGGGCGCTGGACAACGCGCTGCGCAAGGCGCTGACGAACGAGTATCCGGAGCTCGCGCACATCACGCTCGAGGATTACCGCGTCCGCGTGCTGGACGAGAACATCGGCACCGGCGCGACGGTGCGGGTCCTGATCGACACCTCGAACGGCCAACGCGAATGGACCACGGTCGGCGTCTCGGACAACATCATCGAGGCCTCGTGGGAGGCGCTCACCGACTCGTACCTGTTCGGCCTGCTCCACCCGCGCGACGACGACGCAGCGTAGCGACGCCGCTATCCTCGGCTCCGTGCGGATCCGCGAAGCGGTGCTCACCGACGCCCGGATGATCGCGCGGATCCACGTCCGCGCCTGGCAGTGGGCCTACCGAGGGCAGCTCTCGGACGGATACCTGGATGACCTTCGGCCGGAGGAGCGGCTGGAGCTGCATCGGCGGAGCCTGGAGGAGTCGCCTCCCGAGTTCCGCACCTGGGTGGCCGAGGACGAGGGCTCGGTGGTCGGGTTCGCGGTGACCGGCCCGAGCGAGGACGCCGACGCCGACCAGCGAACCGGCGAGGTCTACGCGATCTACCTCGAACCCGACCGCGTGGGCACCGGCGTCGGGCGTGAGCTGTTCCAACA
>DATHSY010000083.1:0-7596 GCA_035463715.1 Actinomycetota bacterium | reverse complement strand
GACATGGCGCGTAGCATAGGCGCGATGGGGGTTCCGTCGGCGGTCGCGAAGGCGCTGCTGCGACTGCCTCCCGAGCGGGCACACCACGTCGCCCTGGCTCTGCTTGCCCTTCCCGCTCCGTGGGAGCGGATCGGCGGCGCGGTCGACGATCCATCGCTGCACGTCGAGCTCGCAGGCATCCAGCTCCGGAACCCGATCGGGCTGGCCGCCGGGTTCGACAAGGGGTGCCGTCGGCTGGGGGCGCTGGGGCGGCTCGGCTTCGGCTACGTCGTCGGTGGGACCATCACGCGCCATGCGCGGACCGGCAACGCGCCACCGCGGATCGCGCGGCTGCCGGAGCGGCGCTCGCTCGTGAACGCGATGGGCCTGCCGAACCCCGGAGCCGACGCGGCGGTAGGCGCGCTCTCTCGGACGCGGTCGCCCGCACCACGGATCGTGAGCATCGCCGACCAGGAGGTCGAGCAGGCGATCGGGACGCACGCCCTGCTCGAGTCGCACGTGGAGGCGGTCGAGCTGAACGCGAGCTGCCCGAACGTCTCGTGGGGCCGCGACCGCGACAACGAGGCCCATCTCGCCGTGCTGTTGCGCGAGCTCGGAGCGCGCCGCACGAAGCCGCTGTTCGTGAAGCTTCCTCCGTTCCGCACGGCGGTCGAACGCGAGGTCGTGCTCGCGCTCGCGCGGATCTCCGTGGAGGGAGGCGCCGACGGGCTGACCTGCTCGAACACCCGGCCGGTCGCCGACGCGCGGCTGTCCACGGGGCAGGGCGGCCTGTCGGGTCGCGACCTGTTCGAGGACACACCTCGGATCGTGCACACGGTCCGGGTCGCGACCGAGGACACCGTCCCGTTGAGCGCGTGCGGCGGCGTCGGATCCGCCGCCGACGTCGTGGCCTGCCTCGAAGCGGGGGCGACGACGGTGCAGCTGTACTCGGCGCTCGTGTACGAGGGCCCGTCGCTGCTCGGCCGTCTCACCACCGACCTCGTGGCGCTCCTGCGGGAACGGCGGACGGCCGTGCCGCGGCTCGTAGGGGCCGGGTAATCCGTCGCCCGTTGCTCGGCGGCGTGTCTTGCCCGCGAGCCTGTTCGGCTTCAAGATGACGCCCGTCCCCGACCGAGGTGGTCAGATCGACGTGAGAGGTTCGCGCTGTCCGAGGTGAAGGAACGCGAGGTGGACGGCGTCCGGACCGACCCGGCCTCAGCAGCCGCCGTCCGGCTCGACGGCGTCCACAAGCGGTTCGGGGAGGTCGTCGCTGTGGATCGCGTCGACCTCGAGGTGGGCGAGGGCGAGTTCTTCTCGCTTCTGGGGCCCTCCGGATCCGGCAAGACCACGTGCCTGCGGATGATCGCCGGGTTCGAGGTGCCGAGCGAGGGCCGCGTCTGGCTCGGTGGCCGCGACGTCACGCGCGTCCCGCCGTACGACCGCGACGTCAACACCGTGTTCCAGGACTACGCGCTGTTCCCGCACATGTCGGTGCAGGAGAACGTCGAATACGGCATGCGCGTCAGGAAGGTCCCGCGGGATGAACGACGGCGCCGCGCAGAGGAGGCGCTCGCGATGGTTCGGCTGGAGGGGTTCGGCGGCCGCAAGCCGGCTCAGCTGTCGGGGGGCCAGCGGCAGCGCGTGGCGCTGGCGCGTGCGCTCGTGAACCGGCCGAGGGTCCTGCTCCTCGACGAGCCGCTCGGCGCGCTCGACCTCAAGCTGCGCCAGGAGATGCAGATCGAGCTCAAGCAGATCCAGCGCGACGTGGGCCTCACGTTCCTCTACGTGACGCACGACCAGGAAGAGGCGCTGACGATGAGCGACCGCCTGGCCGTCTTCAGCAGCGGCCGCGTCGAGCAGATCGGTTCCCCGGCCGAGGTATACGAGCGTCCCGCAACCGGGTTCGTCGCCGGGTTCGTCGGCACATCGAACCTGCTCTTCGGCGAGGCGGCCAGGACGATCACGGGATCGCCGGAACCGATCACGGTGCGGCCCGAGAAGATCCGCATGGCGCTGCCGGACGAGCAGCCGGGTCCGCACGAGTGCCTGGCGTACGGCCACGTGCGCGACGTCGCGTACGTAGGGGCGCTGACGAAGTACATCGTCTCGCTCGACTCGGGCGGGGAGCTGGTCGTCTTCCAGCAGAACCTCGCCACGTCGTCGATGGAGGCGCTCCAGGTGAAGGGCCGCCCGGTCCGACTGATCTGGAGCACCCACAACAACCGCCCGGTCGAGACGGGCGAGACGCGACCGGGGACATCGCCGGGAGCAAGGCAAGCATCGGGTGGGCCCGAGGGCCCGGGGGAGGGGGACGCATGACGAAGCTCCGAGGGGTGCTCGTGATCCTCGCCGCGTTCGCCCTCGTCGCCAGCGCGTGCGGCGACGACGGCGACGAGGGCGGGAACGGCGGGGGCGGTGGCGGGGGTGGCGGCGACGTCGTCACCGAGATCGGCCAGGGCGAGGGCCAAGTCAACATCATCGCCTGGGCCGGCTACATCGAGGACGGTTCGACCGACCCGGCGTTCGACTGGGTGACGCAGTTCGAGGAGGACACGGGCTGCCAGGTGAACGTCAAGACGGCGAACACCTCGGACGAGATGGTGTCGCTGATGCAGGAGGGCGCCGGGCAGTTCGACCTGGTGACGGCCTCCGGCGACGCGAGCCTGCGCCTGATCCAGGGTGGCACGGTCCAGGAGGTCAACATCGACCTGATCGACTCCTGGGACACCGTCGACCCGAACCTGCAGGAGGCGCCATGGCACTTCGTCGACACCGACGGTGACGGCGAGGGGGAGCATTACGGCGTTCCCTACCAGTGGGGCTCGAACGTCCTGATGTACAACACCGAGGTCTTCGGCGACGAGCCGCCGACCAGCTGGAACGTGGTCTTCGAGGAGATGACGCTGCCCGACGGCGAGTCCAACGCCGGCCGCGTCCAGGCCTACGACGGCGGCATCTACATCGCGGACGCCGCCCTGTACCTGATGGAGCACAACCCGGACCTCGGGATCGAGGATCCCTATGCGCTCACGACCGACCAGTTCCAGGCCGCGCTCGACCTGCTCCGTCAGCAGCGCGAGCTCGTCGGGCGCTACTGGCACGACGCGTACATCCAGATCGAGGACTTCGCGAACGGCGAGGCGGTGGCGAGCTCCTCATGGCCGTTCCAGGTGAACGTCCTGAAGTTCGGATACCCGGGGATCACGAAGGCGCAGCCGATCGAGAGCGTCGTGCCCGAGGAGGGGGCGACGGGCTGGGCCGACACGACCATGATGCACGCCGAGGCGGCGAACCCGAACTGCGCGTACATGTGGATGGACTGGTCGCTGAACCCGAAGCTCCAAGGCGACCTGGCGTACTGGTTCGGATCGGTCCCGGCGGCCCCCGGCGCCTGCGAGGGGAACGAGTTCCTCGGCGAGGACGGGTGCGAGCTGAACGGGAGCGGGAACTTCGACCAGATCCACTTCTGGAAGACGCCGCAGTCCGACTGCTTCGACGACGACGACGCGACGACGTGCGTTCCGTACCACGAATGGGTGACGCAATACGTCGGCGTGATCGGCGGTCGCTGATCGTACCGCTCGGGAGGGGCGGGGCGGCGAAGCCGCCCCGCCAGACCCGCGGCGGCCCGACCCCGAAAGAAGGTGAGCCGACGCCGCAGGTGACCGCCCGCAACGCCTCCTTCCCGCGCCGTGTCTCCGTGTACCTGTACCGGCACCCGGCCCAGCGGCTCCTGCTGCTGCTCGCGCCCGGGCTGCTGTGGTTGCTCGTCGTCTACATCGGCTCTCTCGGGTCGATGCTCGCGTACAGCTTCTGGCGCCTGGAGGAGTTCACCGGCCTGATCGAGCGGACGTTCACGTTCGACACGTACGAGCAGCTGTGGCAACCGGCGAACCGCGACATCATCCTGCGGACTGCGGGGATGGCCGCGGCCGTCAGCATCACCTGCGCGGTGCTGGCGTTCCCGCTCGCGTACTACATCGCGCGGTACGCCACGCCGCGGATGAAGACCGTGCTCTATCTCGTGATCATCATGCCGCTGTGGTCGAGCTACCTGGTGCGGGCGCTCGCGACGCGGCAGGCCTTGACGCAGGAAGGCGTGCTGTACTGGACGCTCGAGCGACTCGGGCTGGACGGGGTCCTGCGCGCGTTCCTCCAGCTGCCAGTCGTCGGCGGGCCGTCCGTGATCAAGTCGTACGTGGGGCTGTTCGTCGCGTTCGTGTACCTCTGGCTCCCGTTCATGGTCCTGCCCGTCGAGGCCGGGCTCGAGCGCGTGCCGCGGTCGTTCACCGAGGCGTCGAGCGACCTCGGCGCGCACCCGTGGACGACGTTCCGGACCGTGATCTTGCCCCTCGCGATGCCCGGGGTGATCGCGGGCTCGATCTTCACGTTCTCGCTGACGCTCGGCGACTTCATCATGCCCCAGTTCTTCGGGTCCGGTGCGTTCTTCCTCGGCCAGCAGGTGTACGTGCAGCAGGGCGTCGTCGGGAACCTGCCGCTCGCGGCGGCGTTCACGTTCGTGGCGATGGCGATCATGGTGACCTACCTGTTGCTGGCGCGGCGCACGGGCGCGTTCGAGGCCCTGTGAGCGTGCGGGCGAGCACCCGGATCGGTCGCGAGCGGGCGGGGCTCGGGCTGCGGCTGGCCGCGGCTGGCGTCGTGGTCTTCCTCTACTTCCCGGTGGCGATCATCGTGCTGAACGCGTTCAACGTGGAGTCGTCGTACTTCACGTTCCCGCCGCCCGCGTTCACGACCGACTGGTTCGGGATCACGTTCCGCGATCCCGCGCTGTGGGCGGCGCTGCGGTTGTCGATCACGGTGGCGACGGTCGTCACGGCGCTCGCGCTCGTGATCGGCACGTCGCTGGCGGCGGCGGTGTACCGCACGGCGTTCTTCGGACGCGAGGCGGTCTCCTTCCTGGTCGTCCTGCCGATCGCGCTGCCCGGGATCGTCACGGGCATCGCGCTCCGCTCGACGTTCGTGCTCGCCGACATCCCGTTCGGCGTCGTGACGCTGATCGTCGCGCACGCCACGTTCTGCATCGTGATCGTCTACAACAACGCGGTCGCGCGGTTCCGGCGTATGTCGCCGAACCTGATCGAGGCATCGGCAGATCTCGGCGCCTCTGGGTGGCAGACCGTGCGTCACATCGTGCTGCCGCAGCTCGCGACCGCACTGCTCGCTGGCGCCGTCCTCGCCTTCGCGCTGTCGTTCGATGAGATCATCGTGACGACGTTCACCGCCGGGCAGCAGCAGACGATCCCGATCTACATCTTGAACCGGCTCTTCCGGCCGCGTCAGCGACCCGTGACCAACGTCGTCGCGATCCTGGTGATCCTGGTGACATTCGTGCCGATCCTGGTCGCGCAGATCCTTTCGCGACGGACGGACGCCGAGCGGCCCGCCGGGGCGCCCTAGCGTCAGAGGTACTGACCGGGTTCGGTCTGCGGCCCCGGCTGCTGCGGCGGCTGACCGCCGCCCGGGAGCCCCCGGCGGCGCAGCTCCTCGAACTGCGCGCGCGCGGCGGCCTGCTGTGCGAACAGCGCGGCCTGGATCCCGTGGAAGAGGCCCTCGAGCCACCCGACCAGCTGTGCCTGCGCGACGCGGATCTCGGCCTCCGTCGGGACGCCTTCTATCGGTGGAGCCAGCATCGCGAGCTCCTCCTGGAGATCTGGGGACAGGACGACGCGGAGCTCCTCGACGCTTCGCTGGTAGATCTCGCGGAGCCGGATGCGGCCCGGTTCGTCGATCGACGCCTGACGGGTTTCCTCGAGCAGCTCCCGCACCATGCTCGCGATCCGCAAGAGCTTCGCCGGCTGGGTGATGGCCTCCTGCGGCTTCGCGTCATCCACCTCGGGCGGCGGCTGCGGCATCGCGCCCGTCATCTCCGGCTCCTGATCCATCGCCTCCACCGTAGCAGCGCGGAAGCTGTTGCCCTACCCGCTCGCGATGCCGGCCAACAGCAACGCTTCGGCGACGGTCGCGCGCTGGATCTCGTCGACGGCCACGCTCTCGTTCACCGAGTGCGCGCCGGCGAGCTCGTCGGACGCGCCGAGCATCAGGATCGGCAGACCGGGGAACGTCCGAGCCAGCAGCGGCACCAGGGGGATCGAGCCGCCGCTGCCCATCTCCACCGTGTCCGGGCCCCACGCCTCACGCATCGCGTTCCGCGCGGCCTCGAACATCGGCCCGTCGGTCGCGAGCGCGAACGGCTCGCCCTCGCCGCCCGGCTCGATGCCGACCTGCACACCCCACGGCGCGTTCGCGCGCAGGTGCGCCATGAGCCTCTCGAGCGCCTCGTGCGCGTCCTGTCCGGGCGGGATCCGTAGGCTCACCTTGGCGCGCGCGACCGGCACGAGCTGGTTCGACGCCTCGCGAACGGTCGGCGCGTCGATCCCGAGGACCGAGACCGCGGGCTTGGTCCACAGCCGTTCGGCGACGCTGCCCTCGCCGATCCACTCGACGCCGTCGACCACCCCGGCCTCCGACCAGAACTCCTGCTCCGGATACTCGACGCCGTCCCATCGCCCGGACGTGAGACCCGCGACCGCGACGTTGCCCCTCTCGTCGTGCAGCGTGGCGAGGATCCGGCAGAGGGACGTCAGCGCGTCGGGGATCGGTCCGCCGTACGCGCCGCTGTGCACCGCCTTCTCGAGCACGCGCACCTCGACACGGCAATCCACGACGCCCCGCAGCGTGGTCGTGAGCGTCGGCACGCCGTGACGCCAGTTCCCCGCGTCGGCGACGACGGCGAGGTCGGCGGCGATCAGGTCGCGCTGCTCCTCGATCAGGAACGGCAGGTGCTCGGTGCCGGCCTCCTCCTCGCCCTCGATCAGCACCTTCACGCCTGCCGGCGGACGCCCGTCCCAGGCGCGGATCGCGGCGGCGTGCAGCACGATCCCGCACTTGTCGTCGGACGTGCCGCGGCCGAACATCCGTCCGTCGCGGATCACCGGCTCGAACGGCGGCGTGTCCCACTGATCGGCGGGTCCCTCGGGCTGCACGTCGTGATGCGCGTAGAGCAGGACGGTCGGGGCGCCGTCCGGCGCGGGCAGCTCGCCGAACACCGCCGGGTGCTCGACGCCGTCGGGCATCTCGATCAGCCGGACACCCTGGAGGCCGGCCGCCTCGAGGATCTCGGCCGTTGCCTCGGCGGACCGGCGGACGTGCACGCCGTCGTACCCCGGGAACGCGATCGAGGGGATCCGGACGAGTCGCTCGAGGTCGGCGAGCGTCGTCGGCATCTGGGACGAGACGGCGTTCCTGACGGCATCGGTATCCATGGCGCGCGCACTGTACACGGGATCCCTGGAGGTCGTTCGCCCTCGAACGAGCGGGCCCGTCGGCCCGCCGCATCACAGCGGTCGAGGCGGAACGTGGGAGGCCGAAAGGATGGAGGGACGGGTTGAGCCACATCGTCGTGCAACACGTGGTCGGAGACCGCTTCCGCGTCTCGATCCGAGGTCATGAGTGCACCGTCGATCAGCCGGTCCCCGACGGCGGCGGCGACCAAGGCCCGACGCCGACGGAGCTGTTCGTGGCGGGACTGGCGTCGTGCGTCGGGTTCTACGCCGAGCGGTACTGTCGCCGGCACGGCATCGCGGTCGAGGGGTTGGG
>DATHSY010000082.1:0-12388 GCA_035463715.1 Actinomycetota bacterium | reverse complement strand
GTCACCGCACTCGCATACGTAGACGTCGGTGGCGGCCTCGTCGCCCATCACGCTGCGGATGTCTTCGATCCATTCGTTCCGATCGCGAGACCGCGCCTCGTTGCGAACCTCCGTGTCCCGCCAGTCGCTCATGTTCTGACGACCTCGGAGAGCAGGTATTCGGTCTCCGTCACCTCGAAGATCTTCCGGATGCGTCCACGCACGTTCACGAGCCTGAAGTCCTTGCCCCAGTCGCGCACGCGGTGTTCCCAAGCCATCACCGCGAGCCACGCCGCGCCGTCCATGAACGTAAGTCCGTCGAGATCCATGACGACGTTTCGGCGCCGGGCCTCGCCGATCGTGTCGTCGAGCGCCGGAAGGGACGATGCATCGAACCGGCCGGTCAGCCGGAGATGGGCGGCCTCCCCAGCGTCCTCGACCCGCACCGAAAACTCCGACGGAACCCGCATCGTCGCTCCTTCCCTGGAGGGATGGATCCCTCCGACTTGGGAGCGTGTCTCTGGGCTCCGATGAGGCGCCCGATACGCAGGGCGCGTCGCGGGCCGGGACTTGGGGTCCGCCAGGTCACGGTACGCCCGGCCGCCCTGATGGTCAATGGCGACAACGCCGTAGGCCACCTCGATCCCTGGCGCCTGCCTGCTGTAGGCTCGGAGCCGGTGCCACAGTCAGCCAAGAAGCCGACCGGCGGGGCCGTCGAACGGCTCCGGGTCCTCGTTGCCGACGGGACAAGGGAGCGACTCGACGAGGTCGCGCGAACCGTGGCCGAGCTCGGTCATGAGGTGGTGGGCGAGGCGAGCCTCGGCAACGTCGCCGCCCTCACGGCTTCCCTTCGCCCCGATGCCGCGATCGTGATCGTCGGGGAGGGTTCCGACCACGCGCTCGACCTCATCGGGAAGATCGTGACGGAGGCGGCATGCCCCGTGATCGCGATCCTCGACGTTGAGGACGAGACGTTCATCCACGAAGCCGCGAGGCGCGGGATCTTCGCCTACATCACCCAGGGGAAGGATGCCGCCGCATTGCAGAGTTCGCTCGATGTGGTGCTTTGTCGCTTCGCGGAGTACCAGGGCCTGGAAGGGGCCTTCGCCCGTCGGGCCGTCACGGAGCGAGCGAAGGGGATCCTCATGGAGCGGCACTCGATCGACGAAGAGCACGCGTTCGGGATGCTGCGCGAGCAGGCACGCCGAACGAATCGCAAGATCACCGACGTCGCCGAGGCCGTCG
This sequence comes from Actinomycetota bacterium, assembly GCA_035463715.1. Classification (GTDB taxonomy): domain Bacteria; phylum Actinomycetota; class UBA4738; order UBA4738; family HRBIN12; genus DATHSY01. The sequence continues at coordinate 11,164 of DATHSY010000082.1, read as the reverse complement.
CCCTCAGCGTCACCTTGCTTCCGGCGCGGCCGATCGAGTAGGAGTGTCATCGCCGGCCTGAGCCTCACCTATCAGCCCGGACGACAGAAGGGTGCTGGAGGAAGCCGATCTGGGCGGTGTACGTCCGGTTCGTGTCGGAGGGGGGCTCGAACCATAAGCACACGAACCATCGTGCGAGGAAACCTGACTCTCGCGGCCTAAGTATCGGATCCCGCGACGAACAGCGGTGGACATGTTGCCATGGGTCTGGGTTCACGTCCTCTTCTCGTCCTGGCGTGCCCCTGCAATCAGATGGCGGCCCTTCCGGCGGTCTTCGGGTGCTCGTCCTCAGACTGCCTTGCGCGAAGCCCGTCGGGATTGACGCTCAGATCGCTCCGGGGGTAGACGAGCTCGGCAGTCGACCCATGGCTCCTCCGTGCCCAGAGGCCCCCTGGCTCCCTGGCTCAAGCCGACCTTCTCGGCCCCTGAGTTCAGGCGCGTGTCAGGCAGCTCGTTCTACCTTGACCGCAGACCGCTGACGCCGGTGGGTGCCAGACACCATCATCGAGGAGGGTGGGCGGAGAAGGAGCGGTCCGCGCCTCTCCCACGATCCTCGCGGATGTCGGCGCGCCCGAGGAACCTTCCGCTATGGGAGACCCGCACAACGATAGGAGTTCCCGATGACCAGGCGTTTCGGTGGACCGATCGTCCTCCTGCTCGCTGTTGGCCCTGTCGCCCTTGGCATCGCAGCTGCGGCGCCAGAACCGGACCCGAGTCGCCGTGTGGAACGGAGGCCCCTCCGCCTCGATGAAGCGACCGTGATCGTGGAGGTCAATGCGACCGAGGGAGACGCCGGGATCCAGATCTTCCTCGACGGCGAACCGTGGGGGTCGATGGCGATCACTGGCCCCACGGGTGAGGAGGTCGGAGACCTGCTGCGCATCACCACCTGGGGGCGGCTCCAGGGGCATGGCCTGACCGAGCTGTTCTCGGAGAGCAGCGAGCCGTCGTTCAACGAGCTTCCTCTCCGGAAGTTCAAGAGGCTTTTCCCGGAGGGTCGGTACCGGTTCGCGGGCACGACGATCGAAGGAAGGAGATTGGCCGGCGGGGCGATCCTGTCGCACGACATCCCCAACGGGCCCGATCTCATCTCGCCCGTCGAGGGTGAGATCGTGAATCCCAACAACGCCGTCGCCTCATGGTCACCCGGGAACCAACCAGAAGGGGTGGACATCGTCGCGTATCGTGCGATCGTCGAACGGGAGGATCCTCTTCGCGTGTTCAGCGTCGACCTCCCGGCCTCCGTCACGAGCGTCACGATCCCCCCCGTGTTCCTCGAGTCGGGCACGGAGTACCTGTTCGAACTCCAGGCGGTCGAGGCGAGCGGCAACATAACGATCTCGGAGCTCCATTTCGTGGTGCACTAGCCTCAACGGTGGGGCGAGACCGAACTCGAATCGCCCGTTCGGCCGCCTGCGAGGGGGAGGCTCACGCGCCGATAGGGTCCCGCCGGCCGAACGCCGCCACGCCCAGGACCGCCGCAGGCAGTTCGAGCCCGACGAGCCATGCCTTCGAGCGACCGTAGATGCGTTGATCTTCGGATCACGTCGCATGGCCACCCGAGTGTCGTCGTCTCGTTCGGCGAGTTCGGGCCCTCGATGCCGAAAGGCCGGCCGCCAGAGCGTCGCTCTGTCTGAGAGGTTGGCGCGGTGACCGGCCGAGCGCGGCGGTAGCACCGGCACATCTCGAGGCGTGCCTCATCATGGAGGGACGAGAGGGGCCACCGATGGACACGATCGAACCGTCCGGGCCGTATCGGCTGCGCAAAGAGACCATCGTGAGGCGGACAACGGACCGAGCGTGTGGCGCATCACGTGGGAGAGGGTCGACACGATGGAGCGCGAGCGCGTCTCGCGACTCATGGACCACGAGGAGTTCGCCCCGGGTAGTAGGAGACAGTCGCCTGATGCCAAGCCCTTCTGGATCCTCGAGGAGATCGAGGCCATCGGCCGGCCGGCCCCCGACATCGACGACTAGCGACATGCCCGTACGCTCGCGGACGCGGCCGTTCCCTCTTCCTCCTCGCATGCGGCCGTGCGACGATACGTCCGTGGTCCGACGGGCCGTCCTGGCACTCGTCGGGTCGATCGCCGAGGACTCAACGCACATCCGACAGCGCCGCAACGGCGACGCGATCGAGCTCGACGTGGCCACCGGCACGCTCCCCTCGAAGACGCCGTTCGCTCCGCACGGGCGCCTCGTCCGGCCGTGTGTTCGCTTGCCGGCCTAGATCCAGGGGACATTCACGAACGCTCGCCAAACCGAGTGTGCTGTGGCTCGGGTTGGGCCCCCCAGACGCCTTGTGGGTTGCCCGGGCGGTCGGGTCGTGCCGTCTCGGTCTACGCCGATGGGCGATTTCGGCGCGTCGAAACGGTGCCCACGAGGTTGTCGCGATCGAGTATTTGGCTCGCGTTAATGGCCATTTGGGTTCCGCTTAACCGTCGGCTTGCTCGAATGTCCCGCGTGGGAAGTGGAGTCCCGGCACGGAACGGGAGGATGATCATGCGAGAGCGTCGGATCCTGCTCGTCGCCGACCGAACCGCTGCCTGTCAGCATGTTGTCGACGCGATCGTCACGTGCGAAGTTCGGGGGCCGTGTCAGGTAACTCTCCTAGTCCCGGCCGTGCCTCCGACGCGGACGTGGACGTGGGACGAGTCGGAGGTCAGGCGCGAGGCGCACCGACGCATGACCGCGGCGACAGCCGAGCTACGGCAGGGTGGCATCGAAGTTCATGGCGTCCTGGGCGATTCCAGCCCCATCGGAGCGATCCGGGATGCGGTCGAGCGTCTTCCGTATGACGAAATCATCATCTGTACGCTGCCCGCGAGGATCTCCCGTTGGCTGAAGCAAGACCTGCCGACGCGGGCCGCTCGCGCGTTCACGATACCGGTTACCCACATCGTCGCCGATGGCCAGAGCGACGATCGGCATCGTCGCAGCGCGGATCCAGCGGCATGACGCCGGTGCACGGCACGTACGTGCGGTGGCCGCTACCCCGCCAGCCCCTGTCCTCGCCCCTCTACGTCGACGGTGCTTGGTCTGCTCGGTCGGACGGTGTGGCACCCGGTTCGTCGACGGGACCGAGGCGGCGCTCGACCGCGCGAGACCGCTGCCAGACACAGGACGTCACCATCATGGGGCGGGACACGCATCGCCCAGCAGCTCCTCAGGCCTCATCGACGAGCTCTCGATCCACGGTGGTACCGGCCCACCCAGGGCCGCTACCAGGACGTTCGAGGACCTGGGAGGCAGCGATCCAGTTCGAGGTCGCTGGGGTCATCGAGAACGCGGCCGCCATCCACATCCGGTTCCGCGTTCACCGGCGCGCACGTGAGGTTGCGACCGAGCGTGCGATGGTCGTTCGCTCCGAGAACCGCTGAAGGGGACCCATGCCGAGCGGGCTCAGCATCACCGCGTCGATCACGATTGACTGCGCATGCGAGGCGGTTCGCCCGACCCTTAGCCCGCCCTTAACCCTCTCTTGGGTGGGTGTTTCCCTTCAGCGTGATAGAGCGGTCGTGCAGGTGACGCCAGGTTTCCGGGGAGCCGCTGAGGGGAGGGATAGAGATGGAGCGGGATGAAGTCTCCCGGCCGAGCGTAAGGGTCGCGCGGGCCCTTGCTCTGCAAGACGATGCGACGTACCGCAAGCCGCGGTGGTTGGTCCTGGCCGTGGCGATCCTCGCCATCGTGAGCCTCGGGTTCATGCGTCTTTCGTCCGCGTGGGCGTCGGGGGCCGACCCCACGGGGAGGTCGGACGACGACGCCGTGATGCGCTTCGAGGCCGAGGACGACGACGACGGCGACGACGGCGACCACGACGACGGCACCAACGACGACGCGACCGGTGCGACGGGCACGACGGGCCCGAGCGATCCAGGATCGTTGACGGACGGGGGTGGGCACACGGGTCCCACCGGGAACACCGGGACCTACACGGACGGGAGGACCCACACGGGCCCGACCGACGACACGGGAACCGACGACGGGACCCTGACGGACGGGAACGACAACACCGGCCGCACCGGCAACACGGTGACAGCGACCGACGGCAGGGGCTGAGCTAGGGTCGAGCGCCGAGGAAGGGCGGTCCTGCGGGGCCGCCCTTCTCGCTCATCGCAGCCGGGGGCGCGCCCGCCCCAGGATCCGCCGGGGCCGGATCTCCTCGATGAGCGGGTCCAGCCGGTCGCCGACCTCGCCGGCACTCGGTCGGTCCGAGGCGTCGAACGAGAGGCACGCGGACACTACCTCGGCGAGGGCGGACGGAGCGTCGGACGGCGCGGGCGGGGCGACGCCGCTGAGCTGCGGGAACCGCTGTTTCGGATCTTCCCGGTCGAAGCCTGGTGGGCGAGGGAAGGGGAGGGTGCCGGAGGCCGCTTCGAACAGCGTCGCCCCGAGCCCGAAGACGTCCGCCTCTGGACCGATCGGCGCGAGCGTGGGGTCACATTGCTCCGGAGCCATGTATGGATCGGTCCCGACAGGGGTCCGGAGGCGTGAGGCGGCCTGAACGGTTCGCGCGACGCTGAGGTCGACCAGACGCGGTGGCGCCCCTAGGATTACGTTGCCAGGCTTCACGTCGAGGTGAACGACCCGCTCGTTGGCAAGGTACTGCAGCGCGCTCGCGAGCTGGAAGGCGAGGGGAACCAGCTGCTCGATGGCCAGCGGCCCCGCCCGACGGATCGTCCGCGCGAGGGTGGGTCCTTCCAGGTGCTCGAGCACGAGGTGGGGGCGCTCGCCCTCGATCACCGACGCGAACATGCGGACGATGACCGGATGCGCGAGACGTTCGAGGAGTTCCGCTTCACGGGCGAGGGAGCGCAGCGTGTGCGCGTCGTGCACGAGGTTCGGTCGCACGAGCTTCACGACGACGAGCGAATGGAGATGTTCATCCCACGCGAGGAACACCTCATAGTCCCACCCACCACCGATCGCGCCGAGCGCGACGCGGCCGGGGACGATCGCGTCTCCCGCGTTGAGTCCCCAGGACCTACGGGCCGAGGCGTTCGGCTCCTCGTGTCCGTGCGGAGACACGCTTCGCAGAGTATCCACGCCGTTACTGTGATGTCGATCGCCCGGGCGTGGACAGGATATGCCCGAGGGAACCAAGAGCGGAGCAAGGCTGGGAGCGACGGAGGGGACCTCGACCCTGTTCCCTTCGCCGCGAGTACACGTGGGAGAGCGGCAGCGCACCGACGGAGACCTTGCGCGCCTGTTCGTCGAGCGCCAGCCGCAGTGGTCTTGACCCGCTCTCGTGGACACGCTCCGGCTAAGCAACGGTAGCGTCCAGCCGCTCCTCTTGGAACCTCCTCTCGAACGCCTCGGGCTCTGGTAGCCGATCGAGCGGTGCAGCCGCCGCCGGTTGTAGAAGACCTCGATGAACTCGAAGATCGCCATTCGGGCGGCGGCGCGGCTCGGGAACCGGTGACGGTGGACGAACTCGCGTTTGATCGTGGCGAACAGACTCTCGGCCGCCGGGTGAACGAAGCGCGACGTACTGCCCTGCGACCCCTGGTCCGAGCGGTGCACGAGCCCGGGAGCCGGTCGCCGGCGCGAGGCCGCCATGTCCGGCGCGTCCACGACCAGCTCGGTGCGAAGGTGATCGGCCATCGACCAGCCGACGACCCGCCTGCTGCAGTAGTCAAGGATCGTCGCCAGGTACAACCACCCCTCAGCCGTCGGCACGTAGGGAGATGTCGGCGACCCACAGCCGGTCGAGTTCCTCCGCGGCGAACTGCCGCTGCACGAGGTCGGGGTGCGGCGCGACCCCTGGACGCCGACGCGTCAGACCGCGCCGACGCCGCGACGGGATGCCGTGCAGACCAGCGGCCCGCATCAGGCGAACCACGCGCTTTCCCGAGCAGGTTCTGTGTCTGAGGTCCGCGACCCACTCGAGCGCAGGAACGAGGCCGAGATCGTCCAGTACTGTCGGCCGCAGGTCGCGGCTCAGCCGCCGCAGGCTCTCCAGCGTCTGGCCAGCCAGCCCGAGCAGCTCGGCCAGCCGAAGGGCGTACTCGCGAAGCGGCGCCGCCTCCGCCGCGGCATCGATACCGCGCGACAAACGGACGAGGCCCTGCGCGGCGTATCGTGCAATCGGGCGCCAGGTGCTTACGTTCCTCCTCGAGCGCGCGTGACTCCCGCACATACGATCGGAGCCACTGACGCTCCTGCCGATAGACGGGCGTAGTTCAGCGCCACTCCGATCTCTCTCGCGACGACTCTGATCACCTCGCGGTCCGCGCCGCGAGCGGAGGTCCCGTTCCCGGCAGGACTGCGAGATCGCCCACCTCCCGGCGGTCGGCGAACAGGAGCAGCAGTCCACCCCCACGCCCATCCTTCTGTGCCCGACGATCGACGGGTCGGAGGAACGTGGTCATTGCTGACGCCTCCCTTGGGCTCAGGCTACGTCAGCGCAACTTCGATCCAGCCTTGGTTTGCGCTCTGTGCGTGCTCGTCATCGTCCCAACCCGCGTCGCCGTTATCCGGATCCCAGTAGGCAAGGGCAAGTAGTGCCGTCTCGCCCACAGCGAGTTGCGCATCCTGCTCGTCCTCGGTCTCAAGCGGCCGGCGCAGCTCGAAGATCCAATCCCCGCTGCTGTCTTCCGTGGGGCTCGTATGGCTCCAGACCCCCAGCAGGCTGTTCTCGGCACCAGCGCCGTTGTCGTCCTCCCTCTCCTCGGGGATCGTGGCCCACTCGTCGTCCAGGTTGCATGCACCGTCGTCCCCGGGGCCTTCACCTTCGCCCGGTTCGGACACGGCACCCCCACTCTGCTCGCCGGCGGCGCACTCCAACTCCCAGTGCCAGATGTCGACCATGCCCAGGCTGGTCTCCCGGTCAGGCTCCTCAGCACCCATGTGCTCGCCCGCGCCTTCTTCGATCGACCACATCACGGCCCCGGAGCCGGAAAGATGTGCGTCGTCGGGGTTCCAGTTGTAGTCATCGGTCACCTCGAACAGGACGTACACCGACTTCTTGTCGTGCGCAACCCTGATCGTCGCCGCCCTCGGCTCCACGTCCTCGCCGCGGATCGCTTCCAAGGTCACATCGAGTCCCTCGATCGCGGCCCAGTCGGACGGATCCCCATCGATGGTGATGGCCGCCGAAGGGGCCTCGATGGTCCTCTGCGGGAGGCCCTCCTCGTGCCCGTCCTCCGCCTCGGGCTCGGCATCCCCGCCACCACAGGCCGCGAGCAACACCGCGGCCGCCAGGATCAGCCCATGCTTCCTAAGCACGACGCCCCCTCCTTCACCCTTGGCTTGCACCGGTTCGGCGAATGGTCGGGGCGAGGCGATGCCCAAGGAAGGGGCGATGGGACCGGATCATCAGGGACCTACGGCTGGTTAGTCCCCTGGTCCCCGGATCCAGGAGAGCCTTCCGGTACTCGCCAATCCGGGCGGCTGGGCGCGGAGTGCTCCCACGAGCGGATGAACGCGACCAGTGCCCGGATCTGCTCGTCGGTCAAGGGTCCCCCCAGCTCGTTCCACCAGGCCGGCATCTCCGTGCCAGGGATGCCCGAGGCCGTGAGGTGGTGGATCTGCTCGTCGGTGATCGCGTCGAAGAACTCCTTGGAGTTGAGCGCCGGTGCGTCCACGCCCTGACCCTCGAGGCCGTGGCAGGACGCACAGTTGAGGGCCCAGAGCTCGTGGCCCATGTTGATGAGGGCGGCTTCCCGGGCGGCCAGCGACTCCGTCCGATGGCCGGCCTCCACCCCCCGGTACACGGGGAACGCCAGTAGCAGGAGGAAGGCGACGAACACGCCGCTCCGCTGCCAGCGTCGGAGGGAGCGCTGTAGGGCGGGATCGTCGCGGTTGGGAGCCCCCGCGGGCCGCGTCACGTTCCCCCTCCATCCTCCTCGGGGCCGCCGCCGGAAACTTCCATGTGCTCGGCCGGAGTCTCCCCCATGTGGGCGCCGTCGCTCTCCAGGCAGGAGGGCCCCACCCCCTCGCCGGACATCGTCAGTGTCCCCTTCGCCGACCCCTCCACGACGGTCCCGGTGTCGACCAGCACCTGCCCCCCCTCGATGCGGACGGGGAACGTGTCCATGCCTCGGGGGGCGGGCCCCGCCACGTACTCCCCTTTCAGGTTGAAGATGCTGCCGTGGCACGGGCACTCGAACCGGCCGGAGGACTCGCAGAAGGGGACCCGGCACCCGAGGTGGGGGCACTTCTGGTACAGAGCGAGCAGCTCGTCGTCCACGCGCGTGACGTAGAATCGCCCCCCCGCGAAGTAGCGGACCAGACCCTCAGGGAATCCGCTCTCGGTCCCCGCCTGGACCGTTCCGCCGAACCCTCCCGCGGGTCTCGGGAGCAGGACGTCGTAGGTCGTCCAGCCTGCTTCCACCACGAGACCTGCGGCCAGAACCTTCCACGTGAAGTTCAGGAAGCCCCGGCGATCGATGCCGTCCGCTTCATCCTTCATCACCGATCAGAGCTCCAGGTACAGATCCTCCCATGGCCACACCCATGACCAACCCGGACCCCGGAAGAAGGCTCCGATGATCGTGAGGGTCACGGCCGCGGCGATGAGCACGGTGAACACGATGACCACCAGCCTGCGATCCCGGATCCGCCAACCGGTACCACGTTCCAGGAACGGGATGGCGAAGAGGAAGACCACGACCGCGCCGGGCACCAGCACCCCGGCCACCATGGGATGGGCGCGCGACAGCAACTCCTGCAGCCCGGCGAAGTACCAAGGCGCCTTAGCCACCGGCGGCGTGAGGTTCGGGTTGGCCATCTCCTGCAGTGGTGCGTCGAAGGCGATCGCTACGGCGAACACGACCGCTACGGTGGCCGCGGCCACCACGGCGTGGCGCACAAGGAAGTGAGGCCAGGTGAACGCCGTGTCGTCGGGCTCCTGCTTCGGGCGGACCTCCATCTCACGGGGCACGACACCGAGGAGCCGGTATCTGGCTTCCTTCTCCTGATCAGGCATCGGTAACCGCCTCCACAGCGGGCCCCGCTGCGACCGCTTCGGGACCCCCCGCCTCCTCCCGGTCGGCGACGGCGAACCCATCCTTCCGCACCCGCCATACGTGTACTGCCAGAAGGAGGGCGATCAGGGTGGGCAGGGCATAGATGTGGAGCACGTAGAACCGGAGCAGGGCATCTCCGCCCACCTCGGGACCGCCCAGCAGGATCTGACGGGCCTGGTCACCGAGGAGGGGAACGTAACCGGCGATGGTCGTGCCCACGGTGATGGCCCAGAACGCGAGCTGGTCCCATGGGAGCAGGTAGCCGGTGAACGACAGGCCCAGCGTCAGCAGGAGAAGCACCACCCCGACCATCCAGTTGAACTGGCGGGGCGCGCGATACGCGCCCGCGTAGAAGACCCGAAGCATGTGCACGAACACCACCACCACCATGAGGTGGGCCGCCCAGCGATGGATGTTCCGCATGAACTGCCCGAACGCCACCCTCGTGTGGATCTCGTGCATGTCGAGGTAGGCGTCGGGGATGGACGGGCGGTAGAAGAACATCAGGTACATCCCTGACACGAAGAGGATCGCGAATAGCACCGTCGCGATGAACCCAAGCCGGCCCGTCGACCGGAACGAAAGCACCTTCCGTGGAATCTTCACCGGGTACACGTGGAGGAAGAAGTTGTGGAAGGAGGTCATCGCCCGGCCCCGGGGGGTGTCGGGACGCGGGTGCCTGACGACCGAGCGATACAGCTCCGACTCGCGGAACCGTTCGCCCGGGTGGAACAGCAACCGGTAGAGTTCTTGCTCCCGGATCCTCTTCCGGCCGTTGTCCGCCACGCTATCCCATCCCCGCCGCCGTCGGTTCGAGCTCACGGAGTCCGGTCGACGCCTCGGACCACTCGACCATGGACAGCGCATCGGTGGGACAGCGCTCGACGCACAGCGCGCACCGGATGCAGTAGTCCTCCTGGATGATGAGCGCGCTCGCCGGACCCCCGGGCGTGAGCTCGCCGATCTCCTCTACAGGCGTGATGCGGATGCAGTTCTCCGGACAGATGTCGACGCAGCCCCCGCAGAGGATGCACAGGTCAACGTCCAGTGAGATGTTCATGAAGCACTGCAGGCATCGGGCGGCCTCCCGCCGGGCAAGGTCCTCGGTGTAACCCAGCTCAATCTCCGGCACGCCGATCCGACGCTCCGACGAGACCGAGGGTACCTCGACTCTCGGGACCGAGTCGTAGCTGAGGACCGGGCGATGCACCACCGTGACCGGCAGGAGCTTACGGAACCGGACGCGCGAGGGCTGTTCACCGGCCAGTTGCCGGTGGATCGAGGCCGCCGCCCGTCTCCCGTCGCCGATGGCGTCGATGAGGTTCCGGGGGCCGAAGGCGACATCGCCCCCCGCGTAGATCCCCGGCGCCGAGGTGGCAAGGGTGTCGCGGTCGACCGCGATCGTCCCCCGGGGGCTGACCTCGATCCCGTCCTCCGGACGCAACCAAGACAGGTCCGGGGCCTGCCCGATGGCGAGGATCACTGTGTCGCACTCGATGAGCGACTCGGTCCCTTCTACGAACCTCGGGTTGAACCGCCCGTCCGGATCGAACACTGAGGACACGTCGAGTGTCTCGAGCCCTTCGACGTGGGTCTCGCCAAGGATCCGCCTCGGACCAAGGCGATGCAGGATGGAGATGCCTTCCCGCTCCGCCTCCTCCATCTCGAAGTCGTGGGCAGGCATCTCGTGGCGGGCCTCGAGGGCCACCGCCTTGACGTCGCGGGCACCCATCCGGACGGCCATCCTCGCGGCGTCCAGGGTCACGGTGGCGGCAGCCTGCACCCCGTCCTCTGGAGAGGGACCTGCCTCCGGCACCGGGCGACCCGCGGCGATTTCGCGCAGGGCCGTCCGGGCTACGTCGAGGGCCACGTTCCCGCCTCCGATAACCACCACGTGATCGCCGAGGCCGACGCGGTACCCACTGTTTGCATTGATCAGGAAGTCGACGGCCCGTAGGACGCCGTCCAGCTCCACGCCGGGGACCTGCAGGTCCCGGCTCCGCATGGCCCCGACGGCGAGGAACAGGGCCGCGAAGCCGTGGTCCCTCAGCCAGGAGAGGTCGATGTCCCTTCCGAGCTGCATCCCCGTGCGGAGCTCCACCCCCAGACCGAGGATGGCTCGGATCTCCGCCTGCAGGACCTCCCGTCGGAGCCGG
>DATHSY010000081.1:0-2177 GCA_035463715.1 Actinomycetota bacterium | reverse complement strand
GAGATCATCGAGAGCCTCGACCAGAGCGAGGGCGCGACCGGCGACCTGGTGTCGGTCTACACGAACGACGGATGGTCGGACCTGTGCCTGGGACCGCACGTCCCGTCGACCGGACGCCTCGGGGCGTTCCGCTTGCTGAAGGTCGCAGGCGCGTACTGGCGGGGCGACGAGACCAAGCCGATGCTGCAGCGGGTCTACGGCACCGCCTGGGCGACGCAGGACGATGTGGACGCGTACCTCCACCGTCTCGAGGAGGCCGAGCGACGCGACCACCGCCGGCTCGGGCGCGAGCTCGACCTGTTCTCGTTCCCCGAGGAGCTCGGTCCCGGGCTCGCCGTCTGGCACCCGCGGGGCGGCATCTTCCGCAAGGAGCTCGAGGACTTCGTTCGGAACCTGCACCTCGAGCGCGGGTACGACCTCGTCGCCACCCCCAACCTCGCCCGACGGGAGCTCTGGGACACCTCCGGCCATACCGCCAAGTACGCCGAGCTCATGTATCCGCAGATGCAGCACCCGGGCGACCCCGCGTACTTCGTGAAGCCGATGAACTGCCCGTTCCACGTGCTCGTGTTCAAGTCGCGGATCCGCTCGTACAGGGAGCTTCCGATGCGGCTGTCCGAGCTCGGCGCGGTGTACCGGTACGAGCGGCTCGGAGTCGTGCACGGGCTGCTGCGTGCGCGCGGGTTCACCCAGGACGACTCGCACATCATCTGCACCGAGGATCAGCTCGTCGACGAGATCCTCGGAGTGTTCGACCTCACGCTCGAGATCCACCAGACGTTCGGGTTCACGGACCCGACCGTGACGCTGTCGACCCTGCCCGGCGAGACGATCGTGACGCCGGACATGGCGGAACGCGCGACGGACGCGCTACGGAACGCGCTCGAGAAGAGCGGGCTCTCGTACGAGGTGGCGGAGGGCGAGGGCTCTTTCTACGGGCCCAAGGTCGACTTCCATTTCCGCGATGCGATCGGCCGCCTGTGGCAGCTGACCACGGTGCAGTGCGACTTCGGGCTGCCCGAGCGGTTCCAGATGGAATACGTCGGCGAGGACAACCAGCGTCACCGACCGGTCATGATCCACCGGGCTATCCTCGGGTCGATCGAGCGGTTCAGCGGCGTCCTGATCGAGCACTACGCCGGTGCGTTCCCGCTGTGGCTGTCGCCGGAGCAGGTGTGGCTCGCGCCCGTTGCCGATCGACATGTCGAGCACGCGAGGTCGCTCGCCGATCGGTTCCGCGCCGCCGGTCTGCGTCCGTACGTGGACGAGAGCACCGAGACCGTCGGCAAGAAGGTGCGTGCCGCGCAGCTGATGAAGGCTCCGTACACGCTCGTGGTCGGCGACAAGGAGATCGGATCGGGGCTCCTCACGGTCCGCGACCGATCGGGCACCGAGACGAAGGGCGTCGGGATCGATGCGTTCGTCACCGCGCTCCAGGCTGAGGTGTCCTCACGCTCGATCGATCAGAGCTCGTTCGGCGGATAGGCGTTCCCGTGGACCGGCTGTGGTCGCCGTGGCGGATGGAGTACATCGAGACGGCCCGCGACGACGGTGAGGACGGTACCGGCGTTGCATGTGTGTTCTGCACGCTCCTGCAGCCCGGCGCCGGGGACAACCGTGTGCTGATCCGGACGGACGCCGCATTCGTCGCGCTCGCGAAGTATCCGTACAACCCTGGCCACCTCCTCGTCCTGCCGACGCGGCACGTCGGCGACCTGGCGGAGATCACGCCCGACGAGGGGAGCGAGATCCAGGGGCTGCTCCAGCGGTGCGTCGCCGTGTTGCGTGACGTGGCGGAGCCACAGGGCTTCAACCTGGGCCTCAACCTGGGGCGGGTCGCCGGTGCCGGCATCCCCGAGCACCTGCACTGGCACGTCGTCCCGCGGTGGGGGGGCGACACCAACTTCATGCCCGTGATCGGGGACACGAGGGTGCTGCCCGAACTGCTCGACGAGACGTACCGCAAGCTCGCCCCGCATTTCGCCTGACGCGATGGAGGTCTCACCCGGATACGTCGCGGTCGACGGAGGGTCCCTGTACTACGAGCGAGCCGGGGATGGGTACCCCGTGGTCCTGATCCACGGGCAGCTGTGGGACCGGCGAATCTGGGAGCCGCAGTTCCTGCCGTTCGCGGCCCGCCAGGACGTGATCCGCTACGACGCACGCGGGCACGGCCT
>DATHSY010000080.1:0-6097 GCA_035463715.1 Actinomycetota bacterium | reverse complement strand
TGTTCGCCGCGGCCGCGGCCGCGGCCGCCGTCATCACTCTGGTCGTTCACGAGGCACTTCAAGCCTTCTCTCAGGCCAGCGACTTGCTGGCTGGCGCATAGCCGCTTCTCGTTCCGGAAGATGCGAAGCGGGCGGACCTAGTAGCTCATCCCTTGCGTGTGAGCGTCGGGACCGCAGGGTCACGACGTTCCGCTCGGCACTCCCGGCGACGGTCGAGACAGCAGCATCCCCCGCGCCGATGGCATCTCGCCGTTCCCCGTCTTCACGGTGCCCTTGGGACGGCACACGAACGCCAGTAGGTACAGACCGGCGACGACCAGGAGCAGCGCGCGGTAGCCGACCACGAGGGCGCCGTACTCGAGCACCCCACCGACCATCGCGCCGAGGAGATTCGCCCCGAACGCGACCGTGGACGATCCCACGTTCCGGAATCGATCGGCGAAGATGAGGTTCGCCACGAAGATCGGCCCGAACGCGATGGCAACCGCAGCGAAGAAGCGCGGAGCGATCGAGAGCGACAGTAGGGACTCCGGCGACACGACCCACGCAACAAGCAGGACCGCCACGAGCGCCGCGTAGAGGCGGCCGGGATGGGCGAAGCGGAACCGTCGCGCCACCTCGATAGCCGCGAGGACGGAGAGGAGGACGCCTCCGAACACCAAGGCGTTGACGAACCACGTGGTTCCGAACAGCAGGGCGAACTGGACCACGCTCTTCGTCTCCAACAGGAGGAAGGCCGCTCCCATGAAGAACAGGTCCAGATACGCACTCATGCCGCGCTGACGTCCGACGCTCATCCTGACCGCGAGGATCGACGCGAGCAGGATCAGACCCAGGGTCAGCAGGTAGACCGAAGGGATCGCCCGGGTCCGGAGGTACACGAAGGGGTGGTCGTCGGTGGCCGGCGGGGGTACGTCCGTCCCCGCAGGGTGCCACACCGTCCGGCATGAGACGCGTCCGGGATCGAGGCTCGCCGTGAGGACGGCGAAATGGCCCACCGTGCCGGTCGTGTCGATGCATGGCGGATTGCCGTAGACCTCGCTCAGCGTGTGGGCAAGGCGATCGATCAGCCACCGCTCGCGATAGTTGTTGTACATGGCGAACACGCCGCCAGACGTGAGGTGATCCCTCGCCACGCGCATAGCTTGCAGCGTGAAGAGGTAGCTCTCGAGGCGGAGAGAGGACTGCCCCGCGACGAGCGTCAGTGAGTCGGGAAGCGCGAACAGGATCATGTCGTAGCTTTGGTTCGACTGCTGTAGGAACGCCCGTCCGTCAGTGATAGAGACGTGAACTCGGGGGTCTTGGTAGGGATGCTCCGGGTTCAATTCCCTGCCCAATGCATACAGGTGCGGATCGATCTCGACGGCGTCGACGCGCCTCGCGCCCCGGCTCAGGGCGATCGCGACATCTCTTCCCGTTCCCGCACCGATCACCAGCACTCGGGCCAGCGGGTTGTTCGGGGCGCGTTCGTACGGTGCGAAGTACAGCGGCTCCATCTCACGGCGTATCGATCCGAACGATTGATGGGGGATCCCGTTCACCCGAACGTCGTACCTGCCGCCGCCTGCCCACGGGATGACCGACACCTTGTAGTAGGGGGACCAGTGGGTGTTCGGCAACGCCGACTCGCTCCAGAGCATCGTGACGAGCACGATGAGGGCGGCACCGATCTGCAAGCCCCCGATCAACGTCGTGCGGCGCACCATGAGGGCGGTGAAGCACACGGCCGCCACGAGGCCCCACCCGATGGGCGGGGCATCGACGAACGAAAGGAGCGAGAACGCCGCGATCCCGAGCAGGCTCCCGATGATGTCGAGGCGGTATGCCTCGAGCGGTTCGAAGGTAGCGAACGCCCTCGCGACGCCGTCGGAGATCATCGCCATGATCAGCGCGGTCGCCACGAAGAGGGCGGGAAGCATCACCCACATCGGTAGTCCGGACGGCTGCCCTCCGAAGTAGAGCAGCTCCGTGCCGGATCGATCCACGTGAACGGGGAACAGAAGCACGAAGAGAACGAAGACGGCGAGGGCCGGAGCCGCTCTCGGGAACAACTCGGCCTTCGACCCGGATCGCATGAAACCGATCCCGATCCCAAGGAAGCTGCCGAGCAGGATGAAGTTCGAGAAGTACGAGAGGTAGACGACGTTCGACCCCGCCCACCTGATGAGCGCGAGCTCCACGAACAACATCAGGAAGCTGAGCAGAACGAGGCGAGCGCGCCCAGTCAGGAGCCCCGTCGTCCGAACGGCGGACGCCTCGACGGGCGACGCGGACCGTTGGCGGGTGCGATCGGCGGCATGAGACATACGGTGTGGGTCCCCCTTGGCTCTTCACCTTCGACTGGGGACCACCGCTCCTTGAGGATGAGAGCGTCGCGTTCTCCGCCGATCTTGGCTAGTGTCGTCTCGTGACGACGAGAGAAGAGCGGGTGGCGCAGAACGAGGCCGTGTCGCGTGAGATCAACGAGGGCCTCGAGCAGGCCCACGCGGATGAGCCACCGGACCGATACCTGCGGGTGTACTGCGAGTGCGGACGGTCTGGGTGCGAGAACATGATCGCGATCACCGCCTCGGAGTACGAGCGGGTCCGCAGTGACCCTGTCCGTTTCCTCATATTGGGCGAGCACCTGATCTCGGACATCGAGCGAGTGGTCGAGGAGACGGACCGGTTCGTCGTGATCGCCAAGCGGGAGGGCACGCCCGCACGGGTGGCGAGGGAGAATGACCCTAGGAGCTGAGGGACGGCCGGGCCGTCGGTGCTCCCGCTCCGATCCCTATCTCGAACCAGTAACAGCCTCGTCGATGGCCCCACCTCGTAGCGAGCCGGTCCACGAGCCACAGCCCCCAGCCTGACTCGGCCCCCGGACTCGGACGGATCCCGCCGGCAACGGAGCCGCCCGGACTGCCGTCGAAGACCTCAACCCGCAGCACGTCACCCTCGGCACGGGTCCGGACCCGGATGCGGTCGGTCGGACGGAGCCCGGCATGCCGGATGCTGTTGCTCACGAGCTCTGTCACCAGGAGCTCGACCGTGTCGAACGCTTCACCTGGTATCGGAAGCCGTCGGAGGGCTCGCCGCACATCCCGAAGCTCGGAAGGCGCTGCCCGGATCTCGAGGTCGAGGTCGACCTCGTCGCGCCTCGAGGCCTCTATGGGGGCCATAGGCGGGGCTTTCCCGAAGCACTCTATCTGGAAACCCGGTGGCCTCTGACTTGCCCACCGGAGACTCTCGCTGGCTGCATCCATCCCGCGAGCGCCTTCTACCCGGCGGGACCGTCGTCGAGGCCAAAGACACGATCGCATCCGGGTAGACCCGGATGAACGGGCGACCTTCGCCGGCCGCAGGAACGATCGTCATCCGAACAGCTCGAAGGTGATCAGCGTGGTGCCGTCGGCTCGCGGCCGGATCTCGACCTCACCGCGAGTGCGCTGGAACTCGCCGTTCCCCCCGTTGACGATGCCCACGACCGGTTGCGGGAACGTCGGGAGGGCGTCGACCGAAAGCTGGCCGCGTCCCGTGAGAGTGAAGATCCCCCGGCAGATGTACTCGGTACCGATCGCCTGCGTGCAGGTGATGTTCAGCTGACCAACCTGGGAGCCGGTGGTGTCGAGGAGCTCGCTCCGGAACACGAGCACGTCACCGGCAGAAGGCCCGGGGTCGCCCAGGTCGACCGCCGCGACCTGGGGAGCGCTCTGCACGAGAACGAGCGACTTGCCGGACGTCGTCCCGGCGGCCCTTGCACCAACCGCCGCGACGCCTATCAACACCACAACGATCCCGGCGAGCCATGATGTCTTTCGCATCTGCGCCTCCTCGGTGGACGGCCCGGTACTCTCGAGGCCAGCCTGCCGCGGGCTTGTTGGAGGATCGTTGGAGGAACTCAGGCTGACCTATGCTTGAACGTATGAACCTTCCCTCGGGTACGGTCACGTTCCTCTTCAGCGACGTCGAGGGGAGCACTGAGCTGCTTAAGCGCCTGGGGGGGTCGGCGTTCGGGAGCGTCCTCGAGCAACATCGCCGGATCGTCCGCGAGACCTTCTCGGCTCGGGACGGGCGCGAGATCGACACGCAGGGAGATGCATTCTTCTACGCCTTCGCGCGGGCGCGCGATGCCGTCGGAGCCGCCGTGGAGGCGCAGCGGGCGCTGGCGGATCACGCGTGGCCTGAGGACGCGGCCGTCCGCGTCCGGATGGGGCTGCACACGGGTGAACCTGTCGTGGGCGACCAGGGATACACGGGCATCGACGTCGTGCGCGCCGCCAGGATCGCAGCGGTCGGGCGCGGGGGGCAGGTCTTGCTCTCGGAGACGACCCGAGCGCTCATCGGCCCGGAACTGCCCGATGGCGTCACCGCTCGCTCCCTTGGGGAACAGCGGCTGAAGGACATCGACCGACCGGAGGCGCTGCACGAGCTCGTGATCGAAGGCGTCCCGCGACCGCGGGCCGTGACCGAAGAGGAGCCGGACGAGGAACCGGACCTTGCCTCATTCGGGAAGAAGATGTCCCGTACGATCCAGGCCAAGGTGCTGCGCGAGCTGGAACGCAGCCTGAACGACGAGCCCGGCTGAGCAACCATCGCTAGGCAGCGACCGGCCGACGTCGAGGATGATGACCACGTGGACCCGGGTCGTGGACGCGTCGAGGTCATCGCCGGACCGATGTTCGCCGGCAAGACCGAGGAGCTCCTGCGTCGGGTTCGGCGAGCGCTGATCGCCGGTCGTCGGGTCGAGGTCTTCACGCACGCACTCGACATCCGCGGCGGAGGCCGGGTGGCCTCGCACGCAGGACTCGACCTCCCCTCCCAGGCGGTGGCAGCGGCCGGCGAGATCGTCGCGCGGATCGCACCGGACACCGACATGGTCGCGATCGACGAGGCCCACTTCTTCGGCGTCGAGCTCATCGGCGTCGTCGACGAGCTCGCTCGGCGTGACATCGTCGTTGCGGTGGCCGGGCTCGACGTGACGTTCGAGGGCCGGCCGTTCGAACCGCTCCCCTCGCTCATGGCGCTCGCCGAGCGCGTCGACAAGCTCACCGCGATCTGCACCGTGTGTGGGGCCGACGCCATCTTCCACGTGCGTGTGGCCCCGTCGGCGGTCTCCGACACGGAGCTCGTGCCCGATCACATCGGCGGAGCCGAGAAGTACCAGGCTCGCTGTCGGCGCCACGCCGATGTGAGCGAGGCCTGATCGTCACCCGTCTCGGGCGGGCTACGATGCGTCCGTGCGCCGTGACATCCCGATCGACGAACTTGCCGGATTCCTCGACCGCCCCAACATCGCCGTCCTCGCCACGTTCCGTGGTGACGGAGGCGTTCTCCTCTCACCGGTCTGGTACGAGTGGCGAGACGACGGCTTCAACGTCGCCTCGTCGGGAGACGATGTGAAGGTCCGGCAGCTCTCACGCGACCCGCGGGCAAGCATCGTGGTCGCCGAGCAGGCCCCGCCCTACACGGGCGTCGAGGTGCGTGGCGACGCGCGACTGGTCCGCGACGGCGCGCGGGACATCGCGAGGCGGATCGCCGCCCGGTACGGCGACGACGCGGAGGACGACGTCGTGATCCGCCTCGCGCCCGGCGCGCTCCGGACATGGGACTTCGCGGACCGATACCCGGCCTGAGCCGGTCAATCCCTCCTTGGAGTGCCGATCGCTAGCCTGGAGGAGACATGCCTGGGCCGCTTGCGCTGGTCGGTGGCGACGAGTTGAAGCCTGGGAACGAGGCGCAGGACGAGCTCCTCGTCGCGGCCGCGGGCGGCGGTCCCGCGTTCGTGCTCGCGACCGCGGCGGCTCGACAGCGCCCCGAGATCGCGGTCCGGAACGCCTGCACGTGGTTCGGCAAGCTTGGAGCGGAGATGGAGGAGCTGCCGGCCACCCGCCGGTCAGACGTGGCCTCGCCGGCGAACGCCGAGCTGGCCCGCACAGGACGCCTCTTCTACCTCGTGGGAGGCAACCCCGGCCTCGTCCCGAAGACGTTGGCCCGCACCGTCGTGTGGGACGCCGTCGTCGAGGCATGGCGAGGCGGTGCGGTCCTCGCGGGCTCCTCGGCCGGGGCGATGGCGTTCGGCGAGTGGACCTTGATCCGCGACCGCCGCCCCGGCGAC
>DATHSY010000079.1:0-5240 GCA_035463715.1 Actinomycetota bacterium | reverse complement strand
CTAAGCTAGACGCGGATGCGAGTCCTGCTGTTCACGGGGAAGGGCGGCGTCGGCAAGACCACGGTCGCGGCCGCCACCGGCGTGAGGGCCGCCCGGGCCGGCAGCAGGACGCTCGTGATGTCCACCGACCCGGCGCACTCGCTCGCGGACTCCTTCGAGCACGAGATCGCCGACAGCCCGACGCAGGTGGAGCGGAACCTGTGGGCCGAGCAGATCGACGCGCAGGCCCGCCTCGAGTCGAACTGGCGCGAGATCCAGGACTACTTCATCCAGGTGATGAACTGGGCCGGCGTCGAGACGATCCAGGCCGAGGAGCTCTCGGTCATCCCGGGGCTGGACGAGATCTTCAGTCTGATCGACGTGAAGCGCCACGTCGACGAGGCGCGCTGGGACCTGCTCGTCGTCGACTGCGCGCCGACGGCCGAGACGCTGAGGCTGCTCTCGCTGCCGGAGGTCATGAACTGGTACATCGAGCGGATCTTCCCGATGCAGCGCCGCGTGTCGAAGGCGGTTCGTCCGGTCGTCACGCGGATGACGTCGATGCCGATCGCCGGCGACCGGTTCTACAACGCCGTCGAACGGCTGCACCGCAACCTCGAGGCGGTCCACGCGATCCTCACCGACGAAACAGGCTCGTCGGTGCGGCTCGTCGTGAACCCGGAGAAGATGGTGATCTCGGAGGCGCGCCGAACGTACACGTACCTCGGACTCTTCGGGTACCGCGTCGACGCCGTCGTCGTGAACCGGATCATCCCCGAGGACGTGACCGACCCGTACTTCGGCAAGTGGAAGGACATCCAGGCCGAACACCTCCAGACGGTGCGTGAGTCGTTCGAACCCGTTCCGATCCTGACGTCGAGACTGTTCGACCGCGAGATCGTGGGCGTCGACCTGCTCGACGACCTCGCGACCGAGGTGTACGGCGAACGGAACGTGACCGAGGTGCTCTACCGGGACGACCCGATCCGCGTCCGGCGGCGCTCCGGCGGGTACGTGCTGTCGATGCGGCTGCCGTTCGTGTCGCGCGACGACATGGACATCCACCGGCGGGGGGACGAGCTGTTCGTCCGTGTCGGCTGGTACAAGCGGAACCTGATCCTTCCCGCGACGCTCCAGCGCCTGGTCGTGCGCGGGGCGAGCTTCCTCGACGACCGACTCGAGATCTCCTTCGGCGCACCCGAGCGCGCCGAGGGGCCGACCGACGGCGCGGCTCGCAAGGGACGGGGCGACGAGAGAGGACGGCGACGTGGCTGAGACGAGCGACGGCAAGCGAAACACCAGCGCGTCGGGGGGCGACGAGGGACCGAAGACCGACGAGGGCACCGCGGCCGCCATCTGCCCGGTCGCGTTCTGTCCGATCTGCGCGACGATCTCCGTCGTCAACCGCGCGAGCCCCGAGGTGGTCGACCACCTGTTGTCGGCGGCGCGCGAGTTCCTGCTCGCGGCGCGCGCGGTCGTCGATGCACGAGCCGCCGACTACGAGGGCGACGAACCGAACGACCGGACCCTGCACAGGATCGACATCCGATGATGGATCTGAGCCACTCGCTGCTACGCGGGATCGCCGACTGGCAGCCGGGCGATGTGCCGATCACCTCGTTCGCGCTGTCCGTCGACGGCCGTCGGTACCCGAGGAAGACCGACTACGAGGTCCGTCTCGAGGATCTCGTCCGGCGGATCCGTCGCCAGGCCGACGGGCTCGACCGCCGGTCCGCGCGATCCGTGCTCGCGGACGCATCTGCGATCGAGACGTTCGTGCGCGACGGTTTCGACCGCGGCGGAACGCGCGGGCTCGCGCTGTTCTCGGCGAGCGATGCCGGCCTGTGGCAGGAAGTGCGCATCCCGCGGCCGCTGCGCGACCGTGCGATCGTCTCGCCGACGCCCGACCTGCTCCAGCTCGAGGCCGTCCTGTCGACGTACGGTCCGATGTGCGTCGCGCTCCTCGACTACGCCAAGGCGCGGCTGTTCGTCGTACAGCTCGGGACGATCGAGGAGATCACCGACGTGTCGGACGACGTCCCGGGTCGTCACGACCAGGGCGGCTGGGCGCAGATGCGGATGCAGCGTCACGTCGACGATCACCGTCACCGCCACGTCAAGCGGGTCGCGAACGACCTGTTCGACCTGAACAAGCGGCGCGCCTTCCACCACCTGATCCTGGCCGGGCCGGCGGAGGCTCACGTCGACATCGAGCGAGACCTGCACCCCTACGTCCGCGACCGGGTCCGCGCCCGGATCTCGTTGCCGATGACCACTTCCGTGACGGACGTGCTCGCTCGCGCGCTCCGGATCGAGGAAGAGCTCGAGCGCGATGCCGAGACCGCGAGGATCGAGCGGGTGTCGGAGGCGGCCGCCGCCCGGTCCGGCGCGGTCGTCGGTCTGCGCGATACGCTCGCGGCGTTGTCGGAGGGCCGCGTCGCCGAGCTCATCGTGTCGATCGACCTCGGATCGCCCGGGACGGCCTGCCCGGTATGCGGCCGCCTCGCCGACGAGGGCGAGACCTGCCCGACCTGCGGCTCGCCGATCCGGCGGGTTCCCGACGTGGTGGAGGCCGCGGTCGCCGAGGCGGTCCGGCACGGCTGCCGGGTGGACACCGTGAACGGCGACGGGCTCTCGACGCTCGGCGGTATCGGCGCCCTGCTTCGCTTCTGAGGCCGTGGCGTCGCAGACGGGGTCCGCGCTCGGCATCGACGTCGGCGGAACGAAGATCAACGGGTTCCGCGTCGCGCGCGACGGCACCGTGCTCCAGCGCGAGGTGGCCGCGACACCGGCCGACGACTCGGAGGCGACGATGACCGCGACGATCGACGTAGCTCGCGAGCTCCTCGACGACGGCGTCGTCGCGATCGGTGTGGGTGCGGCAGGACTCGTCGACGCGAACCAGGGCGTCCTCCGATTCGCGCCGAACATCGCGTGGCGTGAGCTGCCGATCGCACGCCGGATCACCGACGCGTTCGGCATCCCCTGCCAGGTCGACAACGACGCGAACGCCGCGGCGTGGGCCGAGTGGCGCTTCGGAGCGGGCCGCGGGTACCGCCACATGCTCCTGGTCACGGTCGGGACGGGGATCGGGGGCGGCATCGTTGCCGGCCGCAGGCTGTTCCGCGGCGCGCACGGCTTCGCGGCCGAGGTGGGGCACATCATCGTCGAACCGGACGGACCTCTTTGCGGCTGTGGCAACCGTGGCTGCTGGGAGCAGGTCGCGTCGGGTGCGGCGATCGGACGACTCGGCCGACGCGCGGTGCGTGAGGACCCTGACTCGGTCCTCGCGATGCTGGCCGGCAGCGATCCCGACGCGGTGACAGGGGTGATGGTGAGCGAGGCCGCGGAGGCCGGCGACGAGACGGCGCGTGGCATCCTCGCCGAGGTCGGCCGAAGACTGGGGGAGGGGGTCGCGGGACTGGTGAACATCCTCGACCCGCAGGTCGTCGTGGTCGGCGGCGGCGTCGCGGAGGCGGGAGAGCTCATCCTCGGCCCGACGCGGAGGGCGTTCGAGGACTCGGTCGAGGGCGTAGAGCACCGGCCTGCCGTGCCGATCGTGGCCGCCCAGCTCGGCAACGACGCCGGCGCGATCGGCGCGGCCACGTTGGCGCTGGAGGAGCTGGGGGCCTGAGCCGCGGGCTTCGCATGAGAACCTCGGAGGCCATGCGCATCGGATTGGTCCTGCCGATGTTCACCAACGACCCGGACCGGGTGCGGTCGTTCGCGTCCCGTGCCGAGCAGCTCGGATTCGACGGCGTGTTCGCGTACGACCACCTGATGCCGCTCGGCGGCCCGGACGACGGCCCTGTGCTCGAGTGCTTCACGACGCTGGCTGCCGTCGCCGCGGCCACGTCGAGGATCCGGCTCGGAACGCTCGTCGCCCGCGCGTCGCTGCGGCCGGTCGGGCTGCTCGCGAAGCTGGCCGTGCAGCTGGACCTGATCAGCGGCGGCCGTGCGATCCTCGCGGTCGGCACCGGCGACGAGCTCAGCAAGCGCGAGCACGACGCGTTCGGGCTGCCATACATGGCCGTCGGCGAGCGGCGGGAGCATCTCGCGGAGACGATCCGGGCCCTCGGCGAGCTCTTCGCCGGTCGGCCATGGGGAGGCGGCGAGCGGGTCCCACCGATCGAAGGCCCGCTGGTGCCGCGTCCGCTCACCCGCGGAGGGCCGCCGCGATGGGTCGGCGGCACGAGCCGGTCGGTCGTGCGCGTCGCGGCGCGGACCGCGGATGCGTGGAACGGCTGGGGCCTGGACCTGGAGAGGTTCGGCGAACGCGTTCGACTGCTGCGGGATGAGTCTGAGGCCGCCGGACGTGCGGTCGAGCCGACCTGGGGTGGGATCGCGCTGGTGGGTCGGGACGCCGACGACACCGCGCGGCTCGCGGCGGACCGACGCGCACGCGGGCTCGACACCGAGGGCGTGTGGATCGGCACGGCGGACGATCTCTCGAGACGGCTCGGCCGGCTCGCCGCCGCCGGAGCGTCGTGGGCGATCGTCCTGCCGGCCGGCCCGACCGACCGGGTCGACGTCCTCGCCGAGCTCGTCCTGCCCCGGGTGCGGGCCGAGGGGGGACCGTGACGACGTCCGACCGTCTCAAGCGTGAGAAGCGTTCGATCAGGACGGCCGTGCGGACGCTCCGAGACGCACTGTCCGAGGAGGACCGCGCGGCCCGATCGCGCTCGATCGCGCGGGCGTTGCTGGCGCTCCCCGAGCTCGACGGCACCGGGACGGTGATGGTGTTCTCCTCGTTCGGCACCGAGGTCGTGACCTTGCCGATCGTCGATGCGCTGCTCGCGAGCGGTCGCCGCGTAGCGCTCCCGCGGATCGAGCAAGCAGACATCGTCGCCGTCTCCTACCGCACGGGCGAGGAGATGCGGCCGGCCGCGTTCGGGATGGACGAGCCGTCGGGCGGAGACCTCATCGCGCCCGGCGACCTCGACGTGATCGTGACGCCGGGTCTCGCGTTCGACCGGCATGGCTACCGGATCGGATACGGAGGGGGGTATTACGACCGGCTGTTCACCAAGACGAGACCCGACGCGGTCAAGGTCGGGATCTGCTTCGCCGCGCAGCTCGTCGGTCCG
This sequence comes from Actinomycetota bacterium, assembly GCA_035463715.1. Taxonomy (GTDB): domain Bacteria; phylum Actinomycetota; class UBA4738; order UBA4738; family HRBIN12; genus DATHSY01. Next base: position 174 of record DATHSY010000079.1, on the reverse strand, counting down.
CTGCCGCACGGCGGCCACGACGTGCCCGTCGATCTGATCGTGACGGACGCGGGCGTGGTCAGATGTCGCTGAGGCGAGGCCCGCGGCCGCCGAGGCGTCCTGCCCGGGCGCTCCCATGGCGGCGCGCCGCCTTCGCGTCCCTCGACTTCGAGACGACCGGGCTCGACTACCGGC
>DATHSY010000078.1:0-5053 GCA_035463715.1 Actinomycetota bacterium | reverse complement strand
AGACCGCAGGCAGTGGGCGTGACTCGTGTGGATCATGTACGTGCCCGGGGTGGGACTCGAACCCACACGCCCTTGCGGGCCGGTGCTTTTAAGGCACCTCCGTCTACCGTTCCGGCACCCGGGCGCGGTCGATGCTACCGACGGCCCGCCAGCTCGGCCATGCGGCGTTCGGCCGCGTCGCTCGCGACGCGGTTGCCCTTGTCACGGTACAGGGCGATGGCCTGCCGCACGGCGTCATGGGCCTCGGGGGCCCGGCCGGCGGCCTCGACGATCCTCGAGAGATCCATCAGGACGTCTGCTCGCATGTTGAGATCGTCGGTCTCGTCGGCGAGCTTCACGGCCTCGCGGGCCATCGCCTCCGCCTCGTCGAGCGCGCCCCGGGCGGCCAGCAGGAGTCCCCTCGCCGAACGCCACAGGACTTGCGTCGCGAGGTCGTCGTCGGCCGTGAGGTCCTCGCTCAGCGCGATGAAGCGTTCGGCCTCGTCGAACCTACCCTGCTCGATGAGCTCCCGCGCGAGCAGCGCGGTCGCGGTCGACTGGAACCCCTGCTCCCCGAGGTCGCGCGCGGTCTCGAAGCCCGACCGCAGCTCGCGCTCGGCGGCCGCATGGTCGCCCGCGAGCCGTTCTATGAACGCCGCGCCCTCAGACACGAAGGCGGCCCGCAGCCGCATCCCCAGGTCTTCGAGGATCGTCCGCGCCCGTCGTACGAGGTCGCGCGCCTCGTCGAAATTCCCCTCCATCGCACGGACGATCGCCAGGCTGCGGACCGCGCGCGCCTCGGCGATACGGTTGCCGGGGACGGTCGCGAGCACGTCGAAGCTGCGTCTCGCGACCTCGGCCGCCGGAGCCGGGCCGTACACGCCCGAGCCCGTGTACTGACCGAGGCTCTCGGCCTCCTCCCACTGGTCGCCCACCCGGCGGGCATGCTCGATCGCTCGACGCAACGCCGCATCGACCTCCGCGTAGCGCGCGCGCGTCCAGTGCACGTCGGCCATCAGCCTCCACGCGCGCGACAGCCCCAGGTGGTCGCCGAGCTCCTCGAACACCGGGATCACCCGTCGCAGCTCCTCCAGCGCCTGGCTCGACCGGTCCTTCGGATCGGTCGATTCCTCGATGAGCAGCCGGAGCACCGCGACCTGAGCCCGCGCGCCGCGATCGCTGAAGTCGGCCGCCGCGGCATCGGCCGCCGCGATCGTCCGCTCGGCTTCGGCGAGGTCGCCGAGCTCGAGCCGCGCCTGCGCCAGATCGAGCAGGATCCTGGTCCGGCCGACCTCGTCGGGCGGCAGGACCTCGACCGCATGCCGTAGCAGCTCGGCGGCGGCGGGCATGTCGCCGCGCCCGAGCGCCCGGCGCCCGGCCGACCCGAGCCGCTCGCCGGCCCGACGCGCGAGATCCACGTCGGCGGTGGAGGGACCGAGCTCGCGCTGCAGCATCGCGGCCCGCTCGAGATGGAACCCGAGCACCTCCTCGTACTCGACGACCCGCTCACCCACGGTCCGTTCGATCCACCCGGCGAACCGCTCGTGCAACACGGCGCGCGTCTGCTTCGGCGTCGCCTGGTACGCCGCCTCCTGGATCAGCAGGTGGTGGAACGCGAAGGCGTCCTGCCCCGGCAGCGTGGAGCGGTGCGGCCGCACGAGATCCTTGCGGACGAGCGTCTGCAGGTGCGCCCCAACAGCTGGACGGACGCGTTCGGGGACGAGCTCGGCAACCGCCGCCCACCAGAACTCCTTCCCGATCACGGCGGCCGATCCGATCACGCTGCGCTCCTCGCCCGACAGCCGGTCGAGACGGGTGCTCAGCAGCGACCCGATCGACGCCGGCACGGCGACGGCCGACAGGTCGGCGACGACGTCCCAGCCCGAACCCGTCTGTCGCAGCAGGCCGTCGTCCTCGAGCATCCTCAACATCTCCTCGACGAACAGCGGGTTGCCGCCCGCCGCCTCGGTGATCCGGCCGACGGCGCGGCGCTCGAGCTCGGCCGAGCCGAGGATGTTCCGGATCAGCTGCTCGCTGTCGTCGGTCGTCAGGGGCTGCAGCAGCAGCACGTCGCGACCCGAGGCCGGCGAGCCCCACGCGGGCCGGAGATCGAGCAGGTCCGGCCGCGCGAGGCACAGCAACATCAGTGATCCATCTCGGCTCCAGCCGGCCAGGTACTCGAGCAGGTCGAGCAGCGTTGGCTCCGCCCACTGCACGTCGTCGAACACGGCGACGACCGGGCGATCGCGGGCGAGCCACTCGAAGAAACGACGGATCGCCCAGAACGTCTCCTGGATCTCACCGCCGGCGTCCACGAACCCGATCGCACCGGCGATGCGCTCGGCGACGAGCTCGGCGTCGTCGGCGCCCGCGAGCGTCTGCTCGATCCGCGTGAGCGCGCGGCGCCTCGGGTCGGCCTCGCTGATCCCGCACGCCTGCTTCACGATCTGCGCGACGGGCCAGAACGTGATGCCCTCGCCGTACGGCAGGCACCGGCCCTCCAGGACGAGAGCGTGACGCGCCGCGCGCGCGGAGAAGTCGTGGGCGAGCCGCGACTTCCCGACGCCGGCGGATCCGAGCACGCACATCAGCTCGCACGACCGCTCGCTGCGCGTCGCGGCGAGGACGGCGTCGAGCGCGGCGAGCTCCGAGTCGCGGTCGACCCGCTGTGGCGTCGCGCGGGCGGTGCCCTGCGCGCCGGGGAGGACCGACACCAAGCGGTGTGCCATCACGGGGTGCTCCTTGCCCTTCAGGGCCAGCGGTTCTCCGGGATCCACGGTGACCGCGTCGCGCACGAGCGCGTACGTGTCGCGGCCGATCAACACGCCGCCCGTCGGCGCCGCGTGCTCGAGTCGGGCCGCAACGTTCACGGCATCGCCGAGGACGAGCGAGCGTCCGGCCGAGGGGTCGCCGACGATGACCTCCCCGGTGTTCACGCCGATGCGGAGCTGCAGCCGCGCGTCGGCGTCGAGCTCCGCGTTGAGCCCCTCGAGCGCCGCGAGCATCTCCACGGCGGCCCGCACCGCGCGGAGCGCGTCGTCCTCGTGCAGCAAGGGGACGCCGAACACCGCCATGACGGCGTCGCCGATGTACTTCTCGACGGTGCCGCCGTGGCGCTCGATCACCTCCGCCATCCGCTCGTAGAACGCCGTCATCACGCCGCCCAGCGTCTCGGGATCGAGCCGCTCGCCCATCGGCGTGAACCCGGCGACGTCGCAGAACAGGATCGTGACGACCTTGCGGGTCCCCTCGGTCGGAGGGGCAACAGGCGCGAGCGGGCGCCCGCACGACATGCAGAACCTCGCCGGCGCGGGGTTGGTCGCTCCACAGACCGCGCACGCCTGCATCCGCGGAGTGTAGCCGCCGGACCCACGTTGCCCGCGAACCCCTTGCGGCCTAGGCTCACCGTCGTCGGACGAGGAGGATGCCGTGGAAGAGAACGCGACGATCGAGGTATGCAGCAACGACGGGACAGGGTTCGTGCGTCAGGAAGGGGTGGCCGAGTCGACACCGGCCGCGGTTGCGGTCCTCGATGTCGACCTGTACGAGTGCGCCGACGGCTGGGAGTCCGGCAGGTTCGGTGAGCGAGTGGGGACGCTGCACGCCTCGTGCATCACGTTGCCGAACGGCAGGGGCGTCTGGCACCTGATGTTCGACCTCGAGGGCGGTCGCTACGGCAAGGGGACCATCGTCGCCTCCGGCGTCCTGCCGATCCTGTCCGACGGCCCGGGCGCCGGACGGATCCCCGTCACCGGCTGGGCGGGGGTTGGGAAGCGGCGCAGCGTGACGATCGAGGTGGTGAACCCGAAGCGTTACCTCATCGAGGCGTGACGCGGCGTCGCCCCGACGTCACTTCTCGTCGATCGTGAGCTTCTCGATGTAGACGGGCTGGGCAGGCGACTCGCCGTTTAGCTGCAACGCCGCGATCGCATCCACGACGTCCGTACCTTCGGCGACCTCGCCGAAGATCGTGTGCTTGCCGTTCAGATGCTCGGCGGGTCCGAGGGTGATGAAGAACTGGCTGCCGTTCGTGTTCGGCCCGGAGTTCGCCATCGCGAGCAGGCCCGCGCCCTCGAACGTCAGCGACGGCACGATCTCGTCCTGGAACTGGTATCCGGGACCCCCGGTGCCGTCTCCCTTGGGGTCGCCGCCCTGGATCACGAAGCCCGGGACGATCCGGTGGAACGTCAGCCCGTCGTAGAAGCCGTCCCTGGCCAGCGTCACGAAGTTGTTCACCGTCTCCGGCGTCCGATCGGCGAACAGCTCCACCACGATCGTGCCGCAGGACGTGCGCATCGTTGCCGTGTATGTCTTCTCGGGGTCGATCGTCATCTTCGGCGGCTCCTCGTATGTCGGCTTCTCCTCACCCGCGGCCTTCGGCGCATCGCTGCCACACGCCGCGGCCGCGGCCGTGGGCGTCGACGTCGGCGATCCCGACGGTCCTGCTTCCGGCTCGTTGCTACCGAAGACGCCGAACGCGAACCCCGCCAGACCCAGGCCGACGAGGCTGACGACGGTTGCGAGGGCGACCACCTGCATCTTGCGCCGGCGTTCTCGGCGGTGGCGCTCCGCGTAGCGCTGCTGCGCCAGGCGCGCAAGATGGCGGTTGCGGGTACGTCGGTTCGGCATCGGCGGGCAGGTTACCGCGCGGACAGGAGCTCGAACGCCAGCCCGTCGAGGATGTCGGTCTCCGAGACGAGGGCTCGCGCGAACCCGAAGCGATGCATCGCCCCGACCAGGATCCGGGCACCGGCGACGATCACGTCACCGCGGCCGTGCGGCATGACGGGGATCGCGGCGCGCTCCGCGTTCGTCATCGACGCCAACCGGGAGGAGACCGCGTCTGCATCGCCGAGGCTCAGCCAGGTCCGGTGGATCGCGTCGCGGTCGTACCGCTCGAGCCCGAGCGAGATGCCCTGGACGGTCGTGGCGGTTCCCGCGACGGCGACGAAGGTCCGCGCCGACCGAACGGGGACGGTGCGTTCAGCGACGGCGAGGAGCCGTTCGATCTCCTCGTCCATGTCGGTGAGCTCCGCCTGCGACGGCGGGTCGGACCGGACGAACCGTTCGGTGA
>DATHSY010000077.1:0-13993 GCA_035463715.1 Actinomycetota bacterium | reverse complement strand
CCGCGGTAGCGGAGCTCGATCATCCGCGGCGGGTTGACGCTGCCCTGGCCCACGCCGACGATCCCGCCGAAGCCGCCGCGCTTCAGCTCCGCCTCGGTCCAGATCTTGACCTCGAGCCCGTGCTCCTTGGCCATCGCGCGCGCCTGCTTCGCCAAGTAGTCCGGCGTGCAGTCGATCGCCGGCGTATTGACGAGGTCGCGCGCCCACATCACGGCCTCGCTCACGACCTTCGCACGCGTGAGCGCGTTCTTCGCCGCGCCCGCGTTCCACTTGGGCGACCCGATCACCGTCACGGTCTTGAGCGCCGGCTTCTCGACCGGCTCCTTCGTCTTGCCCGACTTGTACGTGGTGAACCGGTACGCGCCGAGGAGCAGCCCCTCGACCGTCGCCTGCACGGCGTCCTCGAAGGCCCGGCCGCCCGCCTGCGGGAGCGTCGTCGCCACGCGACCGCGCTTGCGTAGCTGCGGCGCGACCTTCCCGATCGACCGGCGGAGGGCGTCGGGCCCGACCTCGCCCTTCGGCCCGATCCCGAGCAGGAGCACCGCACCCGCCTTCACGCCGCTCAGGCCGACGTTCGGTACCAAGAGATACTCGCCGCGCTTGCCCTTGAAGCCGGCGTCCGCGAAGGCGCGGACCAGGTCGGCGCCGCGGATCTCGCGGACGCCCGGACCCGGCTCCGGTCCCTGGAACACGGGGACGACGAGGACGTCGGCTGCTACCGATGCCGGCGGGTCGGTCGAGTAGGCGAGCGTGACCACGGTCGAGCCTCCTGTCGGCTGCGCACTGGAAGAACCGGCCGAAGTCTACCTACGCGCGTGGCCACGGCCTGGGTCAGGGGTCGAGAAGGTTGGACGTTCCGCCGACGGGTAGCCTGGCGGCCGATGGAGACCAAGGACGTCCGCGACCTGGTGGCGTTCGACGAGGACGGCCCGCGACACGAGACGCTGTTCGAGTCTGATCACCTGTGGTCCGAGCTCCTGTGTCTGGACGGACCACAGGGCATCGGCCCGATCTCGGACCGGGACTCCGACGCGATGTGCGTGGTGCTCGCCGGCCGGATCGCGGTCCAGGTCGACCGGGCCCGAAAGAAGCTCGACCGATGGGGGTCCGTCCTGGTCCCGAAGACCGCCGAGCTCACGATCCGCAACGCGAGCCAGGAGCCGGCCGTCATCCTGCTGGTCGCCGCTCCCCCGCCGACGCCCAGGGTGGTCGACGGGTAGTCGCGACCCGGTCCCCCAGCATCGCCAGGCCGAAGGCCACCGCGAAGCTCGGGAGGCTCGCCCCCAGCTCGGCGTCGAACAGCGGGAACGGCAGGCCGAGCAGTTCGGCGAACAACCACCTCATCGCGTCGGTCCAGCCCTGCGGCATCGTGCCGGCCGCGACGCACCAGTGGTACACGACGAACCCGATCGCCCACGGCACGAACGCACGCCACCGCCACGACGGCGCGCGGAACGGCTCATCCGTCTCGAACCTGCCGCGCCGCAGAACGACGTACTCCGCCACGAACACGCCGAACAGCGGGACGAACACGGAACCGATCAGGAACAGGAACACCTCGTAGCGCTCGACCGACAGAAGCAACGCGAGCACGAAGGCGAGCCCGCCGACCCCGATGACGAGCCGTCGCTCGGAGACGCGCGACACCACGTTCTGCATCGACACCGCGGACGAGTAGATGTCCGCGAACGCGTTGTCGCTCTCCCCGACGAGCAACGCGAGCAGGACGATCGACCCGCCGGCGACGGTCGCGATCCCGGCGCCGATCCCGTGGACGTCGGACGTCGCACCGACGGCGAGCACGACGAGCGCGCCGAGCGAGTAGAACCACACGTTCCCGACGAGGTATGCGGCGTACGTGGCGAAAGCGCCGCCGCGACCCGGGACCCCGAACCGGTTGTAGTCGGCGACCAGCGGCAGCCACGAGATCGGCATCACGACGACCAGATCGACCGCGAGCCAGAACGGGAGCCCGCCGTCGCCCGGCGCGCGCCAGATCGCGCCGAGGTCGCCGGCCGCAAGCACCCGGGCCGTGATCCACACGGAGACGCCGATCAGCACGTAGATCCCGAAGCGCTCCAGCCACCGGCGCACGACCAGGATCGGTCCGCCGAGCGCGAGCGACGTGCAGACGATCGCCACAACCACGAGCCACACGAACGACGCATCGAACGAGAACAGGCGCGTCGACACCACGTTCGCGACCTCGGACATCGCCCAGAACTCGACCGCCGTCCACCCAACGAGCTGGACCACGTTGAGCGCCGTAGGCACGTAGGAGCCGAACCGCCCGAGGATCGGCCGGAACAGCACCATCGTCGGCAGGCCCTCGCGTTCGCCCGCTGCGCCGACGAGCGCGAGCGGCACGCACCCGATCGCAGAGCCGAGGACGATCGCCAGCAGCGCGCGCGACAGCCCCATGGCCGGCACGAGCAGGGCACCGGTCACCATGACGAGGAACCCGACCGAGAGGTCTCCCCAGAGCACCGCCAGGTCGAGTCCCGAGAACCGCCGGGCCTCGGGTGACACGCGCCGGATCCCCCACGCCGGCGCCTCGCGTTCGACGACGTTCCCGAGACGCTCCGCCAGGCTGGCCATCGCTTCCCTCCGCCGGTCCGAACCGGATCAGGTTCCAAGGGTCGCCGGCGGTCTCGGCCGGCCTCTCAGCCCCTGCCCGGGGCTCCCCCGCTGTACGGGAACGATAGCGCGGTCAGGCGATCGCGCGCGGGGGCGGGAGTCCCGACGGCCGGCCGACGGACAGAGCCTCCTGGAGACCACGCATCGATCTGCGCATCAGCGTCCGCATGAGTGGCCGATAGACCGCGAGGGCGAGCGCGCCGAGGATCGGGACGGGCAACGCGACCTCCTCCACCCACGAGAACACCGTCCGCTCGTCGCGCGACTCCAGGCGCCAGGTGCCGACGCCGCGGACGAACCGGCGGTGCTCCATCACCAGCCGCGTCGGGGGTTGCCACCGCGTGACCTCGAGGACGTCGGTGAACGCCGGGACGCCGAGGACGTCAGTCCTCACGGCGATCCGCGTCCCGACGCCTTCCTCGCGCGGCCCCACGACCCGAACCTCCGCGGCGTCCCGCATCCACGAGGGCTGCCGCTTCCAGTCGGTCAGCGTCGACCACGCCGTCTCCACGTCGACCGGCAAGAGCACCTGGACGCCGGCCCGCACGGCTGGCTACAGCCCCGCGCCGTCGCGCACCGGCGCCGGGACGCGTCGCGGGCTCGAGAGCGTCGCGGCGAGCACCGCGGCGGCCAGCGACGGGGCCGCGCTGACGGCGAACGCCGCCGCGAAGCCCACCTCCGACGCGACCCATCCCCCGATCAACGGTCCGAGCACGAAGCCGAGATCGCCGACGAACCGGAAGACCGCGACGCCGGGCGCCGCCAGTCGTCCGGGCGCGAGCGACGCGAGCATCGGCGCGGGTGGCACGCCGGCGTAGCCGCTCGCGATGCCCAGCGCGGCCAGCAGCAGCATCAGCGGCACGACGGTGTCGATGGTGCCGAGGGACGCGACGAGCACCGCGAAGGCCGCGAACGACGGCACGAGGACCGTCCGCGCCCCGAACCGGTCACTCGCCTTCCCAGCCGGGAACAGCACGAGGAACTCGGTCCCGGTGACGACGGCGAGCGCGAGCCCCACCCCGTCGAACGACAGCCCGAGCTCCTCGCGCGCGAACAGCGGCAGCAGGGTCCCGAACACCGCGCCCATGACCCACATGTAGGCGCCGTTCGCCGCCAGGACGGCCATGAGGGGTCGGTGCCACGGGAGCGCGCCGATGCCGGCCGCGCGCTCCTGGTCGCGCGGCCGTTCGGGATCGCGGATCGCCCGGTGGAAGAGCCACGCGGACAGGAAGCACGCGGCCGCATAAGCCCAGATGGGGACGACGAGGCCGAACGCCTTGGCCAGCAAGCCACCGATAGGCTGTCCGGCGATGATGCCGACATTGAACGACGCGTAGTACACGCTCATCACGCGCCCCACACGGTCGGACGGGATCGTGCGCAGCAGGTACGACAGCAGCGCCGCGAAGAACACGGCCGAGCCGGCGCCGCCCGCGCCGCGGAAGACGACGAGGAGCGGGTAGCTCGGCGCGACCGCCGCCAGGGCGGTCGAGACGCCGACGCCGATCGCGCCCGCCGTCGCCGTCCGCCGCTCACCGTAGCGCGCGATGTACCGGCCGACGATCGGATCGAACACGAGCCGCGTGAGCGAGAACGCCGCGACCATCACGCCGACCGCGTCGTAGCCGACGCCGAACGAGCGCGCGTAGTTGGGAAGGACCGGCGCGAGGATCCCGTACCCGAGCATGATCACGAACGTGCCGGTCATCGCCGCGCGGATCTCGGGGATCCTGAGGATGTCGCGGATCCCGACGCGTGCGGCGGTGCTCACACCGCCGAGTCTACGGACCGGCCGAGGACGCCCCCGGCAGCCAGCACTCGACGACGGCTCCGCCGCCGGCTCCCGGCCCGATGCGCAACCACCCGCCCGCGACCTCGGCCCGCTCGGTCATCGACGTGACGCCGATCGCGGTAGCGGGGTCCAGGGCCTCGGCCTCGAACCCGACGCCGTCGTCCTCGACCCGGATCGAGACGCCGCCGTCGCGCTCCTCGACCAGGACGTCGACGCGCGTGCCGCGCGACCACGACACGGCGTTCGAGATCGCCTCCTGTGCGATCCGGTAGGCGAGCGACCGGACCTCGAGATCCGGCTGCGACCCGAGGCGGTCCTCGACATCGACCCGCACATCGCGGTCCCGGGCGGCCACGCGCGCGAACTGCCGGAGCGCCTGCCCGAGGCCGTCCTGTTCCAGCGAACGCGGCCGGAGCTCGACGAGGACCGATCGCAGACGCGACAGGGCCTGCTCCACGGTCTCGCCGAGCTGGTCCACTGCCCCGACGTGTTCGGGGTCGGTGAGGCGACGGCGGAGCGACTCCAGCCGGAGGCCGACCGCCGTCATGTGTTGCAGCGAATCGTCCTCGATCCCCTCGGCCATCCGACCGCGTTCGAGGTTCTCGGCCGCCATGAGATGCGCCAGCAGGTCTCGCCGCTCCTCGTCGGTCCTTCGCAGGACGTCCAGGCTGCGCTGAAGCTCCGCCTCGCTGTTGCGCAGCATCAGCTCGGTCTCCTTCGTCGCCGTGATGTCGTAGAGCACACCCTGCCAGAACATCCGGCCGCCGCGCTGCGGTAGCGGCATCGACTGCTCGCGGACCCACACGATCCGGCCGTCCGCCGCGACGAGCCGGTACTCCGTGTCTATCGGTTCGCGGCGCTCCACGTGATCGGCGGCCGCGCGGAGGATCGGCTCCTCGTCGAGCGGATGCAGGATCGTCGCCCACATCCGCTCGGCCGCGTATCGATCCCGGTCGTAGCCCAGCATCGTCTCGACCTGCGGACTCACATACACCGTCGTGAACTCCACGCGTTCGCCGACGGTCACGATCTCGTCCACGAAGGTCACGGCCGGGATCTGTTCCACGAGCGTTCGGTAGCGCTCCTCGAGCTCGGCGGCCTGGGCCCGGGCGCGCTCCTGCTCGGTCACGTCTTCCTGGATCGCGACCATCCCCGTCACCCGGCCCAGTGCGTCGCGAAGCGGCGCGTACGACTGGGCGAGGTCGACGGGCGACCCGTCCTTCCGGCGCCGGCGGATCTCGACCCGCTCATGCGAGGAGCTTCCTTCAAGGAGTCGGTCGCGCAGCGCCTCGAACTCCGCCCGATGCTCCGGTCCGACGTGCGGGAGGAACCGCCCGACGGCCTCCTCTTCGGTCCAGCCGAAGATGCGTTCGGCTCCCTCGTTCCACGAACGGACCGTTCCGTCGAGATCCATCGACACGATCGCGACCGGAGACGAATCCACGATCGCACGGAGGTAGGCGGAGGTCGACCTGAGCTCCTCCTCCACGCCCTTGCGGGCCGTGATGTCCATCATGACGCCCTGATACAGCCACGGGCTTCCGTCATCGCGCCGGGCGATCATCACGGCTTCGTCCTGCACCCACACGACGCGGCCGTCCGTCGCCAGGTAGCGGCATTCCATGCGGTACGGCGCCCCGGTTCGCTCGGCGACGTCGGCCGCCTCCAGGACGGCGTCGCGGTCGTCGGGATGCAGACGAGAGATCCAGAAGTCGGGGTCCGCTCCCCATTCCTCGGGCGTGAAGCCGAGCAGCGTCTCTATCTGCGGGCTCGTGTAGTACAAGGCCGTCTCCGCAGGGGGAGTACCGAACTCCCACACGTACGACACCGCGGGGATCGTCTCGACGAGCGTCCGGTATCGTTCGTTGGCGCGCGCGAGCGCCTGCTCGGTGGCTCGACGTTCGGTGATGTCCTCGACGATGGCGAGCGACACGGCGCCATGCTCCGGCACGCGGAGCATGAACACCGCGAGGCGACCCCAGGCCACGGAGCCGTCCTTGCGCAGGTATCGCTTGTCGAGGGAGTAGCTGTCTCGGAGTCCGGCGAGAAGCTCGGCGCTCAATGCCTCGTCGGCCTCGACGTCGTCGGGGTGGGTGATCTCGCGGAACGACCGACCGCGCAGCTCGTCGTCCTCGTACCCGAGCATCCGGTTCATCGAGGGGTTGACCTCGATGTACCGGCCGTCCGCGTCGCCGAGGGCCATCCCGACCCCGGACGCCTCGAACGCGGCCCGGAACAGGGCCTCGGCACGCTTGCGCTGCGTGACGTCGTGTGCGTTGACGACGATGCCGCGGACGTCCGGGTCGTCAAGGAGGTTGTTCGCAACGGCCTCGACCCATGCGTAGCTACCGTCTCGCCTTCGGACGCGCGCCTCGACCGCCTGCCCGGCCTCCGGTGCCTCCGAGCGACCGTGGAGCATCTCCCCGACGGCGGCGACGTCGTCGGGGTGGACGAACTCAAGGACGGAGCGACCGAGGAGCTCCTCCTCGGACCAGCCGGATCCCCGTCCGATCGACCCGCCGATGAAGACGAGGCGGGCCTGGTCGTCCAGAACGGCCGCGAATCCCGGGGCGTGGTCGACCAGGGCGCGCAGGAGCGCCTCCGAGCCGGCGAGGTCACCCGATGTGGGCGAGCGCTGAGACACCACTCCCTCCGCAGACGGCATTCCCGATATGGAGCCTTTCGGGATGCCGGGCCGGTGGATTGAGGGTCGAACGGCCCGGTCGAGGCCGGACCCCGTCTTGCGAAGGGGTCCCCGCTCATCTTCGATAGCGTCATGCCTATCGAGGCCTCGGGAGCACTCGTCGCGGCAACCGTCGTCGTCCCGCTGCTAGACCGGCCGAACACCCCGAGCGAGGTGCTGGACGGTGCCGTCGCGTGGCGCGACGGACGGATCACGTACGTGGGCGCGGCCGACGGGTTGCCGTCCGACGCTCCTGAGCCCGTCGTGTTCGCCGGTTCGACGATCGTCCCCGGGTTCGTGGACTGCCACACCCACCTGCCGTTCGTCGGGTGGCGCGCCGACGAGTTCGAGGCCCGGCTCACCGGGAGGTCTTACCGCGACCTGCACCGCGAGGGCGGAATCACCCGGAGCGCGGCGATGCTGGCGGCTGCCTCCGACGACCAGGTGATCGCGTTCTGCCTACCCCTGCTCGCCGAGATGGCGGACCACGGGACGACCACCGTCGAGCTCAAGACCGGGTACGGGCTGGGCGTCGAGGCCGAGCTGCGCCAGGCGCGGTTGGCCCGGCGCCTTGCGGCCGATACCGCGCAGACGTGCACGGTCACGCTGCTCGCGTGCCACGCGGTCCCGCCCGGGATGACTCGCGAGGACTGGGTGCGTCTCGCGTGCGACGAGCTGATCCCCGCCGCGTCCGCCGAGGGCCTGGTGGACGCGGTGGACATCTACGTAGAGGACATCGCGTTCACGCTCGAGGACCTGGAGGCCGTCGCCGCGGCAGCGGCGGCGGCCGGGCTTCCACTGCGCTGCCACGCCGAGCAGTTGGGGGAGACCGGTTCGGCGGTGGCGGCCGCGCGCCTGGGCGCCCGCAGCGTCGACCACCTGAACCACCTCCCGCTCCAGGCGATCGGTGTGCTTGCCGATACCGCTTCGGTGGCGGTCCTGCTTCCGACGTCGTCGTTCTCGCTCGGACTGCGCCCGGCCCCGGCCCGGGCGCTGCTCGACGCGGCCGTGCCTGTCGCGCTCGCGACCGACTTCAACCCTGGGACCTCGGCCATCTCGTCGATCCCCGAGGCGATCGCGTTCGCGTGCCTCACCTACGGGATCACGCCGAACGAAGCGCTCACCGCGGCGACCGCCGGAGGGGCGGCGGTCGCAGGGATCGTCGATCGGGCAGGCACGCTTCGCCCCGGGCAGCCCGCGGACCTCGTGGTCCTCGAGGGAGATGTCCGCGACGTGCCGTATCGGCCGGGCCACGATCCGGTCGTGCGGAGCTACATCGCAGGGCGAGCCGTGGGGGGACGATGAGGCTTCGCACGGTCGCGCTCTCGTCCGCGATCGGCGTGGCGGCGCTCGGTCTCGCCGCCGCCCCGGCACGCGCGCAGGCGGTGACGGAGACGGTGACCCTCGACGCGACACCCCAGACGATCGCGTTCGGTGAGGTCGTGACGCTTTCGGGCAGCATCGAGCCGGCGTCGAACGGCCAGGCGATCGAGATCCGGAACGACGCCGACGCGACCATCGCGACCGCGACGACCGGCGCGGCCGGCAACTACTCCGTGACGTTCGAGCCGCACGCGAGCGTCGTCCTGCACGCCGTCTGGGGAACGGCGACGAGCGATCCCGTGAGCGTGGGTGTGCGCGCGGTCGTCGACGTCTCGCTCGGCGCGGTCCGGCTTTTCGACCGGGCCGTCGTGCGGGGGACGGTCCGGCCGATCCACACCGGCGCGACGGTCGAGCTGCGGCTGATCCTCGGCGGCAAGGTCGTCGACACCCAGAGCCCTCCGATCGGCGCAGCAGGTGGGTTCGCCGCGTCGTTCGAGATCGAGCTGCCGGGGACCTACCGGGTCCGAGCGCGTTTCGCAGACGACGATCTCCTCGCCGGGACGGCCGTGAGCGGCTTCCGCACGACCCCATTGCCGTCGCTGCGAGAGGGCTCGAGAGGGCGCTACGTCCGGCTGCTGGAGCAACGGCTCGTCGAGCTGCACTACCGGCTCGTTGCCGTCGACCAGACGTTCGACTTCCGCACGGCCGACGCCGTGATGGCGTTCCGCAAGGTCCAGCGGATGACGAGAACGACCACGGTCGACCGGGCCGTGTGGCGCGCCCTCGCCCACCCGATCGTGCCGCGCCCGGTGCTCGACCGTCGCGCGTTCCACATCGAGGTCGACCAGTCGCGCCAGGTGCTGTACGTCGTCGACGAGGCCGTGGTGATCGGCATCATCCATGTCTCCACCGGCGCGGCGAGCACACCGACGAGGAACGGGTCCTTCAGCGTCCGGTACAAGGTCCCCGGGTACACGTCGAAGCGGCTGTACTACGCGAGCTTCTTCGACGGGCAACGCGCGATCCACGGCTGGCCGGAGGTGCCCTCATATCCCGCGAGCCACGGGTGCGTCCGCGTCCCGTACTGGCACGCGAAGTGGATCTTCGCGATCAGTCCGGTCGGGACGCCCGTGAGGGTCTATCACTAACGCCGCCGGCGGCACGACGCTCGCTGCGGACCGTCCCCTCAGGCGAGCGCGCCGACGGCGGCTTCGACCGCGGCGACGATCGTCCCGTCCCTCACCGCGGCGGTCGTGACCGCGATGTCCGGCCCGAGGTCTCGGTCGACCTCGAGCGGGGCGACCACCGTTCGGACCGCTTCGAGCGCCGCCGCGGTCCCGGGTGCGGCCCGCAGAGGCGCTCGAAGGTCGAGGCCCTGCGCGGCCGCGAGGATCTCGAGAGCGACGACGACCTCCGCGCTCGCGACGACGTCGCGCGCGTGACGTGCCGACGTCATCCCCATGCTGACGTGGTCCTCCTGGCCGGCCGACGACGGGATCGAGTCGACCGACGCAGGGTGCGCGAGCGTCTTCATCTCCGACACGAGCGAGGCCGCGGTGTACTGCGCCAGCATCAGCCCGGAGTTCAACCCGCTCTCGCGAACGAGGAACGCCGGCAAGCCGTTGTTCGAGCGCGGATCGAGCAACCGGAACAGTCGCCGCTCCGCGATGCTCGCGAGCGGCACCACGGATAGCGCCAGGGCATCGAGCGCCACCGCCACGGGCTGACCGTGGAAGTTGCCGCCCGACACGACGTCTGCCGTGTCCGGCAGCACGATCGGGTTGTCGGAGATCGAGCCGGCCTCGATCTCGAGCACACCGGAGGCGAACGCCAGGACGTCGCGCGTCGCGCCGTGCACCTGCGGCGCGCACCGGAGCGAGTAGGCGTCTTGCACGAGATGCTCGCTCTCGCGGTGCGACGCGGTGATCCCGCTCCCGGCGAGCAGCCGGCGCAGGTTCGCCGCCGAAGCCGCCTGACCGGCGTGCGGTCGTAGCGCCTGCAGCCGCTCGTCGAACGGCCGGTCGGTGCCGAGCGCCGCCTCGATCGTCATCGCGGCGGCGACGTCGGCGGCAGCGCACAGCGACCGTACGCGCGAGGCAGCCAGGACCCCGATCGCCAGCATGCCCTGCGTGCCGTTGACCAGCGCCAGCCCCTCCTTCGCCTCGAGCGACAGCGGCGCGAGCCCCGCCGTCGCGAGCGCGCCCGCGGCGTCGGTCGCCCCGGCGCCGTCGAGGACGCGTCCCTCGCCGATCAGCGGGAGCGCGAGCGAGGCGAGCGGCGCGAGGTCTCCGGAAGCGCCGAGCGATCCCTGCTCGGGAACCGCGGGGACGATGTCGTGGTTCAGCATGTCGAGCATCCGCTCGACGATCGCCACCCGCACCCCGGAGTGACCGAGTGCGAGGACGTGCGCTCGCAGGAGCAGCATCGCCCGCGCCTCGGCGCTCGACAGGAGCGGGCCGACCGGGGTCGCGTGCGACCGCAGGATCGCGTGCTGCAGGTCGTTGGCCTGCTCGGGCCGGATCCGGACATCGGCCAGGCTGCCGAACCCGGTGGTGACGCCGTACACCGTCGCGCCGGTCTCGACGACGCGATCCACGACCGCGCGCGACCGCTGCATCCGCTCCGCGGCAGCCCGCGGGAGCTCGACGGCCTCTCCGAACGCGACCGCCACGACCTGATCGAGCGAGAGCCGCTCTCCGATCCGGACGGTCACCGGGCAAGGCTACCGCGGCGCATGGATAGGGTTCAGCAGACGTGTCGAACCCCTACGATCACCTCGATCCTGCCGCCCGTCCGGCCGCGGCGCCCGCCGCGCCCGCCGAGCCGGGGGCATCCCGCGCGCTGCTCCGCGGAGCGCTCCGTCGCTGCCCTCGGTGCGGGTCGGGCCGCCTGTTCACGCGGTGGCTCAAGATCCGCGATCGGTGCCCGCGCTGCCGGCTGCGGCTCGAGCGCGAGGAGGGCGGGTTCCTCGGCGCGATGGTGATCAACTACGGCGTGACGACGTCGGTCTGGATCGTGCTCCTCGTCGTGTGGCTCGTCGTCGACCTGCCCGACGTGCACGTCGCGCAGCTGACGATCACGTCGATCGCGCTCGTGGCGCTATTCCCGCTCGTGTCGTATCCGTTCTCGAAGACGCTGTGGGCGGCATTCGACTACCTCGTGTACCGGACGAGCCCGGAGTACGCGGCCGACCGCGCGGAGGGCAACGGCGGCCGCTGAAGGGCGCTAGCCGACGTCGTACGAGGTCAGCTCCGCCACCGAGGAGAAGGACGCGCCGAAGAAGTCGCCGTCGCTCTCGGAGCGCACCAGCCCGACGCCCTCGGCGAACCACTGCACGCCATCGAGGTTCAGGGTCAGCGGGATCCCCACCCCGCCCGTGGGTGGGGTGAGGTCGAGCGTGATGTCAGTGTCGATCGAGATCGCGTCGAAGGTACCCGCCGGCACCTCGACTGCCTCGAGGTCGCCCGCGCGCAGGGCGTAGATCACCGAGCCGGTCACGCGCGTTTGCACGCCGCCGGCGTCGAACCTGCCGGAGATGTCGAACGTCTGCCGCCACCGGTCGCCGGACGACAGGTCTGCCGGCAATGTCACCCCGCTCACGTCGGTCGTCTCGAACTGCAGACCACCGACCGACAGACTCGCGGCCGGGCCGCTACCGTACGTGAGCGCGGTGATGCCCTCGTCGGTGCACGCCCACTCGGTGCGCTTCGTGAGCTCATCGAAGTCGCTCGAGATCGTGAATCCCTCGTCACCAAGCGCGGTCACCGTATCGGTGTAGACCGTCCCGGCGGGCTCGCTGAGCTCGTAGGTCCACGTGTTGCCCTCGGCGATCGGCAGGTACGCGGTGACACACGACCCGCTCGCCACGTCGGCCTCCGCCTGCTCGACCGTTGCCTCGCCCTCGGACGGCGTCGAAGCACCGGTCCCGTCGGGTCCATCGGTCGCCGTCGTGCCGTCGACCGAGCACGCGCCGACGAGCAGCAACGATGCGACACCAACCACCGCGAGCGGGCGGCGACGGGGCATCACGAGCGCCAGGGTAGCCGAACACCGCGTTCGCGTGCGACGTCGATCGCCCGTTCGTAGCCGGCGTCCGCATGACGCACGACGCCCATCCCGGGATCCGACGTCAGGACGCGCTCCAGCCGCGCGGCCGCGTTCGCGCTGCCGTCGGCCACAACGACCATCCCTGCGTGGATCGAGTACCCGATCCCGACGCCGCCGCCGTGGTGCACGCTCACCCAGTGCGCACCCGCCGCGGTGTTGACGAGCGCGTTCAGGACCGGCCAGTCCGCGATGGCGTCGGAGCCGTCTCGCATGCCCTCCGTCTCGCGGTACGGCGACGCAACGCTGCCGCTGTCGAGGTGGTCGCGCCCGATCACGATCGGCGCCGAGAGCTCACCGTTCGCGACCATCTCGTTGAACCGCAGCCCGGCGGCGGCACGCTCCCCGTACCCGAGCCAGCAGATCCGCGCAGGCAGCCCCTGGTACGCGACCCGGTCCTGCACCATCGCCAGCCATCGCTGCAAGCGGTCGTTCTCTGGGAACAGCTCGGCCACGGCGCGGTCGGTCCTGACGATGTCCTCGGGATCCCCCGACAGCGCCACCCACCGGAACGGCCCCTTCCCCTCGCAGAACATCGGGCGGACGAACGCCGGCACGAACCCGGGGTAGTCGAACGCGCGATCGAACCCGCCGATCCGGGCGCCCGCGCGCAGATTGTTGCCGTAGTCGAACACGACCGCGCCGGCGTCGAGGAACCCCACCATCGCCTCGCAGTGACGAGCCATCGACCCGTACGCCCGCCGCTGGTACCCGTCCGCGTCGCGTTCGCGGAGCTCGGCCGCCTCGGCCACCGAGAGCCCGGCGGGCACGTAGCCGCCGAGCGGATCGTGCGCGCTCGTCTGGTCGGTCACGACGTCCGGCCGGAACCGTCGGCTGAGCAGCTCGGGCTCGACCTCGGCGCAGTTGCCGACGAGCCCGATCGAGACGGCCTCACGGGCGGTCCGCGCCTCCTGCGCCCACGCGAGCGCCTGGTCGAGGTCGGACGTCTCGCGGTCGAGGTACCGCGTCTTGATCCGGCGCTCCACGCGCGCCGGGTCGACTTCGATGCAGAGCGCGACGCCGCCGTACATCGTCACGGCGAGCGGCTGCGCGCCGCCCATCCCGCCCAGGCCACCCGTCAGGGTGAACGTCCCGGCGAGCGAGCCGCCGAACCGCTGCGTCGCGGCCTCGGCGAACGTCTCGTACGTCCCCTGCAGGATCCCCTGCGTGCCGATGTAGATCCACGAGCCCGCGGTCATCTGCCCGTACATGATGAGCCCTGCGCGCTCGAGCTCGCGAAATTTCTCCCACGTCGCCCAACGCCCAACCAGATTGCTGTTGGCAATCAGGACTCGGGGTGATGACGCCTGCGTGCGGAATACGCCGACCGGCTTCCCGCTCTGCACGATGAGCGTTTCGTCGTGCGCGAGGGTGCGCAACGTGCGCACAATGGCGTCGAACGCCTCCCACGAGCGAGCGGCCTTGCCTGTACCGCCGTACACCACGAGATCCTC